>NZ_JBSFVU010000012.1:0-253213 GCF_053592475.1 Streptomyces sp. NPDC002671
AACTGCCACTGCTCGTCGGTGAGTTGCCTGCGCGTCACGATTGCCTTCCTACCGGATCCGCCTTCCCGACGGACCCGGATCGGCAAGATTGATCACGACATCACACAGGCCCTAGTACGTTCCGCGGACGGTCGGCCATCCAGGCACGGGCGCTCACATGACGAAGCCTTTGTCCGAACCGCCGAGGGCATCAGGCCGGAGCGCTGCCCCCTCTTCCAGATCTCCTTCCCGGGGGACGTCGGCGTCGCCGTGCTCATGCTGTGGGCGGACGCACCTTCAAGCTCGGTCATGGTCGCGCCTTCACCCTCCCCGCGCGCCGCTGCGCCCTGCGAGCGCCATGACCCGGCGATAAAATGAAGCTCCTGGCCGGGATGTTTCATCGCTTACTGGACGGCGGTACCTGAGCGGCGCTCAGCCACCGTCCCCGATGAACACCTTCCTCCGGCCCTCGCGGAACGAAAGCCGACCTACCAAGAAGGAGCCAGGCCATGTCGTCCGCCCATCACTGCCGACGCGCCGCAGCCCTCGTGGTCGCGACGGCCGCAGCCTTGTCGCTGGCAACCGCATACTCAAGCGCGAGTGAGAACTTCTTCTCGCCGACCTCCTCCAGCCTAGCCGCACCGTCGCCTGCCGCGGGCGCAGCACAGATCACCATGAAGAACTTCGCCTTCAGCCCGGCGACCCTGACTGTGCGGGCAGGCCAGAAGGTCACTGTCGTCAACGACGACTCCGCCGCGCACACCGTCACCGCGACGCAGGGCAAGGCGTTCGATACCGGACGGATCGCTGGCGGCAAGTCCGGCAGCTTCACGGCGCCGTCGAAGAAGGGCAGTTATTCCTTCATCTGCACGTACCACCCCAACATGAAGGGGACGCTGACGGTTCGCTGAGGCCCTTCTGGACGCACCGCAGATTCTGACGGGCGTGCGGCGGCAGAAGGACTGCCGCGCGGCGCCTGGGTCGAGCGGACCGCATCGCGACGGCGCCCCTTGCAGCACCGCGGCGCGAACACTTCGCTTCCCGCAGCGGCTTGGAAGCCGTCGCCGACGCGGTCAAGGACGACTCCGCCTCCGCCATCACCGCCCTCAGACAGCTCGGCCTGGACGTCGTCATCATCACCGGCGACAACACCCGCACGGCGAAAGCAATCGCCGCCCAGGTCGGAGTGGAACGTGTCCTGGCCGAGGTCCTCCCCGAGCACAAAGCCGACGAGATCCGAAGCCGAACGGTGCGTTGAGCAGGTGCACGCGGCTGGCGTCGCCACGGCTCAACGTCACCCCGTGCTTCTGCGCGCCACCGAAGTCGGTGACCGTCACGACGTGCTCCGGGCCGTCGGCGAGCTCGGGCAGCACCCCGCTCCCGGCGACGTCGAGTGCCGACGCCGTCGGGCGCAAGTACGCGAACCCCCGCTCGACGAGGCCCTCGCCGTGGGCGACGGGCTCGGCCCGCAGTGAGCGCAGCTACTCGTGGTTTGCCGGACTGGCGGTGCCGATCACGCGCGCGCCGTGCACCACGGCGAGCTGAACCGCGGCGGTGCCGACGCTTCCGGAAGCGCCGGGGAAGCCAAGCGACGGCGGGATCGACGCATAGTAGGCGAGCACTGCCAGTTCGGCCGGCAACCGGCCTTGATGCGTTCGGCGTTGGTCTGCTTGATGACTTCCGACCGCATCGGGTTCTCTCCCAAGTAGGGCAAGGCACCGCGGCCCAGCGGGTCGTTGTCGGGGAGCCGGACCTTTGCCCGGGCAGCCGGGGTGTTCAGGCGGTACGAACTCCCAGGGCGGAACGGTGCGTGGGCGGTACTCGGCGCGGTCGCCGTCTTCCGCGGCCGCGCCGAGTGGTTTTCCGTGCGAGCCGGACCAAACCTGCGGTTCGCCGGGTGTTGCGGGTGGCGCATCACATGCTGGGCGTGCCAGGGATCGAGGACCGTCGGCCAGGCACCCGTCGGTCGTCAAAGGGGCTTGATGACAACCTTCTTGAGGAACGCGTAACCCGGGAACCTGAAGACTTGGCCTTCACGGTTGAGGTCCTTGTCCTTCTGCTCGCCCATCGCGGTGACGTAGGTGACGGTCACCTGCATGAGCTTGCCGTCGGCGGGCTTGAGGTTGATCGCTTCGAACGGGGTCAGGTTCTGGACGTCCGTCGTGGTGCCCTGGCCGGTGAAGCAGAGTCCCTCGTCACCGGTCTGGAGCCGGACGAAGAGGTGGCTCCCGGGAGTGGTGTGGTGCACGTCGCAGCGGTGGATGACGGGGGCCGCGGGAGCGGCCGTCCCGGCGGGGGCGGCGAGAGAGACAAGTCCGAAGCCGACCGCGAGTGTGGCCAGTCCGACTACCGTCTTCTGCCCGATGGTGGTCATGAGGCTCTCCTTCTGGTGGCAGTGGATCGAGAGCCCGGGATCAGTTCAGGACCTTCTGGTGGACCACGATGTGGCCGGCGTCGGGGTTGAGGCTGCCGCCGAGCCGGCTGAAGACACCGTCGGTCAGGTCGAGGCACTTCGGTTCCTGCGGCGTCTGCTGGAAGGTGCCGCGGTCGTTGATGCGCACGACGAGGGACTTGCCGTTCGCGACGTTGGTCACCTTCACGCGGGTCCCGAACGGCAGTTGCGGATTGCGTGTCAGCGAGGTCGCCGCGGTGTTCTTGTTGTTGTCGAAGATCTCGCCGCTGGCCGTGAGGGCTCCAGGGGGCATGGGACCGTAGTGCGTCGCCCAGCAGGCCCCTGCCTGCGGGGCCCTGGGCGTGGCCGAACTCGCCGGGGAGAGCCCCAGTATGGCGGTCAGCGCGACGGCTCCCGTGGCCAGTGGGACGTAGAGCTTTCGCTTGCTCATGCTCGTTCCTCGTTTCATGTGGTGTCGTTTCACGGCGTGGTGGATCGGTGAAGGGAGCGATGTGCTCCGTGTCCGTGGCGGCATGCGTGATCCGACAAGGCTGTTGCCGGATGGAGGGTGGGGCTGTTTCTCAGCCGGCCGCGCGATAGGCGGCGCCCACCTCGTTGGCCGTCGCACCGTTGTAGAGTCCGGTGCCGTCACCGTGGCTGGTGGAGAGGGTGAACCATGCATACCGTTCGACGAACGGCAGCCCCTGCAGCATGGCGGTCGACTGCTTCACGAACGCGGCCTGCTGCGCCTGTGTCGGATACCTCGGGGTGCCGGTGGAGAAGTCGATCAGTGCGTACTCGGTGAGCCAGATCGGCTTCCTGTAGCGGTTGTGGGTGGCCTGGAGGTAGTTCCGCAGCTGGGCTGTCGCATGCGTGGCGTCGAAGTCCCCGCCGTACCAGTGCAGGGGAATGAAGTCGACCTTGCAGTGACGGCTGGCGGCGCCCTTCATGAAGCGGTCGAGCCAGCCGTCTGCGACGTCGGCGCCGGTGGCGACAGCGGGCGCTCCGAGCCGCATGCCGGTCGACTGCAGCCGGGGCCACAGATCGAGCGCCTGCGGCACAGTCATGTTGGCCTGTCCCGGCATATCGGGTTCGTTGAACCCGAGCAGGGTCTTGCCCTGCTGTTCGGCCTGGCCGAGTTCCACATCGGTCACCGAGCCTTTGCCCCAGATCATGGGCACGAATTCGACCCCGGACGGGGGCGTGATCTGCTGCTTGCCCGAGGACCAGGTGTAGAACCAACCGGCTTTCGAGTCGGCGAGCGCGTTGGTGACGCCGGTGAAGTTCCAGGCGCTGATGCCCTTCTTCTTCACCGTGGCGGAGGACGCGTTCACCGCGTTGGTGGGCGTGCCGGCGTGATTGCCGAACGCGAGTAGGGCCAGAGCCGCCAGAATCACGGCGAGACCACGTAAGTTGGGCGTTTTTCGCATGGCTTCTTCCTTTTCATCCGGCCGTTCGTCAAGACGCGTTCACGGCCAGGGGGCCGCGTGTTCTGCGGTCACGAGGCGCGGTGGAAGGTCACGAGGAAGCCGCTGCACTTGCTGCACTGCCGCATCACCTGGTTGCCCGGCTCCTGGTCCTGCCGGGACCACCCATAGGCTTTCGGGCAGTGGGAGGCGATCATGTCGCTATAGGCGGTCTTGGCATCCCGGTTGGGGTTGGTGCACAGCATCGGCTTGCCGTCCGCCCAGCGCGTCAGATTGCCCGCGGGGCAGTTCGGCAGCAGGTTGTTCGCGCAGCCCACCGTGTCGCACCCGCCACCGCCGGGGCGCACGTTCTGGGGGGCGATCGTGATCGGCACCGAGAACGCGTTCACGTAGCTCACGTCGTACCAGGGAGCGACAGCGTCCTTGGAGTCGAAGTTGAACTCCGCGAGGCTGGCGGGCTGTTCTCCGGTGTCCTTGGCGCAATGGTCGGCGAACTCGCCGCAGTCCCCGACCGCACAGTGGAAGTTGCTGCCCGGTTTCCCGGTACATCCCATGCGTGCGAAGAACTTTCCGCGCCAGTGGCCGGGCGCCGTCGTCTCGGGAATGGTCACCGTCGCCGACTGGCCGGGCTCCAGGATCGGCAGCTTGTCGAAGTTCTTCGACCTGTCGGCGTTGACAGCGCTGCCGATCCAGATCTTCCTGCCGGTGCTGTTGACGAACGTGACCGTGTGGTCGATCGCCGCCGCGGCAGCCGGTGCGGCGGAGCGTGGAGCAACCGCACCCGCGCCCGTACTCGGTGTGGCCACCAACAGCGCCGCTGCGATCGCGGCGACCAGCGCGGTCACGAGGGTTGTCAGGGAAGGTCGCAGGGGGATTTTCAGAGGTGTTCTGCGCATGATTCCTCGCCGGATGACGTCAACGAGCGGGTTCTGAACGGCGCGAGAAGGCGACCGCAGCAAGGCGGAGGGGGGAGGCCGGTTGTGTGCCGGCCTCCTGGGGCCAAGGGTGTCGCCTGCCGGCCGGGCACCACGGTGGGTGCGACAGCGTGCGATGCGGCGTGGTGGTGACGGACCGCCGCCACCGTCGCGATCAGCAGGTCAGCTTGTCTCCGGGGGTGACATTCAGGGTCTGCGTGAACTGCCGGTAGAGGTTGACACGGTCCTGCATCTCGGCGGGGTTCTGGCCGTTGCACTCCAGCGCGCCGTTGATGCTGCGGATCGTCTCACCGAATCCGGCACCGCTGACCATCGCCTTGTGCGGCGTCATGGAGCCGGGACCCGACTGAGTGGTCCAGTACCACAGCGCGGTCTTCCACGAGATCGTGGCGTCGGTCTCCACGAGGTTCGGGTTGTGCAGCAGGTCGATGCCCAACGCGTCACCCGCTGCCTTGTAGTTGAAGTTCCAGCTCAGCTGCATCGGTCCGCGGCCGTAGTAGGCCGCCTGGCCGGCCGGGCAGCCGTACGGCTGGCTCGCGTCGCAGTAGTGCGGGTAGTTGGCGGGGTTCTGCTCCTTTGTGTACCGCAGGCCGCCGGTCTCGTGGCTGACGTTCGCCAGGAAGGCAGCCGCCTCCTGCTTCTTGACCGTGTCGCTGCCCGTGTGGGCGAAAGCCGGGAAGGAGTTCATCGCGTTGCGCAGCCCGGCATAGGTGTAGAAGGGGTTCTTGTTCGGGAACATGTGCTGGAACTGGGCTTGGCTCACGACAAAGTTGGCCGAGGCCGCCGCGGGCTTTGCGGTCACGGCTGTGGCAGAAGTGGCGGGAAGGACAACCGTCGATGCGGCGGCCACCACGGCTGCGGCGACCACGGCCATACGCGTAGCGGACATGACAATACGCACGGAGAACTCCTCGAAGGGTGCCTGGATGGGGAGGACGATCCGCTTCCGGTGCGACCACCGCCGCACGCCCGCAATCGCACGGACAAGGGCGGCGTCGAATCAGCAGGCGGGTCTCTTCCTTCGGTCACCGCCACGGGATCGAACTGCGCATACAAGAATCCTCATCCTGGAGGGCCGCCACATCGGCAATGCCCACCGTTACGCCGACGTGACGCGGACACCGGTCCGTGGCGTAGGACGGCGGCTTGGGACCGTAGAGCTAGACACGAGGCGTCGGCGGATCGCGGCCTCGCGGCCTTGGCGTCAGCCACAGCGGCAACAGCACGGCGTACGAGCGCACAAAAAGGCGCCGCCAGGGGCCACTCATCTCCCCTGGCGGCGCTGGCCGCCGTGCTTTCCTCACCCGGCGGCTCGGATGCGGCTCCGGTTCGTCAACGGCGAATCAGCGGACGTGGCCCCCGGTGACGAACACCGTTACACCACGGACCCGGCTCCGGCCCCTTCTTCGGTGCGTGTGGTCACGGCCTGCGCCCGCCGTGCGGACCATGCGGCGACATGGGTACGGGAACGCAGTCCGAGTGTGGCGCGGACGTTGCGGACGTGGGTCTCGACGGTGCGAACCGACAGAAACAACCGGGCCGCTATCTGTCGATTGGTGAGTCCGGCAGCCACCAGGTCGATCACTTCCCGTTCGCGCGGGCTGAGCGGGTCGTCCCCACCGGGTGCCGTTGCCGGCTGTCCGTCCCGTGCGTAGTCCACGATCTGTCGTGGACCCAGCCGGCGCCCTGCCGCAAGCGCACCCTCGGCCCGTGCCTTGGGCAGCGCCCTCAGCGCTGTGGCCGCCGCCTCCTCCACCTGCGCTCGGAACCAGGGAGGCAGTACGAGGGCCGCGGACACGTCGTACCTTTCGACGGCCGCGAACAGCCGCAGCGCCCGCTCGAACCGACCGCCCCGTGCCGCACTGACAGCCAGGCCCCAGAGCGCGGGACCGGCTGCGCCCAGGTGAGCCGCGTCGCTCACCTGGTCCGTGTCTCCCAGCGCCTCGGCGAAGTACGCCTCCGCCGCAGCGCAGTCGTCCCGTTCCAGGGCAAGGACGCCGGCCGTGTGCAGGAGCACTCGTAGCAGGACCGGATTGGCCTCGCCCCGCAGGATCGGGAGGGCTTGGTCAACCAGCCGCACCGCCTGGACCGTATCGCCGCCGCCAAGCAACTGCCAGGCGAGGAGGATCAGGCAGAACGCGGTCATGACGCGATCGCCGACCCGGTGGCTGATCTCCAAACACTCCTCGAGATCGGCCCTCGAACTCTGGTCGCCGTGTTGCGTCCGGGCCAGGCTCAGCACCAGCAGCATGCGGCAGATCAGATGATCGCGGCGCTGCGGGCGCCGGCGCTCGAGCGTCACTGCCCGCAGCGCAAGCTGTACCGCTTCGCCGGCGTTCCCCTCCCACGCGATGAGCAGCGCCTGCATGCACAGAGCGATGCTGCGGTCGTCCGCTCCCGGATCCGTACGGTCCAACGCCCCGGCCAGCATCGTGCGGGACTCCGCCCCGCACCCCCGGTTGATGTCCACGAGGGCCAGTGCCCCGGCGAGGAGGAGCTGGCGTGGGTCGCTGCCCACGCTCAACCACTGCAGCAGAGACGTGAGGTTGTCGCGTTCCTCGTCCAGCCGCCGGCAGGTCTCGGCAGGCGTGAGCGCTGCCTCCCGGAACGGGCGCGCGAGTTCCGCCAGCCAGTCGACGAGACGGTCGTAGGCCCGTATCTCCTCGCCCTCGGCACGGAGCCGTTCGTGCCCGTAACACCGGATCGACTCCAACATCCGGAACCGGGCGGAACCCGCCCCGTCGGCACCGGGGACGATGAGGGACTTGGCTTCAAGGCCGGCCAGCAGCTGCGGCACGGCCGACGGGGGTATGTCATGGTCCGCGGCGACGGCCGCGGCGGCATCCGTCCCGAACCCGCCCGGCAACAGCGACAGTGACCGGAACAGCGACCGCTCCTGAGGCGTCAGCAGGTCATAGCTCCATTCGATGGCCGAGCGAAGACTCTGGTGACGTCGATCCGCCGTACGCCATCCGCATGTCAGGAGGGAAAAGCGGTCGTCCAGCCGATGGTGGATCTCGCCCGGCGGAAAGGCCCGCACGAGACCGGCCGCCAGCTCAAGCGCCAGCGGCAGCCCGTCGAGCCCGGCGCACAACGCGACGACGTGTACGGCGTTGTCCGCGGTGAGCTGGAATCCGCAGGAGACGGCCTGCGCCCGGTGGACGAAGAGCTGGACGGCGTCCGAGCGCAGCAAGCCGGCGAGCGATCCGGCGCCATCGGGATCCGGCAGGGAGAGACCGCCCACCGAGTACACCGTTTCGCCCGGCAATCGTAATGGTTCGCGACTGGTGGCCACGACGCGCAGGCCCGGATGGCGAGGGAGTAACGCGCTGAGGGCCAGCCCGCAGTCGTCGAGCACATGCTCACAATTGTCGAGCACCAGAAGCCGATCGCGGTCGGAGCCCGTCCCGCTCCGTGCCCCCACCATTGGGGCACGCGCTTCCCTGGTTCCCACGAGCGCTTCGGTGATCCGCTGCCGCGCTTGCTCACCCGTGGCCGCCGACGCCAGTTCGACAAGGCTGACTTCACAGCGTCCGCCGCGCTGTTCAAGGGCAGCCAACTCCACCGCCAGACGTGTCTTGCCCACACCCCCGGGCCCTGTCAGGGTCAGCAGTCGTGTGGCGCGCACCAGCCGCTTCAGCTCCACCAGCTCATCGGTCCGGCCGATGAAACTGCTCAAACGGGCTGTTCCGGTCGCAGTCGAAGCACTCATTCCATCGTCCTTGAGCCGCTGACGGTAGGCGCGCTGACGGCAGGCGTTCGAGCAGTATCGTGGACGCTTCTTCCCGGCCCTGATGTCATCTTGGGAGCCTCGGCGAATCGGTCTGCCGCACATATCGCAAGAAAACGCGGGTGATTCAAGCCGAATCCCTTGAGAATCCCTGTCGCGCTGCACCTGATACTCCTTTCGCGAGTCGGGTGATAGGGCAAGGCATTGGTGGCGGCCGGAAAATCGTTGCGGTCCCTCGGCGGCTCTCGGTCAACAACTCGGATGAGCGAACCCCGGCACTCGTTGCTGTTGGATCTCTGGCGGGGCAACGGATGGAGGACGGCGTCATCTCGACGGCCGGCGGCACGAGTGAAGCACAGCAGCTGACGGTTCTTCAACCACTGAAGTTTTTAAGCCACTTAAGATTTTGCGTCGCTATGGAACCTGCTAGGTTCGATGTGTGACCGAACCGAACCGTTCAGCGCCCGGCCTGCGGCAGCGCAAGAAGGCCCGCAGCCGCCGGGCACTGGCCGACGCGGCCTTGCGGCTGTTCCTCGAACGCGGCTACGACGCGGTCACCGTGGCGGAGATCGCCGAGGCCGCCGAGGTCTCGGTGCCGACCCTGTTCTCCTACTTCCGCAGCAAGGAAGCGCTGCTCTTCGACCGGGAGCCGGAGATCGCCGCCGGCCTCGTTGCCGCGGTCGGTCAGCGCTCTCCTGGCCGGGACGTGCTCGACGCGGTGCAGGAGTACCTGGTGTCACTGCTTACAGGGGATCCGCGGGAGCGGGAACAGTTCGAGGCGTTCCTCGCCCTCGTGCACGGCACCCCGGCACTGCGCGTCCACTGGCAGCAGATGTGGCTACGGCACGCGGACACCCTGGCCGACGCGCTCGCGGCCGACCGTGGCCTGGAGACTCCCGACCTACGGATCCGCGCAGTGGCCCGATTCATCATCGACGCAATGATGCTCGTCGCACTCGAACCGGATCCGCCAGCAGCGCTGGCCGACCTGCTTACCTTGCTGCGCTCCGGGCTGGACGCCACCGGCCTGCCCTGATCGACCGCCGACCTGCCGGTCACCCGGGGAGTCTTGGAGCGCCTGCAGTCATGACGGACCTCCAGCCCCTCAAGCGGTCCTCTCGGTGGTGCCGGTTTCCGCTCAGGACGCGACGTCCCTCATCGTGCTGCGCGTCCTGCTCGGTGTTCGGATGGGGGGCGAACCGGCCTTGGTGGACCCGCACTTGACCGAGCTGATGCCCGCGGCCCGGCACGGCCGTATGCTCGCCCGTGCCCATGCCTTCGGGATGCTCGCCGTTTCCCGGTGGGGGCTGTTGATGCCGTCCTGGCCATGGAGGGCGCCGGGAGCACACCGCTCATCGGCTGGGGCGTGCCGCCGGCGGCACGGCGGCTGCGGTGCTGAACGGCACCTTCATCCAGGGCTTCGAACTCGACGACTACTTCCGCCGTGCGCCGCTGCACAGCGCGTCCCGGGCAATGTCTCCGGGGCCGTCACAGATGCTCTCGCGCGGCCGGCACTCGGGATCCGTGTTCGGCACCCATGCCGCGGCAGCCGCCTGCGGAGCACTGCGCGGACTGGATCCGGCCCCTTCGCGGCGCCGAAGCGTGCGAAGCCTGCGCCCGCGGCGAGGGCAGGATTCGAACTTGCCTGGACCTTCGGAGCTGAGGTGATCCGTGGCCCGGCTTCTGCGGATGCCCTGTTCACCTGGGGATCTTGCGAGAACAGGGCATCCTTTCACCAGATCAGCGGCCGAGCAGTTGCTTCACCTTCCTGCCCTTGGCGGACTCGCCCAGCGTGTCCCACAGCTTGGCCGAACCGGTGTATGTGTACACGCCCGGAGCCCCCTGTGCCGCGCAGCCGTCGCCGTACGACACGATCCCTGTCTGGTAGACCCCGCGGCGGCCCGGCAGCTTCCGGAACATCGGTCCACCACTGTCACCCTGGCAGGAGTCCTTGCCTTCGACGCCCGCGCAGACGTTGACCTTCTTGTCGTAGCTCGAGTAGGACGCCTTGCACTCGATGTGCGACACGATCGGGACGTTCACCGCTCGCAGCCGGTCCGGATAGTTGGGCACCTCCGTGTCGGTGTTGCCCCAGCCGATGACCGTGGCCTTGGCGCCCGGGCGGATGAGTGCGTCCGTGCCCACGGTCGGCAGGTTGACCGGTGCGGTACCGGTGACCGGCTTGTCCAGCATCAGGAACGCGATGTCGTACGCCTCCTGGCCCCTGGCGTACCGGGGGTGGACGACGATGTCGGTGACGTTGCGCAGGTGGCCCTGGTTCTTCTTGGACAGCACGGTACGGCCGACGACCGTTTCGAGCTGCTTGGGCTGCTCATCGACGACGCAGTGCGCGGCCGTCATGACGACGTTCGGGGCCAGCAGGCTGCCGCCGCAGAACTGCCGGTCGAGCGGGTTGCCCCGGCCCTTGGACAGCAGCGCCGCCATGAACGGATACGCGCCGACGGGCTTCTCGGTGCCGCCGATGATGGGACTGTCCGGGCGGCCGGGGTGCGTCGGTGTCGCCGCGCCGGCCGTCCCGGTGGACGCGCCGACGAGTCCGAGCACCGCACCGGTGGCGATCGCGACGGAGGCGATCCGCCGGGTGGCGGTTCTGTGAGCGGTGGAAAGACGCATGGGGGGTGTCTCCAATCTCCGAAGAGCCACCACGACGGAGACTCCCGAGGCGCTCGACCGGGCCAAGCGACGCGGAGCTCACCCGTCGGCGGTGGCATACCGCCCTGTCAGAGGGGATCCTGCAGAGGGAGGTTCCCGAAGGTGCTCGACGGTGCAAAGGGGGTGCCGCGCTCGTCGATGCGTGCTGTACGTGGCAGCACTGCGCAGGTGCCGATGCCGACGAAACGAGCCGGTAGCCGCGGACACACCGCTTCCTTGCAGACCTTTCAGGCGACCCGAGCGCTGCCCGCCATGCAAACGGTCACCAACGGGCTGGGCTCCACGGGGATCTGGCGACAGTTGAATACCAGAGCTCCTCAGTGCCGAGGCTGAATCCCTTACGCGTAGCAGCCGTTGACGGTCGCCGCGAGGTCGTCCATCGCGTCCTTGATGGCGTTCGGGTCGGCCGTGGCGCCGTTCTCGACGAAGGAGAACACCTTCCACTTGCCGTCCTTGCCCTGAGTCAGACCGCTCAGCGAGATGGCGCCGGTGAGGGTGCCGGTCTTCGCATGCACCTTGCCCACCGCGCACTTGGAGTTGGCGTCGTCGAAGCGGCCGTACTCCGGGCCGAGCGTGCTGCGGGCCTCGCCGGAGACGGGCAGGCCGTCGAGGACGGAGCCGAGGGTGTGCGCGTAGCGGGGCTGTGCCGGCAGTTCGAGGATCTGCGCGAGGGTGGTGGCCGGGATGCGGTCGGCCCGGGACAGGCCGCTGCCATCGTAGAGCTGGAAGTTGTCGAGCGAAACGCCGTACACCCGGCTCAGCACGTGGCGCACGACCTTGGTGCCGCCCTCAAAGGTGGCCGGGCGGCCAGCGCCAAGGGCGGTCATCCGCAGCAGGGTCTCGGCGATGTTGTTGTCGCTGTGCTTGAGCATGGTGTGGACGATGTCCGACAGCGGCGCCGACTTGTGCTGGGCCACCGGAACGTCCGTCGAGCGTGCGGTGGCGCGGGTGACGTGACCGGTGACCGTTACGCCGTCCGCGGCGAGTTGTTCGGCGAAGACCTGCCCGGCGTCGATGGAGGTGTCCTGGACGCCGTGCCCGTCGACGACCAGCGCGCGGACCGGGGCGACGGTGTCGGGGTAGTAGCCGTCGTTCCAGCCCTTGGCCAGGGTCGGCTCCGGGAACAGGCTGTCGTCGACGGTGACCTTCACGGTGGTCCGGCCCGCGGCCTTGAGTCCGGCGATCGCGGTCTTCGCCAACTCTGCGAGGTCGGCGGTGGTCAGGGTACGGTCGCCGCCACCGACGAGGGTCAGGGTGCCGTGGCCGTAGACGACCTTCGTGGTGAACCGGTGCTTCGGCCCGAGCACGGTCAGGGCGGCGGTCGCAGTGGCGAGCTTGGCGTTGGACGCCGGCATCAGCGCGGTGGAGGCGTTGTGGCCCCATACGGTGGTGTTCGAGTCGGCGTTGAGGACCACGCCGCTCACGTTCGAGCCCAGCCGCTGATCGAGTACCCGGGTCTCCAGGTTCTTGGCCATCTGCTGGTCGTCGGTGTCCAGGTCATGGGACTTGGCCGTCGTGACGACATCCTTTTGGGCGGCGAAGGCGGACGGACCCGCCAGGGCGGCGGACGCCGCGGGCACGGCCATGGCGAGGACGAGGGCCCGGCGAAATCCGGTTCCCGCGCCATTCTGTCTGGGCTTGCGGTGCCGGCGCCGGTCACCCGGAAGGAAGACGTTCTCGGGTGCCCTGGCAGCTATTTTGGTCATCGAGGTTCGAAGCTTTCAGGAATGGGGGCCTTGGATAAGGGAAAGCCAAATGCGCTGCATCACGTGCCCGCGCCACGCTGCTGGTTCGGCCTCAGCGGTCGCCAGTGACCGGTAGGCGGTCGTAGCACACGGAGTCCGGGTCCGCGCTCGCGGCCTGTCGGCCCTTGATCTCCACTCGCGCGCCGGGCTTGATGGCGTCGTACACCCATTTCCCGGCCTCGGGCGCCAGGGCGATGGAGCCGGGGCTGGAGTTGTGGCCGATGCTGTTGAGACCGGCGGAGGGGTCCAGCGCCCACATCAGCAGCCGCTCGTGGTGACGGCGGTCGGTGAAGGTGACCGCCCACTGCCTGACGTCCACATATTTGGTCAACTTGCTGTACTTGTTGGGGGGCATTGTCAGGGTGGGGTACTTGGCGGTGACCGTGACCGCCCTCTCGCCGATCGGGCAGTTGTCCCACATCCCGCTGATGGGGAACCTCCTGCCCCTCATGGTCAGCGTGTAGGCGTCCAGGTCGATCGTCACCCGCTGGACCGGCGCCGGGGACGGGGCCGGTGTGGGGGTGTGGGACACGGACGCCGCAGGGGGTGCGGTCGCCCCGGTGACGGAGCCGAGGGCGCCGGAGGTGACGGCGGTGAGGGCCGCCGCCGCCAGCGCGCCGGCGGAGAGCACAACGCGCTTGCCGCGGCGGCGGCGTTGCGCCCGGCTCCTCGCCTGTGCCCCCGTGGCCGGTGCCGCGCCCTGCGCGGCCAGGCCACGGAGCCGGGCCGACAGCTCCGTCTCGGTCAGGGGATGCGGTGGCAGCTGGTCAGACACAGGCTTCCTCCGTGGAGTGGATTTCCTCGCTCACCAGGTGAGCGGCGAGTGCCGAACGGCCGCGTGACAGGCGTGCCTTGATGGTGCCGACGGCCGCACCGGTCTCGGCGGCTATCTGCTCCACACTCAGATCGCACAGGTGATGGAGCACGATCGCGGTCCGCTGAGCCTCCGGCAGGCGCCGCAGCGCGGCGACCAACGCCACATGGTCCGGACTCGGTTCGGGCGCCGCCTGCGGCACGGACTCGCCCCGCACCAGCTCCCACCAGCGGCGTGCCCGCCGCCAGTGGCCCATCGCCAGGCGGTGTGCCACCGTGCGGATCCACGCCTCGGGATCCCGGTCGCCGCTCAGCACGGACGAACGCCGCTCCCAGGCGCGTGCGAACGCCTCCTGGACCACGTCCTGGGCTTCGGCGTAGTCGCCCGTCAGGGCGTACAGCTGACCGACCAGACGCGGGCAGGCAGCCATGTAGAAGAGGTCGAACTCGTCCTCGGTCACCTTGTCGTGCTCTCTTCTTACGGCGCGCAGCGCGTGCCGCGCAGGGCCGGTGCGATGGGGGTCATGCGGTCGTGGCGGCGCCGGCCTCGCTGTGCGCGAGCCACTGCTTCCAGGTCAGGTTCCAGTCGCCGTAGCCGTTGCCGGCGGCGACGGTGTCCTTGTCGGCCCCGGTGACCGTGACGACGTCACCGACCCGTACCTGGTCGTAGAAACGCTGGGCGGTGCCGTCGGAGGCGAGGCCGACACAGCCGTGGGTGACGTTACGGTGTCCGGCCTCGGTGTCCGCCCGCGGGTTCTGGTGCACGTACGTCCCCGACGTCGTCAGGTGCACGGCCCAGAAGTAGTCGCCGCGGTACTCGTTCCCGAGGCCCACGGTGCGGGAGTCCATGAGCACCTTGCGCTGCTTGTCCATGACGACCATCGTCCCGTTCCAGGTATCCGTCCCCGGTGCCCCTGTGGTGACCGGGATACGCCGCGCCGTACCGCCGGTACGGACGGTCATCATGTGCGTCTTCGCGTCGACCGTGGCCACCAGCGACCGGCCGATGGTGAAGTGACGGGCGCCGTGCGAGCCGACACGGAGAGAGACCCGGGTGCCGGACTGCCAGTAGGCGGTGCTGGGGCGGAAGTCGACACGCTGCCCGTCCGGGAGGCTGCTGTCCTTCACCCAGCTCCACGCCCCCCTCGTGCCCGACGAGGTCTGTACGCGCAGCCAGCTCTCCACACCCTTGCGTTCGTCGACGGGGACCGGCCGGGAGAAGGTGACGGATATCGGCATGCCTACACCCACCGTCTGCCCGTCGGATATGTTCACCCGCGCCTGCGCAAGCACGGCGGGCTCCGGCACCGACGGAACCGGGTGTGCGCTGGACGCTCTGCCCGCGCCGTCGTTGTCCCTGCCCGCGGCCTTTTCGGCCGCCGCGGCGGAGGTCCGGGCACCCGGCGTGTCAGGGGCCGCCCTGACGCCGGTACCCGCGTCCGCGGAACAACCGACGGCCGAGAACAGGGCCGCACAGGCCACGACAACAGCGCCGAAACGGCCGGCGGTCCGACCGGCCGAACGGTCCACGTACATGTAATCCCCCCGGATGAAGTGCGGTATCGCCTCTAATACGCACGGGCTCGGAGGCAGGTTGCATCGGAGTGAAACCTTTTTGCCGGGCAGCTGGCCGCGTGGAGTGCCCGGCTTGCGCGAGTGCGTTCAGCATCGCGGACGCGTACACCAGCGTGAACTGAGCCAAACCGGTGGCGCTCTGGATCCCCGAGAGCGTCACCAGCGTCACGAAGTACATCGGCAGGCCATTCGTCAGAAGGCTTTGTCGCGCCGACTGAGAGGTCGCGCAGATAGGCGCGGGCGGGGGTAGTTGACGGACGGGGCAGGCACAGGTCTCCCGTGATCATGGAGTTACGACGCTCTGCGATCACGGGAGACCTGTGCCTGCGCTGCCGTCATGGCTGTCCGAACCGCTGTGCTGTGGGACCGATTCGCCGTCCTGCTGCCGCTTCTTATGTGCGGTTAGCCGAAGTGTCGTGGCCTGGCTCACGTTTGGGCAGCAGGGCCGCGACCGTGAGAGCGCACGCGGCGAGCAGGGCGGCGGTGAGGAACGAGGCCTGGGCCATGCCGTGTACGTAGGCGTGATCCGCCGCGTGGACGAGCAGTCGGCTGTCCGCCGGGAACAGGTGACGAGCGGCGGAGTGCGCACCGGCCACGCCGGACTGGGCGGCGCTCGTGGCCGCGGCGGGCAAGGTGTGCGGGGCGCCGGTGAGCTGTGTGCGGTAACCGCGGTTCAGTACGCTGCCCAGCAGCGCGGAGCCGAAGACGACACCGACGCCTTGGAGGGTGCGGGACATGGCGTTGCCGACCCCGGTCTGCTCCGCGGGCAGGGAGGCGAGTACGGTGTCCACCGACAGCGGCAGGACGAGGCCGAGTCCGAGCCCGAAGATGACCAGGGCGATGGCGGCGAGGCCGTAACCGCCCCCGGCCGGGGCGCGGGTGAGGACGACGAGACCGGCCGCGCTGACCAGCATGCCGGCGGGGATCAGGATCCTGGCCCCCAGGCGCGGTGCGAGCACCTTCTCGCCGAGCGCGGCTCCGGCCAGCATCGCCCCGATCAGGGGGAGCATCCGCAGCCCGGTTCCCTGGGCGTCGTTGCCCTGCACCACCTGCAGATAGGGCGTGAGCACGAACTGCGCCCCGCTCAAGGCGAAACTGGTTGCCGTGAAGGCCACGGACCCCCAGGTGAAGCCACGGCTGGCGAAGAGCGACAGGTCGATCAGGGGTGACCTGGCGCGCAACTGCCGTACCAGGAAGCCGATCAGCAGCATGGCACCGACGGTCAGTGCACTCAGCACGGGCGGGTCCCACCCGCGGATCGGCTGCTCGATCAGGCCGTAGACCAGGGCCGTCACCCCGGTCGCCGAAAGCAGGGCGCCTGACCAGTCCACCCTGGGCGCCGACGGGTCCTTGCTCTCGGGCACCCAGAGGCAGACGCCGATCAGGCCGAGGACGACGACCGGCGCGTTGATGAGAAAGATCGATCCCCAGGCGAAGTGCTTGAGCAACCATCCGGCGAGCAGCGGACCCAGCGGCAGCCCGAGCATGGTGCCCATGGCGGTGACTGCGACGGCCCGCCCCCGTTCGGCGTCCTCCGGGAAGAGCACCGGAAGCACCGCCAGCGCCATCGGCATGATCATCGCCCCGCCGGCCCCCATCAGCACGCGCATGGCGATGAGTTCGGAGGCCGTGGTCGCCTGACTCGCGACGAGCGATGACGCACCGAAGACGACGAGACCGGCCAGCAGGGTGGAGCGGCGGCCGAACCGGTCGCCCAGCTTCCCGGCGGGCAGCAGGAGGCCCGCCGAGGCGAGCGTGTAACCGACCGTGATCCACTGCAGTTGACTGGTGGATGCGCCGAGCTTCAGCGACAGCGTGGGTAACGCCGTCATCAGGACGTTGCTGTCCAGAGCCACCACGAGGATGCTGAGAGTGAGCGCGGTCAGCGCCCACCATCGTCCCCCGGGGCCCCGGTCCAAGGATGCCGCCCGGCGTGCGGGTGGCGTTTGCGTGGTGGACATGTGCCCCCTATCCGTATGCGCGCTGCAACTGGGCGCGCTGGGTGTCGGTGATGGCGGTGAACAACGCAACGACCTGGGCGTTGAGCGCGGCCACCGCCTCCGGCGGCTTCGGGCCCTCGGCCTCCAGCGCCCGCCGGAGCACTCCGGAGAGCAGGTCCGCGCGCTGCTCCCGTGGCAGTCCGGTGTGTTCGGCGTCCGCCTCGCCGGTGAGGAAGCCGCTCATGACGCTGCCGAGGATGTGACCGGCGGCCTCGGCGTTCAGGTCGGGGTGGAGCAGGCCCTGCTCACGCAGGAGTTCCAGGTAGTTGGGGTTCCCCGCCAGCTCGCGCTGGGCGGCGGCAACCGTCTCGTCCTTGGCGAGGTTGCCCAGTACGTCGGCGTCGGCCAGCAGCACCGCCTGAACCAGGGGCCGGTCGAGGACGTCAAGGAAGATGGCCCGCATCAGCCGATGCGGCAGCGCGAACTCGGGATCCTGGGACAGCTCCGCGACCAGCCGCTCGAAAAGCCGCATGGACTCGCGTTGCAGCACGCCCCAGAACAGTGCTTCGCGCGTCTTCCAGTGCAGGTAGATGGTCCCCTTGCCGACTTCGGCCCGTCGGGCCACATCGTCGACCGACACCCGCCGGTACCCGTGCGCCCGCAGCAACTCGGCGGCGGCGTCGAGAATCCGCTCGGCCCGCAGCCGACGCGCCTGCGAGCCGCTGGACAGCCGTTGAGAATCACTCATGGGCTCGACTGTATGACCAGATTTCACATCTGGTCAAACAGTGCGGCTTTGGCGTTCTGTCAGGCGTGGGTGCGCTCGACATGCCACCGCTGGGTTCACGCTTGAGGAGAGCCTTCAACTTGGCTTCGGCGGCGATCTGCTCCGAGGCGATATCGACATCGATCGCGTGCACCAGCACCGTGATCGCCGCGTCCGTGGCGATGAGAGCGGCCTGCCCCACATGAGCGGGGACTTCCACTAGTCCAGACCGAACGGCCGATCTTCACGGCCGACTCATTCCAAAGAGCGAACAGGCTGACCAGCCAGTCTCAGATTCGTGGCCTATCGGCCACCGAATGGGCACCGCAGCATCTAGGCCTGGTCGGTTCCGAGGGCGTTGCGCAGGAACTGCGTGGCCTGGTCGATGGCTCCACGGGCGGCTTTGGACCGGCTGAGAGAGTTGAGCATCATGAAGTCGTGGACTGTGCCGTCGTAGCGCACCGTGGTTACCGGAACGCCGGCTGCTCGGAGCTTGGCGGCGTACGCCTCACCCTCGTCGCGCAGCACGTCGGCCTCGTCGACGATCAGCAGGGCGGGCGGCAGGTCGGAGAGCTGCTCGACGGTAGCGCGGTTGGGAGACGCGGTGATCTCCGCGCGCTGCTTCGGGTCGGTCGTGTAGGCGTCCCAGAACCACTCCATGAGCTTGCGGCTCAGGTAGTAGCCGGTGGCGAACTGGTCGTAGGAACCGGTGTCCATGGCCGCGTCCGTGACCGGGTAGTACATCGACTGCTGTACGAACTTGACGTCACCGCGTTCCTTGGCCATGAGGGCGAGTGCAGCGGTCATGTTTCCGCCGACCGATTCCCCGGCCACTACCATGCGCTCTGCATCCAGTCCCTTGGACGCTCCCTCACGGACGATCCACTGCGCGGTGGCGTAGCCCTGCTCGATGGCCACGGGGTAGTGGGCCTCGGGCGATGGCGTGTACTCCACGAAGGCCACTGCCGCACGTGCGCCGACCGCCAGTTCGCGCACCAGGCGGTCGTGAGTGCCGGCGTTGCCCAGGACCCAGCCACCGCCATGCATGTACAACACGACGGGCAGCGTTCCGGTGACGCCCTGCGGTTTGACGATGCGTACCCGTACATCGCCCACCGCGGCCGGTACGGTGACCCACTCCTCGTCGACCGGCAGCTTGTCGACCGGAGCGGCCTGGAGGTCGTCGAGGACCTTGCGTGCTGCGGTCGGATCCAGCTCGTACAGGAAAGGATGCTGCGAGGTTGCCTCGGCGAGCTCCTGTGCCTCTGCCTCAAGAACGATTGAGGCGGTCTGAGCAGCCATGGGAATACTCCCTGGGAGGTCCGGGAAGCGCACGACGAGCGCACGAGGCTGAAGAGCGCCGCGGTGCGCTCGGCTGTGGGGCGGCCAGTGGAGCCTGCGCCCTGGTTCAAGCCCCTGATAGAGCTAAATCCAGCATAGTCACGCATTCTCCGTCGCTGCATTCCAAGAAAACGCCCGCCCCCGTCCCGCACACGGGGTGCGCGGCTCGGTGACGACCCAGTGCCCTCGTACCCCTCCCACTCAGAGACAGGCAGTTCCGCAGTCAGACCGGTGCCGGATCACGTACCCATCGGCGCCCAGCTCGAAGTAGAACCAGACGGCGTCCTCGGCCCAGAAGCAGCGAACCCAGCGCATCACCGGTTCACCGCGTCGAAGGGCTCGTCGTGCCAGCGCCAACCGGCGGTGCCGTCGTCGTGGATGTGCAGCATGAACTCGGCGACCGGGCCGCCGTCGGGAAACGTCAGGGTGAGCGCACTGCGTATCTGGGTGTAGCAGACGTCGGCCCGCTCCCAGTCCTCCTCGTCGACAGCCCGCTCTTGCTCACTGAAGAGGGGACGGAACTCTTCAAAACCGGGAAGTGTCTCGACTTCGGCGTGCGTCCAGGGCATGTCGGCGCCGGTCACGGTCAGTCGGGCGATCTCCTGGTCGCCGTGGTGGAGCCGCCAGATACTGCCGGTGCACAGGTTCGGGTTGGTCATGTCTCCCATGATGACGATCGACACTGACAGGCGGGGAGTGAGATCAGTTCGAATGGGTCCTCGCCCAGTACGTCGAGCCGGTGGTGTCGGAGGTTGGCTCGCAGGATCTCGGGTAGTCGTGTCAGGTCGAGTTGTTCATCGCCGAGGAGCCAGCGGTGGTGCCGGTGGCGGACGCCTTCATGGTGTGGAGTGCTGGACTGCGCCGTGGCTCGACGACCTCCTCGGTGGCGGACAGAAGCCGCCGGACCGGGTCGCCGACCGAGCCGAGCGGCGGCATCGCGTGCCGATCATTCCGCCGGTCCGGTCATGCAGGTAGGAGCTCAACTTCAGTAAGGTGCCCGGCCGGTGGGCGTGCAGCCCGCCGGATTCCTGGGAGCCAACGGCATCAAGATCCACAACGGTGCGGCCTGGGTGTCCAACCTGGACAAAGGCACCGTGCTGCGCATTCCCCTCACCTGCCACGGTGGCGCCGGTCCCGTCGAAACCCGGGCCACCGGACTGGTGAACATCGACGACATCGACTTCACCGGCGCCGGTGACACCCTGCTCGCGGCGATCAACAAGAACAACGAGGTCGCCCTGGTCCAGCCCGACGGCAGCCACAGCACAGTGCTGAGCGCAGCCGACGGGCTGGAGAACCCGACCTCGCTCGCCGTACGGGGCGGCACGGCCTACATCGCCAGCGGTGCCTACTTCACCAACAACGATCCCAACCTCCTCGCAGCCCGCCTCAACCACGGCAAGTAGCGACGTCACCCGCTGCGTTCACTGACCGCGCCCACTGAGTCGGCCGCCCCTCATCTGACGGCTTCGCCGGTGATCCCGGCGGGACGGCCATGTCCACGGCGCCGAACGTCTGGGACAGGGCGTCCGCGCAGGGCCTGGACAACGCCCTCACCGGCGAGCAGGTCCTGATCGCGGCCACGGGAGGCCACAGGCCGCATGGCCGGTCTGATCGCCCGCGTGGCGGGTGGCGAGGGCCCGGCCGAGGCGGACGACCCGGGTCGGCGCCCGGTCCAGCAGGTCGAGGTCCTGCTCCTGCAGGGCGATGACCAGCGAGGTCTCGGGCAGCGCCCGGGGCAGCGCGGCCAGCAGCGCCTCGGCGGTGGGGCGGTCCAGACCGGCGGTGGGTTCGTCGAGCAGCAGGACCGGAGGACACCTCAGCACGGCGCGCGCGGTGGCAAGGCGCCTTCGCTGCCCCTGGGACAGCAGGCCCCCGCCGGGGCCCACCGAGGTGTCGAGCGGCAGGGTCGACAGGCCGACAACTTCCAGTGCGGCCCGTAGGGCGGCGGGGTCGGCCGAGGGCGCCGCCTGACGCAGATTGGCTGCCACCGTGTCGTCGGCCAGCCAGTCGTCGGCCTCGACGAGGGTGACCGTCCCCGCGACGGCACGGGCCGACAGCTCATGCACCGGCGTGCCGTCGAGGAGGACCGTGCCGGCGGGGGCCGGCAGACGCCCGGCGAGTTGACTGAGCAGCGTCGACTTCCCGCTGCCATTGGGGCCGGTGATCAGAATCAGGCCAGGGCCCGAGAGAGTCGTGGTGAGGGTCGCGGACGAGTCGAGAAGCGGGAGGCCGGTCGTCTCCACAGAGCGGGCGGCCTCCCGCTGCCGTTTCGCGGGCTGCTCCTCGGCGGCGAGGTGCGCGAGACGGCCGGCTGCGTCGCCGGCCTGGGCCAGGTGCTGCAGCAACCGGGGCAGCCTTTCCAGCAACTCCCATCCGGCGGCCACCAGCAGCACCTCGCCCACTGCGACGGCGATCGGCTGGGCCGGGGCGGCGCGCAGGGCGACCACCAGCACCGCCGCCTGGCCCAGGGCGGCGAGAAGACGCAGCGCCAGACGGCCGAGTCGTTCGGCTCGGGCAGCGGCCCACTCGGCGGACTCGACAGCCGTCATGGCGGCCGTCGCCGCCCGTCGCGCCTGTGGCACGGCGTCCAGGCACCGCAGTTCGTTGAAGGCGGCCCGGCTGGCGAGCAGCACGGTACGCAGTGCGGCCCTGGCCTCGGCGGCGGTGGCCAGATGGGCTCGCGCACGGTGGTGGGCCCGCCGGGCGCAGACGAGACCGGCCGCCCAGACGACCAGTTCGGCCGCCCCCAGGAGCGGCATCGCCCACAGCAGCAGGACCTCGACCAGGCACGCGGTGGTGATCGCCGCGACCAACGGTGCGAGGACGTTCGCGGGCAGGCCCGCGACGGTCTCCACGTCGGTGGTGAGCCGGGTGAGCAGCGTCCCGTCACGTTGCCCGCGCAACTCACGGGGTGTGAGGCGGGCAGCGCCACGGGCCAGCCGAGTGCGCAGCGCCACGGAGGCGGTCAGCAGCGTCCGGTGGCTGACCAGGCGTTCGAGGTAGCGCAGCCCGGTGCGGGCCAGGGCCAGCGTCCGGACGGCACCTGAGGGATACATCCAGGACCAGGTGGTGTTGGCCTGGAGGGTGACCACGGCGCAGGTTGTCAGGAACCACCCGGAGACGCCGAGCAGTGCGGCACCGCTGAGTTCGCCCGCGGCGGCCAGCAGCATGCCGGTCAGGACAGCGGGGCGTGGCGCCGCCGTGCGCAGGAGGTGCCAGGCGCCGGTCCGGTTCATCGGGTTCTCCCGTGGTCCAGCGTGATGACCTGGTCCGCCAGCGGCAGCAGTGCCGGACGGTGGGTGGCGAGCAGGACCGTACGGTCCCGGGCCAGCGTCCGCAGCGCGGACAGGACCCGCTGCTCCGCTTCCGGGTCGAGGTGCGCGGTGGGTTCGTCCAGGCACAGCAGGGGGGCGTCCCGCAGCAACGCCCGGACGAGAGCCAGTTGTTGGGACTGGCCGGAGGACAGGCCGGTGCCGCGTTCGCCGAGTGGTGTGTCCAGCCCCTGTGGCAACGCGGTCAGGAGGTCTTCGAAGCCGAGGGAGGCGACCGCGCCCAGCAGTTCGTCGTCGCTTGCGGCGGGCCGGGCGAGGAGGAGGTTCTCGCGCAGGGTGCCGGGCAGCAGGTGTGCCGGCTGGCCCACCCAGGAGACCCGGCCGGGATCGGCGGGGACGGCACGTCCGTCCAGCAGGTGGAGCGCGCGTCCGCCGTGCGGGGCGGACAGACCCGCCGCGACGGCCAGCAGGGTGGACTTGCCCGCCCCGCTCGGTCCGGTGACGGCCAGGCACTGGGCCGGCGCGACCCGCACGCTGACGCGGTCCAGGGCAGGTGCCTCCCGTCCCGGGTGATGCGTTGTGACGGCTTCCAGGAGCACCCCGGGCGGCGCCGAAGCCAGTCGGGCCCGCCGGACCGGTTCGGCGGGAGGCAGAACGTTCTCGTCGGCCGCGTCCAGGATCGGGGCCAGCAACTCGACGGCGGCACTCGCCTGGGCGCGGGCGTGGTAGCCGGCGGCCAGGTCCCGGGCCGGGGCGAAGTAGGCGGGTACCAGGACGAGGACGAACAGCGCGGCGGACAGGCTCATGTGGTCCGGGACGACGGGCAGGTGCAGGTAGCCGAGCAGGACCAGGCCGCAGTAGGTCGCCACCACCGCGAGGGTGCCGGTGATGAGCAGTTCGACCCACGCGGTCGACAGGAAGGCGATCCGCAGTACCTTCTCGGTGCGATGGGCGACTTCCTGGTCGTCCCGGGCCACCGAAACAGCCGCCTCGTCGTGGGCACCGAGCCCGACCAGGGTGGGCAGTCCGCGCAGATGGTCCAGCAGCCGTGACTGGTGGGCGCGGATCGCCGCCAGTTGGGCGCCGACGGCGGCCTGCGTGCCCAGGCCGATGACCTTCAGGTTGGCCGGCAGCAGCGGGGTGGCCGCCAGCACGAGCAGGGCTGTGAACCAGCTGCGGCACGCGATCGCTGCCAAGGTGAGGCCGCTGCCGAGCAGCATGGTGGTCCGCGCGGGCAGATAGCCGGTGAGCCAGTCGGTCAGCTGGTCCACCTCGCCGTCGACGGCCTGGACGAGCCCCGCGTCGTCCAGATCGGTCCGGGCCGGTCCGCGGCCGGGCAGCGCCGTCTCGATGAGCCGGCGGCGCAGGGTCTCGCGTACGGCACGGGCGCCGCGGGCGGCTGCCGCGTCTGCCGCGGCCAGCAGTCCGGCGCGAAGTGCCACGCCGGCCGCTATGAGCAGGGCGGGAAGCAGTACGGCCGTCCCCTGCTGTGGGTCGCCGCGCAGCGCGGACAGGCCTCGCTGGGCGCCCCAGGAGAGCCCGCCCGCCCACAGGACGGTGCCCAGCTGGGCCGTGCCGCGCAGGATTCCCGCGCGGCGCAGCTCGGATCGGCCTGTGGCCGCCCAGGCCTTCAGCCTGGCGGGGACCGGGTCTTCGGTCCTGTCCGCGGCCAGCTCGTCCAGGAGCACGGCGGTGGTGCTCACGAGACGGTCTCCGCCCCGGTGTCCGCGTCGAAGTATCCGGCGCGGCGGTCGCGGCGGTCGCCGATGATCCAGGCGGCCAGTGCCGTGCAGCCCAGCACAGTGACACCGATCGGGCCGATCAGGTCGGAGTTGCCGCCGAACACGTCCTGGGACAGGGCAGCGGCCAGAATGCCGAGCACCACCAGCACGATGCGCCGCACGATCGTCCGCAGCGCGCCGGTGGGCACGGGGGCGGCCGTGAGGGGCTGGGACCGGGCGGGCAGCGGCGGGAGGGGAATTTCCACCGGATCGGTGTACTTGCCGCGGAAGCTCCGCCAGGCATAGATGTTGTAGGCCAGCACGAACGGCATGCACAGGCCGACGCCGAGGACCAGGAAGAGCAGGGAGGAGTGCGGGCCGGCAGCCTGATGGACGGTCAGCCCGGGCGGCACGACGACCGGCAGGGAGACAATCGCCAGCCCCAGCAGCCCGCAGGCCGTCATCGTGGCCACGGCCGCGAACGGTCGCCAGTCGGGACGGCGCCCGAAGCCGAACCAGGCGACGGCGCCGGCCGCGACGGCGGCGGCGACAGCGAGCCAGAACAGTGCGGCACGCAGCGGCTGGCCCAGGTGGAACTGCTGCGGGTCGGCGCTTCGCAGCAGCAGGCCCAGTACGACCGCCATGACCGCGTTGACCAGCAGCAGGGACCGTCCGATGCGGCGCACGCCCGCCGGCGACCACCCTTCGGTCTTGTCCTGCAGCCAGGCGGCCCCGGCCAGCAGGTAGACGGCGACCAGACCGAGGGCACACAGCACGCTGTAGAGGCTGAGCCAGTCGAAGGCCGCGCCCTGGAAGTTTCCGTTCCGCTGGTGCGGGCCGGTCAGTACGGCGCCGAGGACCAGGCCCTGGCACACGGTGGCGGCGAGGGACGCCCCGCCGAACAGCAGTGCCCAGCCCCGTCGGTAGCCGCCGGCCGCGCTCTGCATCTCAAGACCCAGTCCCCGCAGGATGATGGCGAGCAGCATGACGATCAGCGGCAGATAGACGCCGGGCATCACCACGGCGTAGACGCCGGGCAGGCCGGCCCACAGAACGACGCCGACCAGGATGATCCAGCTCTCGTTGGCGTCCCAGGCAGTGGCGACGATCTCGCCGTACTCCCGCCGGCGCTCCGGCCGGGCCGCCAGACTCAGCATGCCCACCCCGAGGTCGTAACCGTCGAGGACGACGTACATGCCGAGCGCGAAGAGAACCAGGGCGTAACCGGCGTACTCAAGCAACGAGGGCCTCCGATGCATCGGGCGAGACCGGCCCGGTGGGCAGAGCCTCGGGACCGGCCTTGACCGTGCGGACGATGTAGCGGGCCCAGATGGCCAACAGAGTGACGTAGAGCAGGACGAAACCGCACAGGCCGGCAGCGACTTCGGGGGTGGTGAGGTGGGAGACGGCGTCGGCGGTGCGCAGTTGGCCGTAGACCACCCAGGGCTGACGGCCGGTCTCGGCGACGATCCATCCGCCGGTGATGGCGATGATCCCGGCCGGGGTCATCCACACCATCCACCTCAGGAAGCGCGGGGAGTGGTACAGACGCCGCCGGACGCGCAGGACCACTCCCGCGAAGGCCGTGCCGAACATGAGCAGCGCCGTGAAGTACATGGCGCGGAAGCCGTAGAAGGTGGTCCACATGTTGGGGCGCTCGGCGGGCGGGGTCTGCAGCAGTCCGGGCGTCGTCTTCGCGCCGCCGAGGTTCTGGGCGATGACCGAGCCGAGATGGGGGATCTCGACATGGAAACGGTTCTCGCCCTTGTCCGTGTCGGGGACGACGAGCAGGTTGTAGCCGTTGTTGTCGCTCTTCCAGTTGCCTTCGAACGCCTCGAGCTTGGGGAGTTGGTGTGCGCCCATGAAGACCGCGGTGCCGTCTCCCACATACAGCTGCACCGGCATCAGAACACCGAGGACGCCCAGGGCGATGGACAGGCAGCGGCGGGCCATCGGCTGAGCGTGGACGCGGTTCTTGACGAGGTACCAGGCGGAGATGCCGCCCACGAACCAGGCGGCGCTGATCAGCACGGCCAGCAGCATGTGCGGGAAGCGGTGGGCGAAGGCGGGGTTGAGCAGGATGTCGATCCAGTCCCTGGCGTGGAACTGGCCGTCGACCTTCTGGTAGCCGACCGGGTCCTGCATCCAGCTGTTGGCGGACAGGATCCAGGTGGTGGACAGCAGGGTTCCGAAGGCGACCATCCAGCTGGCCAGGGCCATGGTGCGCGGGCGGATCCGCCCGTCCCCGTAGAGCATCAGGCCGATGAAGCCCGCCTCCAGGAAGAAGGCGGTGATCACTTCCATGCCGATGGTGACCCCGATGACCGGCCCGACCGCATGGGCGTACACGCCCCAGTTGAGGCCGAACTCGAAGGTCATCACCGTGCCGGCGACCACGCCCAGGCCGAAGCCGACGGCGAAGATCTTCTTCCAGAACCGGAAGATCTGCAGGTACAGAGGATTTCCCGTGCGTACGTAGACCGTGTACACGACGGCCAGGAGCACGGAGAGCCCGACGGTGAGCGCGGGGAAGGTCATATGGAAGATCGCGGTGATCGCGAACTGCCACCGGGACAGTTCGACGACGGTTGGCGAAGCCATGGGTACTCCAGGGGAGCAGCGGTCTTGACGGGGCATCGGGGTGGACCGGGCCCTCGCGCAGGGCCTGCCGGTCCCGCCCGGCTCAGGTGCGGACCAGCGGGGTGTCGACCAGGTGCTCGGCCAGGAACCAGGCCTGGAGTTCGCCGGTGCGGATGACCTGTGAGACCAGCAGGTCATTGGTGCCGTCGTCGCCCAGCTGTGCGATGCGGGTGGCCGCGTCATGGGCCTGAGTCAGGATGGTCTCGTGCGCCTCGAGCAACCGCGAGAGCATGGCCGGGACCTCCTCCACACCGTCCGGCGGGCGCGGAATCGAGGTGATCTCGGCGACGTGCCGGGGGTCGCCCACGGCGACGCCGCCCAGGGTCTGGACGCGCTCGGCGAGGGTGTCGACGAGTTCCAGTTGCTCTCCCGCGTGCTTGTCCAGGAGCAGGTGCAACTGGTAGAAGGTCGCGCCCCGCATGATCCAGTGGTGCTTCTTGTAGAGGCCGTAGAGGATCTGGGTGTCTGCCAGCACCTTGTTCAGGCGCTGGCAGGAGTACATGCGCGCCTCGTAGGACAGGGCGATGGGGAACTGCTTGACGGTGCCGAACTCCTGGATGACCGGGCCCTTCTGATGCAGCCACGGCTGACTGCTCGTGGGCTTGGAGCTGGTGGTCATGGCGCGCCTCCTGAGGTGCCGTGCGGTGAATACGCGGTCGACGCTAGGGGCTGAACCGGCACAGGCATTGCCCGTGAGTGCACGCGTAGGTGCCCGACAGCGCCCCGGGCGTCCTGCCGATCGCCGGGCGTTCGCTCTCGGGACGACAACCGTGCACTCACAGGCAGAGGCCGCCGTGCCACTGCCCTAGCCTCTCTGCCCGGCGGTTGGCCCGACGGCTGTTACGAGCAGAGAGACATGAACATGAACGAGCAGGTGGATGTGGTCGTCGTGGGCCTGGGGCCCGGCGGCGAGTACGCCGCGGGGACGCTGGCCGAGGCCGGCCTGGACGTGGTCGGCGTCGAGGCGGAACTCGTCGGAGGCGAGTGCCCGTACTGGGGATGCGTGCCCAGCAAGATGATGATCCGGGCCGGGAACCTGCTTGCCGAGTCCCGCCGGGTCCCTGCCCTCGCCGGGGACGCGGACGTCGCCCCGGACTGGGGCCGGGTCGCCGGTCGCATCCGGGAAGAAGCCACCGACGACTGGAACGACCAGGTGGCGGCCGACCGTCTGAAGGCCAGAGGGGGTCGGCTGGTCCGTGGAAGGGGGCGTCTGACCGGGCCACGACGGGTCACCGTCGGCGGGCGCACCCTGGAGGCCCGCCGCGGTGTCGTGCTGGCCACCGGCAGCAGGCCGCGGATCCCACCCGTATGCGGCCTCGCGACGACGCCGTACTGGACCAACCGGGACGCCATGGCGGCCAAGGAGCTGCCGACGTCGATGCTGGTCCTGGGCGGAGGTGCCATCGGCGTGGAAGTCGCCCAGGTCTTCGCCCGCTTCACCTGCCGTGTCACGCTGATCGAGGGGCAGGACCGGCTGTTGTCCCAGGAGGAACCGGAAGCCGGGGAACTCGCCGCGCAGGCCCTGCGGGCGGACGGCGTGACCGTGCTCACCGGCGTTCGCGCTCGCCGAGTCGGCTATGAAGGCACCGAGTGCAGCGTGCTTCTGGAAGGACGGGCCGAACCCCTGCGCGCCGCGCGCCTGCTCGTCGCCACCGGGCGGTATGCCGAGCTCTCCGACCTGGGCGTCGAGACGGTGGGGCTGGATCCGGTGGCGGGTATCGTGCCCACGGACGGCCGGATGCGGGCGGCGGCGGGACTGTGGGCGGTCGGTGACATCACTGGCCACGGCGCCTTCACGCATGTGTCGATGTACCAGGCCCAGCTCGCCGTCCGCGACATCCTGGGCCGGCCCGGCCCCGACGCCGACTACCGCGCGCTGCCCCGCGTCACCTTCACCGATCCCGAGATCGCGGCCGTGGGACTGACCGAGCGACAGGCCCGCGACCGGGGCCTGCGGGTGCGGACCGCGGTGGTGCCCAACACCTCCTCGACCCGCGGCTGGATCCACGGTCCGGGTGGCGAGGGGTTCATCAAGCTGGTCGAGGACGCCGACCGGGGGGTCCTGGTCGGCGCGACCTCCGCGGGACCGGCCGGGGGCGAGCTGCTGTATGGCTGAACGTCGCCGTTCACGCGGAGGTGCCGGTCGAGCGGCTCCAGAACATGATCTACACCTACCCGACGTTCCACCGGGCCGTGGAGCCGGCCCTGGCCGCACTCCGCTGATCCGCCGGGCCGAGCCGGGCGCGTACCGCATCGGAGACGAGGTAGATTGGTTGAATGTGAAACAATCGAGGAGGGTGAGAGGAGCATGATGAGCCACGCCGAAACGAAGCCGATCGAAGGGCGGTGCGGTGGATCGTCGGCCGGCGAGCAGCCGGCCGGGACACCGCGGGTCGACGTACTGAACGCGCGCGATGTTCCCCTGGGCGGTCCGCGGGCGATGACCGTGCGGCGCACACTGCCGCAGCGCGCCCGGACCTTGATCGGCGCCTGGTGCTTCGCGGATCACTACGGCCCCGACGATGTCTCCGAGACGGGCGGGATGGACGTCGCCCCGCATCCCCACACGGGCCTGCAGACGGTGAGCTGGCTGTTCAGCGGGGAGATCGAGCACCGCGACAGCCTGGGCAGTCACGCCTTCGTGCGGCCCGGCGAGCTGAACCTCATGACGGGCGGGTACGGCATCTGCCACTCGGAAGTCTCCACCCCGCGCGCCACCGTGCTGCACGGCGTCCAGTTGTGGGTGGCGCTGCCCGAACAACACCGGAACGCCGCGCGGGACTTCCAGTACTACGCACCGGAGCCCGTACAGACTGACGGGGCCGAGATCAGGGTCTTCCTCGGCTCCCTCGCCGGTGTCACCTCCCCGGTGCCGACGTTCACGCCCCTGCTCGGCGCCGAGATCGTGCTCCAGCCACGTGGGGTGCTGACGCTCGCCGTCGACCCCGGCTTCGAGCATGGTCTCCTGATCGACCAGGGAGATGTCCGCCTGGCCGAAGTCCTCCTGCGCCCCGCCGAGTTGGGCTACGTCCATCCGGGTTCCGGCACGTTGACGCTGACGAACGAGTCGGACGGTACCGCCAGGGCGGTCCTGCTCGGCGGAACTCCCTTCGAGGAGGAAATCGTCATGTGGTGGAATTTCATCGGGCGCAGCCATGAGGATATTGCGAAAGCCCGGGAGGAATGGCAGAAATCTTCCGATCGCTTCGGCGTTGTCGAAGGATATGCGGGAGACCGTCTTCCCGCCCCCGCCCTGCCGAACGCTGTCATCGCGCCGCGCAGGAATCCACCGCGCCACTGACCCCGGACGCGTCACCACCCCTTTCTGAAAGGAACCTCATGCCCCAGCCTTCCGCCGTTCCGACCGTTGAGCGGATAGACGGCAAGAACCGCTACGAAATCCTGGTCGACGGCAAGCGTGCCGGACTGACCGCATACCGCGACCGCGGGGACCAGCGCGTCTTCTACCACACCGAGGTCGACGACGCCTTCGCCGGTCAGGGCCTCGCCTCGATCCTGGTCCGGGAGGCGCTCACCGACGTGCGCGACTCCGGAAAGCGGATCGTGCCCGTCTGCCCGTACGTGGCCAAGTTCCTGAAGAAGCATGCGGAGTTTGCCGACATCACCGACCCGGTGACGCCCGAGATCCTGCAGTGGCTGGACACACAACTGGGCTGACCGCTCGCAGCGCACTCGAAAGAGCTGAATTCATCGGCGTGGCCGTCCGTATGGGCGGCCACGCGGCTATGGGCCGGAAATCCCGCACGACGATGCGTGCCCGGTGCCGTCGGACCCCGGCGCAGGCCGGCCTGCCTGATCCGGTACCACCGGCCCCGACACGGTGTCGAAGGCATGGGTCACCTCGGGCAGGGTCCCGGGGGCGAGCAGCTCACGAGCCCGCTCCTCGTGGCGGCGGTCGGTGGCCGTAAGACGCACGTGGTGCTGGGCGCTGTGTTCCGCCCAGGAGGCGACCAGGTAGGTCTCGACGAAGCGTTGCGGGTCGTTGCCGTCCTGGTAGAGGCCCCAGGTGAGGGCCCCCGTACGGCGCCTGGAACGGGCGACACGGTGCATGCGGTCCGTGAAGTCGGCGTGGTTGTCCGCAGGGACGCGGTAGATGACGGAGACCAGGACCGGGCCGTCGGCCTCTCCCGGCTCGAACACCAGGGGAGGAGCGGGCCAGTGGTCGCTGGGCGAGGGGTTGATCCCCTGGGCGTCGTGCAGCGGCCACCGGCGTACGCTGGCGGCGCTGAGCAGCATCACGGCGCCGGCGATCAGCAGACAGGCGCCGAGCCCGACCCGGTCGGCCACCGCACCCCACAGGGGTGCCGCCAGCGCCTGACCGCCTTGGAAGACCAGAAGGTAGACGGCGAGCCCACGGGCCCTGACCCAGCCGGGGAGCCGCGTCTGCACGGCCGCGTTGAGGGTGGACAGCACCCCGATCCAGGCGAGGCCCGCGGGCATCAGAATGATCGCGACGAGCCACGGGGTGCGGACCGTCGCCAGCGCCGCGAGCACCCCGGCGAACACCACGGCGCCGGCAGCGAGCGTGCCGTTGGCCCCCAGCACCCGGCGCAGGCGAGGCAGCGCGAACGCACCCGCCACCGCTCCCACGCCCACCGCCCCCAGCAGCAGTCCGTAGCCGCCCGAGCCGAGCCCGAGGGAGCGGCTCGCGCTCAGCGGAAGCAGTGCCCACAAGGCGGCGCCGCCCGGGATGAACAGGAGCGTACGCAGGAGGACTCGGCGCACGCCGGGCGCGTTCCACACGTAGCGGCGGCCGGCTTGCAGGGCCGCCGGCAGTCGTTCGTTCCCCGCCGCAGGGGCGGCCGTCTGCGGGCGCCGCCACACCAGAAGGACCGCCGCTGTGCCCAGGTACGAGGCCGAGTTGAAGGCGAAGACCCACCCTGCGCCCGCCGCCGCGATCACCGCCCCGCCGAGTGCCGGACCGACGGCGCGCGCCAGGTTCATGTTCACCGCACCCAGCGCCGCCGCCTGACCGAGCCGGCGGCGCTCCACCAGTTCCGGCTGGATCGCCTGCCAGGCGGGGCCCATCAGCGCGGTGCCGCACCCCAGCAGGAAGGTGAGGGCGAGCAGCACCGTCGGCGTCAGGGCGTCCGTGAACGCCAGCACGGCCAGCACACCGGACACCGCGAGCATCGCGAACTGCGCGGCCAGCAGCACCGAGCGCCGGTCGAAGCGGTCGGCGACCACCCCGGAGGGCAGGGCCAGCAGCACGACGGGAAGGCTGGAGGCGGTCTGTACCAGCGTCACCAACGCGGCACCGTCTCCGAGCAGCAGCCACTGGGCGCCCACCGTCTGCATCCAGCTGCCGGTGTTCGAGACCAGTTGGGCGATCCACAGCGCCCGGAAGACGCGCCCCGCAAGCGGCGCCCACGGCGAGTCGGTCTCTGCGGGTGCTGGTGATGACGGTGCGGTGCTCATGCTCGTCCAGACCGGTGCGGGGACAGGGTGGGCGTAGTCACTGGTGACCATAGGAGCCACTTTCCTCAGGACGGCGACCGGGTCCAGGCGGCGTCGGTGGCGGACAGGCGGTGCGTGACGACGGAGGTGAGCGCCAGGAGCAGCAGGGCAAGGCCCAGCGTGAGCACGAGATGGCCGTGCAGGAGGAGTTCGGTGCCGACGAACGCGCCGAGCAGCATGGCCAACACGGACAGGATCCGGCGGCCCGGCCGAGGTGCCGCACCGCCCGCCGGGGTCGAGTCCGCGGCCAGCCCGGTGAGGGTGAGAGTCAGTACGGTCGTGGTGAGGTCGGGGACGCCGAGGCGCCGGGCGACCGCGTTCTGCAGACCCATGCCGAGCCCGAGACACACGATCAGCGTGTACTGGACTCCGGTGGTGACCCGGCCGCCGGTGACCGCCGTGACGGCGACGGTGACGGCGACCAGGACCGTCTGCGCGGCGGTGGCCGTCCGCAACAGGTGCCCGCGGTGCGCGGCGAACCGCGTACCCAGCCTGCCGCCGCCCAGCGCGCCGAGGAGGAACACCGCCAGGGCGACGACGGAGGCCAGCGCGGACAGGTTCGGGGCCCCCGCCAGCGCGAAACCGAGGAACACCACGTTGCCCGTCATGTTGGCGACGAAGACGTGTCCCAGCGCCAGATAGCTCACCGCGTCGACGAGACCGGTCACCACGGTCAGCGTCAGCATCAGGGGAGGCAGCGGGCCATGGCGGTCTTCTCTCGGCGGTGCCAGCGTGCGGACCGCGTCAGTCAGCAGCCTGCGCATGGGGCTTCCTTTCCGGTGCGGTGGGCTCGCGGTGCAGCACCACGCGGGTGAGCAGCCCGCTGGCGGGGCCGAGCACGATCGCGGCGAGGGCGACCCACACCGGCCACGGAGTGACGCCCAGCGCGTGGTCCAGGGACCACCGGCCGGGCCCGGTGAGGGCCAGCGCCGCGGAGACGACCACGAGGACCAGCGGGTACTCGTAGCCGTCGTTCTGCACCCAGAGGCCCTTGGGCCACTTGACGGTGCCCGCGACCGTCATCACGCCGATGGCGGCCATCGCCGCCAGGGGCGTGAGCAGTCCCGCGGTCAGGAACAGGCCGGCACCGATCTGACTGGCGCCCGCGACGACCGCGGTCAGCCGGCCGCCGCGGAAGCCGTCGTGGCGGAACTCCTCCGTCCCGCCTGCCAAGCCGTGGCCCCCCAGCCGGAAGCTCACCTTCTGCACTCCGTGGCCGGCGATGAGGAGTCCCGCCACCAGCCGGAGGACCAGCAGTCCCGCATCCATCTCTTCCTGCCTGTTCCTGACTCGGTCCTTGACTTCTCTTCGTTGGGGCGGGGCTCAGCCGGCGGCGTGGGGGTCGATCATGGCCTGTGCGTAGACCACACCGAGGCCGTAGGCGCCGGCGTGCTCCTTCACCACCTCGGTGACCGGGACGTACGTCTCGGTGCGGGCCCAGTCACGCTGGAGCTCCAGCAGGACCTGCACCCAGGTGACGGGGACGGCGCCGGCCTGGATCATGCGCTGGACGGCGTGTTCGTGGGCCTGCGGGCTGACGCCGCCGGACGCGTCGCTGACCACGTAGACCTCGTAGCCCTGGGCGATGGCGGACAGCACGGGCAGGACGACGCAGACCTCGGTCCACAGACCGGCGATGACCAGCTTCTTGCGGCCGGTCGCCTTGACGGCCTCGACGAACGCGTCATCCTCCCAGGCGTTCATCGTGGTGCGGTCGATGACCTTCTGGTCGGGGAAGACGTCCCCCAGCTGCGGCATGATCGGGCCGGAGAAGGACTCGGCGGCCACGGTGCTGAGCACCACGGGGACGTCGAAGACCTTGGCGGCCTTGGCCAGGCCCACGGTGGAGTTGATGATCGCGATGCGGTCGCCGCTGCCGGTGCCGAAGAACATCTGCGGCTGGTGGTCCACGAACAGGACCGCACAGTTGTCGGGCGTCAGCAGGTCGGGGCTGGGGGACGCGGTGACCTCGGCGATGTTGACCATGAGAATGCCTTTCCATGAGTAACGGCGCGGACGGGTGTCCGCGTCGGACAAGAACCGTCTTGTGGACGGTGGCTGTTGACGTTCCTCCGGGGAGAGGCGGGGGCGGCACCTGGCCGCCCCCGCGAGCTCAGAGGACGAAGCAGGGATCGAACGGCGTGTCGGCGGAGCCCGGGATCAGACCGCGCTGTACACGCCACGCGCGGTGCTGCTCCGACTCGGCGACGGCCTCACCGAGGGACTCCGCCTGGCGCACGCCCGCCAGGTACGGCCGGGATGCCTGGTAGCCGCCGAAGTGCGCCACCGGGCTCCACTCGGGGGTGACGGACGGCAGCTCCTCGTCGAGCCCCTCGTACTCGCCGGCGGCGTAGACGATCCGGCCGCCGACGACCGTGAGCAGCGACTCGATGTGCGCGATCGCGGGCTCGGGCACGGTGAAGTAGTCGTCGGACAGGACCGCGAGGTCCGCGTAGCAGCCCGGGCGCAGGACGCCCTTGACCTTCTCCTCGCCGGTCAGTTCGGCGCCGGCGCGGGTGAACATCCTCAGCGCGGTCGCCCGGTCGACACGGTTGGCCGGCGGGCGGAGCATGACGTCACCGACGCTGCGACCGCTCACCAGCCAGTGCAGGGCGACCCAGGGGTTGTAGGTGGACACCCGGGTGGCGTCCGTGCCGGCGGCCACGGTCAGCCCGCGCTCCAGCATGGCCCGGATCGGCGGGGCGTCCGCGGCTCTGCCCGGGCCGTAGCGGCGCAGGAACGCCTCGCCCTGGAAGGACAGCCGGTTCTGGACGGACATTGCACCACCGAGCGCGGCCACACGGTCGAGGCTCTCCGCGGACACGGTCTCCGCGTGGTCGAACAGCCATCGGTTACCCGCCGGGAAGAGCCCTTCCGCGGCCAGCTTCTCGAAGACCGCGAGATCCCGGCGGATGGTCTCGTCGTACGTCGCGTGCAGCCTGAATCCCCAGCCGTTCTCCATGAGAAGACGTACCGCCTTCTCGAACTCGGCCTCGTAGTCGCCGAGTTCCGGGCGCGGCTGGGTGAAGTTCTCGAAGTCCGCCGCCGCCCACGTGAGATTCTCGCCCGCACCGTTGAGGCGCAGCCATGCGTCCCCGTCCTCGGGCCGGGCCATGTCGATCCAACGGGTGAGGTCGGCTATCTCCTGGCCCGCGGTCTGCGGAAACAGGTGATAGGCGATGCGCAGCGACAACTGACCGGCCTTCGCCAGCTCGACGACGGTGCTGTAGTTGTCGGGGAAATTCTGGAACCCGCCGGCGGCGTCGATCGCCGAGGTCAGACCGAACCTGTTCAGCTCGCGGAGGAAATGACGGGTCGAAACCCTCTTGTCCTCCCCCTCCAGAACCGGAGCCTTGGCCAGGGTCGAGTAGAGGACGAGGGCGCTGGGCGCGGCCAGCAGCATGCCCGTCGGTTCCCCGTCCCGGCCGCGTACGATCCGTCCGCCCTTGGGGTCGGGCGTGTCCTTGTCGAACCCGGCGGCCCGCACCGCCGCCCGGTTGAGGACGGCCGACTGGTACAGGTGCAGGACGAACACCGGGGTGTCGGGGGCGGCGGCGTTCAGTTCCGCGACGGTCGGCAGCCGCCGTTCGGCGAACTGCTCGGCCGACCAGCCTCCCACCACCCGCACCCACTGGCCCTTCGGGGTACGTGCGGCCTGTTCCCGCAGCATCGCCAGGCCCTGGCGCAGCGTGCGGACGCCGTCCCAACGCAGCTCCAGTACGTAGTTGAGCCCGCCGCGAATCACATGGAGATGCGCGTCGTTGAGACCCGGGATCATCCGCCGGCCGAGCGCGTCCACCACCTTCGTGGCCGCCCCGATGTGCGGGGCCACGTCCTTGTCGTCACCGACGACCGTGATGACACCGTTCCTGACGGCGAGCGCCTCGGCCTGCGGGTGGCCCGGTTCTCCCGTATGGATTCTCGCGTTGCGGACGACGAGCTCTGCGGCATCGTCGGTGGCCTGGGGTACCAGTCCGCCGACCGGCATTGGAGACACGTGTGCAGGACCCCTTCCGGGATGAGCGTTTTCGATGTCCGCTGCATGGGAATTCGGCGGACGGGAAATGCGGAGATGGCGCGGGTGTTCGCTGTCGAGCCTTGGGCGAACCGCGACCGCCGAGCCGCCACGCTAGGCGCGGCGGAGGCCGTTGTGTGTCCCGTCCGTGCACTGGAACATTGCTCACAGCGCACTGGGTTCGGCGCGGGAAGCGGGGCACGGGTTCGTCCGTCGTCGACCGCTGGGCGGGCCGGGACCGTTGCCGTGCACTGCGGGGACATCAGACGTGCACTGTCGGGCAACTGTCGCGCGCACAGCGGATTTACCGTGCGGATCAGCGGCGTCGGAGTGCCCGGCGCTGCCATCCGGGTCGTGAGCCGGAAGAACCGGCGTGCCCGACGAATTCCAGGAGATTCGCATGTCTGATGCCCTCGCGCCGGTCCAGCCGGTGCTGGAACCCGCGGCAGCCGCGTTCGCGGAGGCGACCGCCAACCCGCCCTACCTCTTCGACCTGCCCCCGGCGGAGGGGCGCAAGGCCGTCGACGAGGTGCAGTCCGGCGAGATCGAGAAGCCGGCGATCGACGAGGAGTGGATCACCGTCTCCGGTGGTCCGACGGGCACCGTCCGCGCCCGCATCGTCAGGCCCGCCGGCGCCGAGGGCACCCTGCCGGTGATCCTGTACATCCACGGCGCGGGCTGGGTCTTCGGCAACGCCCACACTCACGACCGCCTGGTGCGCGAACTCGCCGTCGGCGCGAACGCCGCGGTCGTGTTCCCCGAGTACGACCTGTCACCCGAGGCGCGCTACCCGGTCGCCATCGAGCAGAACTTCGCCGTCGCGAAGTGGGTCGTGGAGCAGGGCGCCTCCAAGGACCTCAACGGCACGCGGCTGGCCGTGGCGGGCGACTCGGTCGGCGGCAACATGACGGCCGCGCTGACCCTGATGGCCAAGCAGCGCGGCGGGGTCCCGCTGGTCCAGCAGGTGCTGTTCTACCCGGTCACGGACGCGAACTTCGACACCGGCTCCTACCACCAGTTCGCCACCGGCTACTTCCTGCGCCGCGACGGCATGCAGTGGTTCTGGGACCAGTACACGACCGACGAGGCCGAGCGCGCCCAGATCACCGCGTCCCCGCTGCGCGCCACCACCGAGCAGCTCAAGGGCCTGCCCCCGGCCCTCGTCATCACCGGCGAGGCCGATGTGCTGCGCGACGAGGGCGAGGCGTACGCCAACAAGCTCCGCGCGGCGGGCGTGCCGGTCACCGCCGTGCGGTTCCAGGGCATCATCCACGACTTCGTGATGCTGAACGCCCTGCGTGAGACCCACGCGGCCGAAGCCGCCATCACCATGGCCGTCCGCACCCTGCACGCGGCCCTGCACACCGCCTGAGTCCGAGGAGCCAACGCAGACATGACTACCTCCACGCCCACGGTCGTCCTCGTCCACGGCGCGTTCGCCGACGCGGCCAGCTGGTCCGGGGTCATCGCGGAACTGCAGAGCCGCGGCATCCCCGTGATCGCACCGCCGAACCCGCTCCGGGGCCTGGCGGCCGACGCCGCGTACGTCGCCTCTGTCGCGTCCCAGATCGACGGTCCGGTCGTGCTGGTCGGCCACTCGTACGGCGGTGCGCTCATCACCGTGGCCGGTGTCACGGAGAACGTCGTCGGGTTGGTCTACGTGGCCGCCTACGTCCTGGAGGACGGGGAGAGCCTCGGCGAACTGCAGGGCCGCTTCCCCGCCTCGCCGCTGGTGAGCAACCTCAAGCAGTGGACGTATCCCGTTGCGGGCAGCGACCCCGCAGTCGAGGTCACCATCGCCGAGGAGGCCTTCCCGTCGGTCTTCGCCGCCGACGTGCCCGCGGAGGTCACGAAGGTCCTCGCGGCGGCACAGCGCCCGCTCGCCGCCGCGGCCTTCGAGGAGACGGCCTCCGCCGCCGCGTGGAAGACCAAGCCGTCCTGGGCACTGGTGGCCGGCGCGGACAGCGCGATCAACCCGGAGGTGCAGCGCTTCGCCGCGAAACGAGCCGGGGCGACCGTCGTCGAGGCCGAGGGCGCGTCACACGCGGTCGCCGTCTCCCGGCCCAAGGAGGTTGCCGACCTGATCGGCGAAGCGGTACGCGCGACGAGCTGACCCTGCGGCACGGACAGCCGCGCGGACGGACTCCCCCGCACCGCGTCCGCGCGGCCCCGCCGCCCCGTTACGGTCCGGGGTGCACCGGCTACTTTCAGCTGTCGTCGGCCGGGCCCTCATCCGCATGCTGCGATAAGCTGCAACAAGAGTGTCTGTGTGCCCGCCGGTCCCTCGCGGCTACTGTAGGTCCGTTCTCCCGTAGGTCGGTTTTCATGGACCTGAACACCATCACCGAAGTAATCCGGCGACCGTCCGAACGGCCAGGCATGGACTGGCACGAGGGCGACGCCTGGCTCGCAGGCGGAACATGGCTCTATTCCACGGAACAGCCGGACCTGCGACGGCTGATCGACCTGACGGCGTTGCGTTGGGAGCCTCTTGTCCCGACGGGCGAGGGCCTGGAGATCAGCGCCACATGCACAATTCGCGAGCTGTACGCCTTCCCATGGCCAAAGGACTGGACCGCCGGAATCCTCTTCCGGAAGAGCTGTGAGGCATTCCTGTCCTCGTTCAAGGTCTGGAACGCGGCGACCGTCGGCGGAAACATCTGCATGTCCTTGCCCGCCGGCCCGATGATCACGTTGACGGTCGCGCTGGAGGCGCAGTACGAACTATGGGCGCCCGACGGCTCCGTGCGCTTCGTCGACGCCCTCGACTTCGTCACGGGCGACCACCGCAACGTTCTCGCCCCCGGGGAGATCCTCCGGCGCATCACCATTCCGGAGCACGCGCTGCGCAAACGCACCGCGCACCGTCGCTTCACGCTGACCCGGCTCGGCCGTTCGACGGTGTTCCTCGTCGGCACACAACGGCTGGGAGCGAGCGACCTGTTGCTCACCGTCACCGCCGGCACCACGCGGCCGGTCCGCATCGCCTTCGACTCCCTGCCCGATGTCCGAACCCTGCGGCAGAGCATCGACGCCGTGCCGGCCGACGTCTGGTTCGCCGATCCCAACGGAACCCCTGACCACCGCCGGCATCTTACACGGCACTTCGCCGAGGAGATCCGCCGGGAACTCACGGCTGGGGACCTGGCATGAGCTACCTCGTGAACGGCAAGGAATTCGACCGGGAGCCGGCCCCCGGCCAGTGCCTGCGCACCTTCCTGCGCGAACTCGGCCACTTCGGCGTCAAGAAGGGGTGCGACGCGGGCGACTGCGGCGCCTGCACGGTGTGGCTGGACGGCGTACCGGTACACAGCTGCATCACCCCCGCGTTCCGTGCGGACGGCCGGGAGGTGACCACGATCGAGGGCCTTGGACGGCCCGGCGCCCTGCACCCCATGCAGCGGCAGTTCGAGGACGCCCCCGGGTTCCAGTGCGGTTTCTGCACCGCAGGGATGATCATGACCTCGGCGACCTTCACCGAGGACCAGAAGGCGGATCTGCCACGGGCGTTGAAGGGCAACCTCTGCCGCTGCACCGGCTACCGGGCGATCGAGGACGCCGTGAAGGGCGTCAGCGCGGTGGAGACGGCAGCACCGGGCAAGGCCGTCGGGACGAGCGTCGGCGCGCCCGCGGGCCACGATGTGGTGACGGGTCACGCCGAGTTCACCATGGACACGCAGATCGACGGCATGCTGCACCTCAAGGTGCTGCACTCACCCCACGCGCACGCCCGGATCCGCTCGATCGACAAGAGCGCCGCCCTCGCGGCGCCCGGCGTGCACCGGGTCTACACCTGGGAAGACGTACCCCGCAGACGTTTCAGCACGGCGATCCACACCGACCACCTGGTCGACCCGGACGACACCTACGTCCTCGACGACACGGTCCGCTTCGCCGGCCAGCGCGTCGCCGCGGTCCTGGCCGACACGGTCGGGGCGGCCGAGGAGGGCTGCCGGCGTCTCGCGGTCGAGTACGAGGTGCTGCCGGCGGTGTTCGACCCCGAGGCGGCGATGGCCGACGGCGCACCCCAGCTGCACGGCTCCGACGATCCGTTCGTCCGCGACCCCGTCCACAACATCCTTGTCGAACTCCACTCGCACATCGGCGACGTCGACGCGGGATTCGCCGCGGCCGACGTGATCCACGAAGGCACGTACTTCACACCGCGGGTGCAGCACGCGCATCTGGAGACCCACGGCTCGATCGCCTGGATGGAGGACGGCCGGCTGAACGTCCGCACCAGTTCGCAGTCACCGTCGATCGCGAAGGTCAAGCTGGAGCACCTGTTCGCACTGCGCCCGGACCAGGTGAGGGTGTTCTGCAAGCGCGTCGGCGGCGGATTCGGCGGCAAGCAGGAGGTGATCTCGGAGGACCTGGTCGCGCTCGCCACCCTGGACACCGGGCGGCCCACCTGTCTCGAGTACACGCGTGAGGAGGAGTTCACCACGGCCTCGCCGCGACATCCGATGACCCTGACGGTCAAGCTCGGCGCGAAGGCCGACGGAACGCTCACCGCCTTCCAGGTGCGCAACGTGTCGAACACGGGCGCCTACGGCAACCACGGCGGCGAAACGATGTACGCGGGCGGAGCCGCCGTCATGATCTACCGCTGCCCCAACAAGAAGTACGACGCGTACTCCGTCTACACGAACACCGTGCCGAGCGGGGCGCTGCGAGGTTACGGGATGACGCAGCCGGCGTTCGCCGTGGAGTCGGCGATGGACGAACTGGCCCGCGCCCTGCACCTCGACCCGCTGGAACTGCGCCGACGCAACATCGTGCGGCCGGGTGAGCCCCTGGTCGCCTTGCACGACGGCCCCGACGACGTGATCTTCACCGAGGACGGACTCGCCAAGTGCATCGACCTGGTGGGCGACGCCTTGGCCCGTACGGCCGACCGGCCGCCTCCCGGCCCCGAGTGGCTCGTCGGAGCCGGCGTGGCGAGTTCCCTGCACGAGACCGCGCCCCCGACGGAACACCTCTCCGAGGCCTGGGTCACGCTGGGCGACGATCTCATCTACGAACTGGCCGTCGGTACCGCCGAGTTCGGGGAGGGAACCTCCACGGCCCATGTCCAGATCGCAGCCAACCAGCTGGGCACGACGCCGTCGCGCATCCGTCTGGTGCAGTCCGACACCGACCGCACGGGATTCGACACCGGTGCCTTCGCGAGCGCGGGCCTCTTCGTGGCGGGCAACGCGGTCCTGCGGGCGGCCAATGCCGTGCGCGACCGCATCCTGGAATTCGCCGCGGCGCACACGGGCGTCCATGTCGTGATGTGCACGATGGACGACGACGGGGTCGTCTGCGGGGACCGGCGGGTGTCGCTGGCCGAACTTGTCGCGCTGGCCCGGACACGTGGAATCCGCTTCACCGCCGCACGCAAGGCATACGGCTCGCCCCGAAGCGTCACCTCCAACACGCAGGGGTTCCGGGTCGCCGTACACCGCGTGACGGGCGAGATCCGGATCCTGTACAGCGTGCAGGCCGCGGACGCCGGGGTGATCATCAACCCGGAGCAGGTCCGGGGGCAGATAGAGGGCGGTGTCGCCCAGGGAATCGGCTTCGCGCTGACCGAGAACCATCACGTCGACGACAGCGGCGTCATGGTCAACCCGAACCTCCGCAACTACCGTATCCCCACCTACGCCGACATCCCTCGTACCGAGGTGCTCCTGGTGGGCTCGGCGGATTCGGTGGGGCCCATGCGGGCCAAGGGGATGGCCGAGTGCTGTATCAACCCGGTGGCCCCCGCGCTCGCGAACGCGGTGCATGACGCCACGGGCGTCCGCTACCGAGCGCTGCCGCTGACTCCGGAACGCATTTACGGCCGACTCCCCGCGGAGCAGTCGGTGTCGGCAGGTTGAGCCACCATGAACACCGGAAAGAACATAGCTGCCGCGGCGACGGCGATCATCGGCCAGAAGGTCCTGCCCGGGATGGAGCGCGAGTTCGAGTCGTGGCAGAAGGACCTCAACACCGCGGCCTCCTACTACCCCGGTTTCCTCGGCGCCGAGATCTCACCGCCGACACCGCTGCAACCCGACTGGGTCGTCGTGTACCGGTTCGACTCGGTGGCGCATCTGCAGGCGTGGATCAACAGCGCGACCAGGCAGACGTATCTCGACGTCGGCGCCAAGTACTTCGACGGTCCGGCGACCCAGCAGGTGGTCAGCAGCGGCACGCAGTCACTGGATCCGCTGGTCACCGTGGTGGTCACCCACCGCGTCCACCCGGACCAGGTCGACGAGTTCCTCGCCTGGCAGCACCGCATGGTCCAGGAGGAGGGCAAGTTCGAGGGGTTTCGCGGGACCGAGCTCTTCCGCCCCATCGAGGGGCTCCAGGAGGAATGGACCACGCTGTACCGCTACGACAGCGCCGAGCACCTCGACGCCTGGCTGACGTCGCCCCAGCGGCAGGAGATCCTGGCCGAGGGCGAGAAGTTCAGCGACTTCAAACTGCGTACGATCGACAACTCGTTCGGCAGCTGGTTTGCCTTCGGGGGCAACGGCAAGGAGGCACCGCCGCCGCCCTCCGAGACCAGGACCTCCCTCGCCATCTGGGTCGGCCTGTACCCGACCGTCGTGCTGCTGACGCTCGCTCTGTCCCCGCTGCACTTGCGGCTCTGGATCGGCCTGCTCGTGGGCAACCTGCTGTCGAGTTTCATCATGAGCTTCCTGACCATGCCCTACTACGTGAACCCGCTGCTCGGGCGATGGCTGCGGCCACCGCCGGACGAACCGGCGGTAAGGAGCAACCTCCGTGGCCTCGGTGTCGTCGCGGTGGCGGTGGCCCTCTGGGCTGTTGTCTTCTACCTCGTCACGGTCCGGTTCTGGACGCTGCCCTGACCGGCGCCGGTCAGGGAGCCAGCACCCGGGCCCGGCACGCCGACGGTGTGCCCCAGGAGGTGCGCAGTGCGCGGGCCTTGCGGATCCACAGGGACAGGTCCGGTTCCTCGGTGTAGCCGAGGGCGCCGTGCAGGTGCAGGGCGGTGCGCGCCGCGGCGTACGCGGCCTCGCAGGCGGAGACCTTCGCCGCGGCGATCTCGCGTCCGAACCCGTCGTCACCCCGCCCCAGCGCCAACGCGGCGGCGTGGACCATCGGTTGGGCGAACTCCAGGGCGATGAGCGTGTCGGCCAGCCGGTGCTTGACCGCCTGGAACGAGCCGATGGCAACCCCGAACTGCCTGCGCTGCCGGGCGTGTTCGACGGTCCGGTCCAGCAGGGCGCGGCCCAGTCCGAGGGCCTGTGCGGCTGTGGCCAGCGCAGCGACCTCGGCGGCGTGCGCGGCTGCGGCGGCGACGGCCGGTCCCCGGGCCAGTACGGTGCCGCCGAGCGGGCGGGCCGGCCGCCGGGCCGGGTCGAGCGAGCGCTGTACGGGACCGTGCGCCTCGGCCAGGCGCAGGGTGTCACCCTCGATGGCGAACACCGCGTCGGCGGCGCTCGCGTCCAGGGCGTAAGGGCTGTCCAGGGCGTAGGGGCCGGCGGGGGAGAGCAGGCACAGGGAGCCGACGACCTTGCCGACGGCGATCCCCGGCAGCCAGGCGGCGGCCGGCACCGCCTCACCCAGACGGTCCAGGAGGGCCGCTGCCGCGACCGTCTCCACCAGTGGCCCCGGCACCGCGTGGCGGCCCAACTCCACGAAGGCGACGACCAGTTCGACCGGCAGTGCGCCCAGGCCGTCGTACTGCTCCGGTACCACGAGCGCGAAGACCCCGGCCTCGGCCAGCCGGGTCCACAGGGCGCGTCCGGACCCGGTTTCCCCGGCCGCCCAGGAGCGGACGACGGCCGGGGTGCCCGCCGCCGTCAGCAGGGCGTCCAGCGAGCGGGCGAAGTCGCGCTGCTCGTCGTCGAGGAGGAACCGCATCACCGGCGTCCCTTCGGCAGGCCGAGTAGCCGCTCGGCGATGATGTCGCGCTGGATCTCGTTGGTGCCCGCGTAGAGGGGGCCGGCCAGCGAGAAGACGTAGCCCTCGGCCCAGCCGCCGTGCGCGGGCGCGTCCCCGGCGTCGTCGGCGAGGTCGCCGTAGGGGCCGAGCAGGTCCAGGGCGGTCTCGTGCAGGGCGAGATCCAGCTCGGACCAGAAGACCTTGTTGAGGCTCGACTCGGCACCGATCGAACCTCCGGCCGCCAGCCGCGATGCGCCCGCGTAGGCGAACAGCTGGTAGGCGCGGGCGCCGATCACCGCGTCGGCGACCCGGTCGCGCAGCGCGGTGTCGGACGGGTCCGCGGCGGACCGCCACAGCGCCGTGAGGCGGTCGGCGGCGGCGGTGAACCTGCCGGGGCTGCGCAGGGTGAGCCCGCGTTCGTTGCCCGCCGTGCTCATCGCGACCCGCCAGCCCTGCCCGGGCTCGCCGATGACGTCCTCGTCGGGCACGAACACCTCGTCCAGGAAGAGTTCGGCGAAGGCGGGCTTGCCGTCGAGCCGCCCGATGGGCCGTACCGTCACCCCCTCCGCGTCCAGCGGGAACATGAGGTACGTCAGACCCCGGTGCGGCCGGTCCGCGTCCGGGTCGCTGCGGAACAGTCCGAAGGCGCGGTCGGCGAACGCCGCCCGCGACGACCAGGTCTTCTGGCCGCTGAGCAGCCAGCCGCCGGCCGTGCGTACGGCCGTGGAGCGCAGCGAGGCGAGGTCGGAGCCCGACTCCGGCTCGGACCAGGCCTGGGCCCAGATCACCTCGCCGCTCGCCATGGACGGCAGGACGCGGGCGCACTGCTCAGGCGTGCCGTGCTCGAAGAGGGTGGGCGCGAGGAGGTTGATGCCGTTCTGGCTGACCCGGCCCGGCGCACCGGCCGCGTAGTACTCCTCCTCGAACATCAGCCACTCGAAGGTGGTGGCCGCACGGCCACCGTACTCCTCGGGCCAGGAGACCACCGACCAGCGGTCGGCGAACAGGGTGCGCTCCCAGTCCCGGTGGGCCGCGAAGCCCTCCGTCGTCTCCAGCGACGGCAGGGGGGTGCCGGGCACATGGGCGGCGAGCCAGGCGCGGGCCTCGGCGCGGAAGGCGTCCTCTGCGGCGGAGAAGTCGAGGTCCATCAGGCGCCCGCCTCCTTGGTGCGGAGGGGCTCCGTGGGTGCGGTGCGGGCAGCGGACATCCGCTCTCCTTCCCTAACAAGTGTTTGGTAGGTTAACCTGACGGGCCGTCAGTCGTCGAGAGCCGTCCGGAGCCGCTCTCGGCCTGCCGAAGGAGGCCCGCCCGTGACCACGCCCCCGCCGCCCTACGTCCCCGGCCACGCCCTCCTTCATGGCCGTACCGCCGTGGTCACCGCCGCCGCGGGCGCCGGCATCGGTGGCGCGACCGCCCGCCGGCTGCTGGAGGAAGGCGCCCGCGTCGTGCTCTCCGACGCCCACGCCCGCAGGCTCAAGGAGTCGGAGGCGGCGCTGGCCGCGGAGTTCGGCGCGGACCGCGTCGCGGCACTGCCCTGCGATGTCACCGACGAGGACCAGGTCGGCGCGCTCTTCGACCTCGTCGAGGAACGGCACGGGCGCCTGGACGTCGTCGTCAACAACGCCGGACTCGGCGGCACCGCCGACCTGGTCGAGATGACCGACGAGCAGTGGGACAAGGTCCTCGACGTCACCCTGGGCGGCACCTTCCGCTGCACCCGCGCCGCGCTGCGCCGCATGAAGGCGGCGGGCAGCGGGGGCGTCATCGTCAACAACGCCTCCGTGATCGGCTGGCGGGCACAGAAGGGCCAGGCACACTACGCCGCCGCCAAGGCCGGGGTCATGGCCCTCACCCGCTGCGCCGCCGTCGAGGCCGCGGAGTACGGGGTGCGGGTCAACGCCGTCTCACCCAGCCTCGCCATGCACCCGCACCTGGTGAAGGTCACCACGCCGGAACTCCTGGCGGAACTGACCGCCCGCGAGGCGTTCGGCCGCTGGGCCGAGCCGTGGGAGGTGGCCAACGTCATCGTCTTCCTGGCCAGCGGCTACTCCTCGTACCTGACCGGCGAGGTCCTGTCCGTCAGCAGCCAGCACGCCTGAGGCGAGAATGATCCGGTGCCGAACAAGAGCAGCAAGAAGACCATGGCCCCCGGCCCCTCGCCCGAGCGGCGCGAGGAACTGCTGGCGACCGCCGCCGAGGTGTTCGCCGCGCAGGGCTACAAGGCCACCACCGTCCGCGAGATCGCGGATGCCGCCGGGATGCTCGCGGGCAGCCTCTACTACCACTTCGACTCCAAGGAGTCGATGCTCGACCAGATCCTCTCGACCTTCCTGAACGAGCTGTGGGACCGCTACGACGCCGTACTCGCCTCCGGGCTCGGCCCCAGGGAGACGATCGAAGCCCTTGTCACCGAGTCCTTCCGGGAGATCGGCCGGCACCGTGCCGCGGTCGCCATCTACCAGAAGGAGTCCAAGCACCTGGTGAACCAGCCGCGTTTCCACTACCTCGCCGACTCGCAGGCCAGGTTCGAGAAGGCGTGGCTGGGCACGCTGGAGCGCGGAGTGGCCACCGAGGTCTTCCGCGCCGACCTCGACGTCCGGCTCACCTACCGCTTCGTGCGCGACACCGTGTGGGTCGCCGCGTCCTGGTACCGGCCGGGCGGACAGCACAGCCCGGAGGAGATCGCCCGCCAGTACCTGTCGATGGTGCTGGAGGGCATCGCCCTGCGCGAATGACACCGCAGCAACCACCGAGCCCCCAAGGAGTGGCCATGGCCGAGGCATACATCGTCGAAGCCGTACGCACGCCGGTCGGCAAGCGCGGCGGCGGGCTCGCCGCCGTCCACCCGGCCGATCTCGGCGCCCACGTGCTGACGGCGCTGATGGAGCGCTCGGGCGTCGACCCGGCCGCCGTCGAGGACGTCGTCTTCGGCTGCCTGGACGCTGTCGGCCCGCAGGCCGGTGACATCGCCCGCACCTGCTGGCTGGCCGCCGGGCTGCCCGAGGAGGTGCCAGGGGTGACGGTGGACCGCCAGTGCGGATCCTCCCAGCAGGCCCTGCACTTCGCAGCGCAGGCCGTGCTCTCGGGTACCCAGGACCTGGTGGTCGCGGGCGGTGTGCAGAACATGTCGATGATCCCCATCGCCTTCGCCAGCCGCCAGGCCGCCGCACCCCTCGGGCTCACCCAGGGCCCCTTCGCCGGCTCCGAGGGCTGGCGGGCCCGCTACGGCGACCGGCCGGTCAACCAGTTCACCGGCGCCGAGATGATCGCCGAGAAGTGGGGCATCTCCCGCCGGGACATGGAGGAGTTCGCGCTCCGCTCCCACCAACGGGCCGTGCGCGCCGCCGACGAGGGCCGCTTCGACCGCGAACTCGTTCCCTACGGCGACGTGACCGCCGACGAGGGCCCCCGCCGCGACACCACGCTGGAGAAGATGGCGGGCCTGAAGCCGGTGGTCGAAGGCGGCCGGCTGACCGCCGCCGTCTCCTCCCAGGTGTCCGACGGCGCCTCCGCCCTGCTGCTCGCGAGCGAACGAGCCGTACGGGAGCACGGATTGACGCCCCGCGCCCGCATACACCATCTCTCGGTGCGCGGCGAGGACCCCATCCGGATGCTGTCCGCGCCGATCCCGGCGACGGCGTACGCCCTGAAGAAGGCCGGGATGACCCTCGACGCCATCGACCTCGTGGAGATCAACGAGGCCTTCGCCTCAGTGGTGCTCGCCTGGCTGAAGGAGACCGGCGCCGACGCGGAGAAGGTCAACGTCAACGGCGGCGCCATCGCCCTCGGTCACCCCCTGGGCGCCACCGGTACCAAGCTCATGACCACGTTGCTGCACGAACTGGAGCGCACCGGCGGACGCTACGGCCTGCAGACCATGTGCGAGGGCGGCGGCCAGGCCAACGTCACCATCGTCGAACGGCTCTGACGGGACCGGCGGACCACGGCTCTACCCGGCCGGAGGCAGTCCGCGAAGCGTCGCCCGGGCCTCCGTCATGATCCTGTCGACGAGTTCCGCGCAGGACGGCAGATCGTCGATCAGCCCGGCGACCTGGCCGGAGGCCATCACGCCGAGGTCGGTCCGGCCCTCGACCATCGACGCCCTGAGCAGCATGGGGGTGTTGGCGGCCAGCAGGACCTGGCTCCACGCCAGTTGCCTGCCGTGCTTCATCGCCCGGCCGTCGCGGACCAGTTGCGCCCAGCTCATGCCGGACAGCCCCTTGAAGGACGCTGCGTGACGTACGGCGCGCAGCAAGGCGGTTGCCCGGCCCGAGCGTTCGAGGGAGTCGACCAGCTCGGTGCGCAGCATCCGGTGGGGGAGGCCGTCGACCTTGGTCGTGACGGTGACGTCGTCGACCGTGGCCGCAAGGTAGCGGGCCTTGACCGCGTCGGGGACGGTGCTGTCGGAGGTGAGCAGGAAGCGGGTGCCCATGGCGATCCCGGCGGCGCCGTAGGCGAGCGCGGCGACCAGGCCGCGGCCGTCGTGGAACCCGCCGGCCGCGACGACCGGGATGTCCACCGCGTCGACGACCTGGGGGAGCAGGACGGTGGTGGCGACCTTCCCGGTGTGCCCGCCGCCCTCCCCGCCCTGCACCACCACCGCGTCGGCGCCCCATGCGGCGACCTTCTCGGCGTGCCGCCGGGCGCCGATGGACGGGATGACGACGACACCGGCGTCCTTGAGCCGGGCGATCAGTTCGCGGGAGGGCGCGAGCGCGAACGAGGCGACCTTCACCCCCTCCTCGATGATGATCCGCACCCGCTCGGCAGCGTCCGCGGCGTCCGCCCGCAGGTTGACCCCGAAGGGTTCGTCGGTACGGGACTTGACCTCGCGGACGGCGGAACGGAGTTGCCCGGTCGTCATGGTGGCCGAGGCGAGGATCCCGAGCGCGCCCGCGTCGGCGGTGGCCGACACCAGGCGGGGACCGGCCACCCAGCCCATGCCCGTCTGCACGACGGGGTGCCGTACGCCGACCAGTTCCGTCAGTGGGGTCGTGATCGCGAGGTCGTTCACGCGGGCACCTCGCTGTCGCGCAGCCCCTTCGGGTCGATGACCTCGCGGATCAGCCGCAGTTCTTCGGCGGTGGGTTGCCGGGTGTACGGCACCTCGTCCGGGACGGTGAGCGGGAAGCCGGTGGCCTCGACGACCCGCTCGACCGTGACACCTGGGTGCAGCGAGCGCAGCCGCATCGTCCGGTCGGGCGTGCGGAAGTCGAAGACGCCCAGGTCGCTGACGACGTCCGCGATCTGGTGGAAGCGAGCCGCGGAGGGACCCGCCGCGGCGGCTCGGTCGTAGCCGACGCCGCAGACCAGGTCCACCCGCTCGACGAACACTCGCTTGGAGTGCCGTGGCACCCAGTAACTGGTCGGATTGTTGAGGGTGTTGACCGGGGCGCCGCGCACGCCCAGCAGTTGCCGGGTGGGCCGGTTCCAGTCGCCGATGCAGGAGATGTTCTGGTTGCCGTACCGGTCGAGCTGACTCGCGCCCATCATCACGTGCCGCCGCCCGGTCGCGACCAGGGCCAGGTGCTGCCGGTACGGCAGCCAGCCCTCGACCACCCCGGGCTTGGCGCCGATCGCCGGGACGTCGCCGGCCAGCAGTGCCTCGCCGTCGGTCAGCAGCAGGTCGGGGGAGAAGGTCAGCTTCGCCAGCCGGGCGCCGATCGCCGGGACGGTGCCCATCGGGCTGGCCAGAACCTCCCCCGCATACCGCCAGACCTCGGCGCAGGCCACCGCGCAGTACTCGGCGCGCGTCGCCATCGTTGTCGTACGGGTGTCGCTCATGCCGCTGCTTCCTCCTCGTGGAACGCCGCCACCGCGGCCTGGTACGCGTCCTCGTCGCCGGACAGGAACCGGTCGGTGAAGGCCCGCCAGGCCTCCGGGTCGCGGGCGGCACGTACGTAGGCGCGCTGGAAGGCCTCGTCGCGGTCGTGGTCGGGGTCGCAGGAGGTGAAATGGGCGCCGTTCGGTGTCTCCACGACGCCGTTCACGAACGCGCGCCTGACCAGGAGGGTTTGTGGCCCGGCGTCCTTGAGCAGGTCCGCGCTGTCCACGATCCGTTCGCAGGAGACGTACGCGGCGTCGGCGGCCTCGCAGAACAGGTCGTCGAAGTAGGGGTCGGGGCCGAGATATTGGGCGTTGCCGTGCCTGTCCGCGCGGTTGAGGTGCACCAGCGCGGCGTCGAGGCGCAGCGCGGGGACGGCGACGAGTTCCTCGCCGTCCTCGTACGGCGAACGCACGGTCCGCAGGCGGGGGTTGACTTTCATCACGTCCGAGCCGAGGCCGGCCCGGATCGGCATGAAGGGAAGCCGGTGCGCTGCCGCGGTCAGGCCCCACATGACCATGGCCTCGTCCAGTTCCACCAGTTCCAGCGCGCCGCGCTGCCGGGCCGCCGTGAAGTGCGGTTCCAGGGGAACGGAGTCGAGGGTGGCGAAGGCCGCGACCAGCTTGCGGATCTTCCCGGCGGCGGCCAGCAGCCCGACGTCCGGGCCGCCGTAGGAGACGACGGTCAGGCCGGTGACGTCCGAGCGCAGCAGCGCCCGCACCAGCGCCATCGGCTTGCGCCGCGAACCCCAGCCGCCGATGCCGAGCGTCATGCCGCTGTCCAGCCGGCCGACGACCTCGTCGGCGGTCATCGTCTTGTCCCTGCTCACGGCTGCTGCTCCTGTTCCGTGCCGAAGGTGTCCCGGTCCGTGCCGAAGGTGTCGCGGATGCGGTCGGCGAGGCCGCTGAGGTTGGCCTCGAAGGTGAAGCCCTGCTCGAAGCGGTAGCTGCGGCGCACGTCGACGGGGTCGATGCCGTTGATCGCCGCCTTGGCCAGGCGGAGCAGAGCCCCGTCCTTGGCGGCGACTTCGCGGGCCAACTCCAATGCCGCGGCGTGGAGTTGGGCTCGCGGCACCACGCGCCACACCGAGCCGTGCCGGTGCAGCTCCTCGGCGCTGACGGTGCGTGAGGTGAAGTACAGGGCGCGCATCAGGTGCTGGGGAACCAGCCGGGCGAGGTGGGTGGCCGCGCCGAGGGCGCCCCGGTCCAGCTCGGGCAGGCCGAAGGCCGCGTCGTCGGCCGCGACGATCGCGTCGGCGTTCCCCACCAGTCCGATGCCGCCGCCCAGACAGAAGCCCTGTACGGCGGCGACCACCGGGACCTCGCAGTCGTACACCGCGGCGAACGCCTCGTAGCAGCCGCGGTTGGCGCCGATGAGGGCCTCGTGCCCGGCTGTGCGCTGCAACTCCTTGATGTCGACTCCGGCGTTGAAGCCACGGCCCTCGGCGGCGAGCACCACACACCGCACCTTCGGGTCGGCGCCGGCGGCGCGCACGGAGGCGGCCAGTTCGTACCAGCCGTGCACGGGAAGGGCGTTGACCGGCGGGAAGTCCACGGTGACGACGGCGATGCCTTGTTCGGGAACGGAGGTGGAGACACTCATGGGCAGATCAGCTACCTTTCCACCAAACGTTTGTTAGGCGAGAAGGTAGCAGCGGAGTGCGCACTGCGGGAGGTGCCCTTTGGCGGCGATCATCGATCTCACCGGACGCGTCACGGTCGTCACCGGCGGAACCCGGGGCGTCGGCGCCGGCATCGCCCGGGCGTTCCTGGAGGCCGGCGCGGATGTCGTGACCTGCGCGCGACGGCCCCCGGACGAGCCCGTCGAGGCGGCCGGCCGCACGGCCCGCTTCCTCCCCGCCGACCTGCGCGACGCCGACGCGAGCGGCGCCTTCTTCGAGCGCGTGCGGGACGAGTACGGACGCCTCGACACCCTCGTCAACAACGCCGGGGGCACTCCCTTCCGGCTCCTCGCCGAGGGCCAACCCGAACGGCACGCCCGGGTCGTGGAGTTGAACCTTCTCGCCCCCCTCACCGCATCGCTCGCCGCGTACGAGCTGATGCGCGGTCAGGGCGGCGGCGGGTCGATCGTGATGATCGGCAGCGTCAGCGGAACGCGCCCGTCACCGGGCAGCGCGGCGTACGGCGCGGCCAAGGCCGGCCTGGACAGCCTCGCCCGCTCCATGGCCGTGGAATGGGCGCCGCTGGTGCGGGTCAACACGGTCGTCCCCGGCATGGTGCGCACCGAACTGTCGCACCTGCACTACGGGGACGAGGACGGCATCAACGCCGTCGGACGCACCGTCCCGCTCGGCCGCCTCGCCGCGCCCGCCGACGTCGGCGACGCCTGCGTCTTCCTCGCCTCCGACCGCGCCGCCTACATCAGCGGGGCGAGCCTGCACGTCCACGGCGGAGGGGAGCGCCCGGCCTTCCTCGACGCCGCCGGCGTCAACAAGTAGCACGCCCCGAGACACCGGACGAGAGCACCCGACGAAAGGACTCCCACCCATGACGGGACTGTGCACCGGACGCGTGGCCGTCGTCACCGGCGCGGGCCGCGGCCTGGGCCGCGCCCACGCCCTCGCCTTCGCGGCCGAGGGGGCCAGGGTCGTCGTCAACGACCTCGGCGTCGGCCTCGACGGCACGGGCGGGACCGCCGGACCGGCTCAGCAGGTCGTCGACGAGATCCGCGCGCTCGGCGGCGAGGCGGTCGCGCACGGAGGCGACATCGCCACCACCGAGGGCGCGGCCTCACTCGTCCGCACCGCCCTGGAGACCTACGGCCGCCTGGACACCCTGGTCAACAACGCCGGGTTCCTGCGCGACCGTATGCTCGTCAACCTCGACGAGGACGCCTGGGACGCGGTCGTGCGCGTTCACCTCAAAGGCCACTTCCTGCCGCTCAGGCAGGCCGCCGCGCACTGGCGGGCCGAGGCGAAGGCGGGTCGCACGCCCGAGGCCCGGGTGGTCAACACCAGCTCCGGAGCCGGGCTGCTGGGCAGCGTCGGCCAGGGCAACTACTCCGCCGCCAAAGCCGGGATCGTCGGCCTGACCCTCGTCGCCGCCGCCGAACTGGGCCGCTACGGCGTCCAGGTCAACGCCGTCGCCCCGGCCGCCCGGACCCGGATGACCGAGCAGACCTTCGCCGAGACCATGGCCGCCCCGGAGGGCGGGGGCTTCGACGCCATGGCCCCGGAGAACGTCTCCCCGCTCGTGGTCTGGCTCGGCTCCGCCGCCTCCGCGGGGGTGACGGGCCGGGTCTTCGAGTCCGAGGGCGGCCGGATCACCGTCATGGAGGGCTGGCGCCCGGGCCCCGCCACCGACAAGGGCGCCCGCTGGACCCCGGCGGAGGCGGGCGAGGCGACCCTGAAACTCCTCGCCGAGGCGCAGCCCGCGCAGCCGGTCTACGGCGCGCAGTAGCCTTCGACGATCCGCCGGCGATGACTCCGTAAGGCGGCAGGCGGCACGGCATCACCCGTTCGCTGACCACGCGGCGGCGACCCTGCACGTGCACATGCGAATACTCTCCGTGTGCAATACGTTGCTCAGTGCAATCATCGCGCGCGTGGCTCATGCATCACATGGGCCCACGACGAGAAAGGGCGCACCCCCGTGACCGACAGCTTCACGCACGGCAAGTCCGAGAACATGTTCGGCCTCTTCGACACCGACCACAACGGTCTGATCACGCAGGAAGACTTCCAGCAGCGTGCAGACGCGATCATCCAGCAGTTCCCTCAGGCGGACCCGCAGAAGGCCCAGGCCGTGCGCCGACAGTACGACGGATGGTGGCAGGAGCTGGCCGACGTGGCGGACAGCGACCACGACGGTCGGATCTCGCGGGACGAGTTCGCGGCGATCCTCGACGGGGCGACCGTCAAGGACGTCGTCGGGACGATCGGCCGCGAGGTGGCCGAGTTCGCGCTCGCCGACAGCGACAACGACGGCTACATCAACCAGCAGGAGATCGTCCCGCTGCTGAAGGCCTACGGCCTCAAGCCGAACCAGGCCGGCACTGTCATGCAGATCATCGACAAGGACGGTGACGGCCGCATCTCCAGCCAGGAGTACGCGTCGATGCAGCGCGAGTGCTACGTCAGTGGCGACCACAAAGCCCTCGGTGTCGCCGTGTACGAAGCCCTCAGCGGGGCCTGACCCGTCGGGGACACTCGACCGCCCGTCGCGCAACGGCGGGCGGTCCTGCTTGTCCGCGACGCCGCGCCAGGGACCACGACTCAGGGATTTCGACTCTTCGACTATGACAGACATGGGGAACGCGATCACCCGCGACAAGATCGCAGTCATCGGCATCGGCTGCCGGTTTCCGGGCGGGGCATCCAGCCACCGGGCCTTCTGGCAGAACCTGATCGACGGCAAGGACTGCATCACGACGACTCCGGCCGACCGGTACGACGTCACGACGCTCGGCAGCCGGGACAAGGCGAGGCGAGGGCGGCTGGTCGGGGGTCGCGGTGGCTACATCGACGGGTTCGACGAGTTCGAGCCGGCGTTCTTCGGCATCAGCCCGCGTGAGGCCGAGTACATGGACCCGCAGCAGCGCAAACTGCTGGAGGTGGCCTGGGAGGCCCTGGAGGACGGCGGGCAGAAACCCGCGGAACTGGCGGGGCGTGACATCGGCGTATTCGTCGGCGGGTTCACCCTCGACTACAAGATCCTGCAGTTCGCGGACCTCGGCTTCGACACGCTGGCCGCGCACACCGCGACCGGCACCATGATGACGATGCTGTCGAACCGCGTCTCGCACTGCTTCGACTTCCGCGGTCCCAGCGTCTCGATCGACACCGCCTGCAGTTCCTCGCTCGTCGCCGTGGATCTTGCCTGCCGGAGCCTGCTGCGCGGCGAGAGCAGCCTGGCGCTCGCCGGCGGCTCGCTGCTGCACATGGCGCCGCAGTACACCATCGCCGAGACCCAGGGCGGCTTCCTGTCCCCCGACGGCCGCTCGTGCACCTTCGACGCCTCGGCCAACGGCTACGTCCGGGCGGAGGGCGTCGGCATGGTCGCGCTCAAGCGGCTGGCGGACGCCGAGCGTGACGGCGACCCGATCCATGCCGTGATCATCGGCAGCGGCGTCAACCAGGACGGCCGTACCGACGGCATCACCGTCCCTCGTGCGAACGCTCAGGTGGAGCTCATCGAGCGGGTCTGCGCCGAGGCGGGCGTCGAACCCGGCGACCTGCAGTACGTCGAGGCACACGGGACCTCGACACCGGTCGGCGACCCGATCGAGGCAGCCGCACTCGGCCGTGCCCTGTCGGTCGGGCGGAAGCCGGGCGCCAGCTGCTACGTCGGCTCCGTCAAACCCAACATCGGCCACACCGAGTCGGCCGCGGGCATCGCGGGACTGATCAAGGCCGTCCTGTGCCTCAAGCACCGTACGATCCCGCCGCACATCAACCTGGGGAGGATCAACCCGGCCATCGACCTGGCGTCGTTGCCGTACGAGATTCCGGCCCGGCCGACTGACTGGCCCGAGCACGACGGGCCGGCCCGCGCCGGAGTGAACGCGTTCGGATTCGGGGGAACGAACGCGCACGTGGTGCTGGAGGAGGCGCCGAAGACACCGGTACGCCCCCGCTCCGACCGCTCCGGAGACGCCCCGAACGCCAGGTCGCGGAAGTCGCGTTGGACCGTCATGCCACTGACCGCGCGGGATCCCGGCGCCCTGCCCCGGCTGGCGGCCGGCGTGCTGCGGGAGATCACCGGCGCGGGCGACGACGAAGCGCCCGTGTCGCTGTCCGACCTGGGCCACACCCTGGCGCACCGCCGCCAGCACCACGAATCGCGGCTGTCGGTCGTGTACTCCTCGCGCGCCTCGCTGACGGAAGGCCTGGAAGCGTACGTACGGGGCGAGGAACACCCCCGCGTGCTCGTGGACCAGCGCCGGGCCGCTCCGCGACGGCGGCTGGTCTGGGTGTTCACCGGCATGGGGCCGCAGTGGTGGGCGATGGGACGCGGGCTGTTCGAGAGCGAGCCCGTCTACCGCGAGGCGGTCGAGCGCTGCGACCACGAGATCGCGAAGCTCACCGGCTGGTCCCTGGTGGACGAACTCACCGCCGGCGAAGCCGAATCGAGGATGAACGAGACCTGGCTGGCGCAGCCCGCCAACTTCGCCCTGCAGACCGGCCTCGCGGCCCTGTGGCGCCATTACCGAGTGCGCCCCGACGCCGTCGTGGGACACAGCACCGGCGAGGTCGCTGCGTTCTACGAAGCCGGCGTCTACAGCCTTGAGGACGCCGTCGCGGTCACCGTGCACCGCGGCCGGCTCCAGCACCGGCTGGCGGGCACGGGCACCATGCTCGCGGTGAGCCTGTCCGCCGCGGAGGCGGAGCGCCGCATCCGGCCGTACGGCGACGCCGTGTCGCTGGCCGCGTCCAACAGCCCGGCCTCGGTCACGCTCTCCGGAGACCGGGACGCGCTCGTACAGCTCGCGGACCAGCTACGCGCCGAGCAGGTCTTCGTCAGGTTCTTGTCGGTGCAAGTTCCGTACCACAGCGCCCAGATGGATCCGATCAAGGACGAACTGCTGTCCTCACTGGCCGGTCTGAAACCGCGCGCGGCGCAGGTGCCCGTGTACCTCACCGGGAGGCAAGGCACCGCGTACGGCACCGAACTGGACGCCGGCTACTGGTGGGAGAACGTCCGTGGCAGTGTGCGCTTCCGGGCGGCGGTCGACCGCCTGGCCGAAGACGGCTACGGCGTGTTCCTGGAGCTCGGCCCGCACCCGGTGCTCGGCCACGCGATCCGGGAGTGCCTCGCCGCCCGCGGCGCCGAGGGCTGGACGCTCCCGTCGATCCGCCGCGAGGAGGACGAGCCGGAGCGGTTCACGGCCTCGCTGGCCTCGCTGCACAACATGGGTGTCGACGTGGCGTGGGACGCGCTGCAGCCCGAGGGCCGCCCGGTGACGCTGCCGCCGTATCCCTGGAAGCGGGACCGCTACTGGGTGGAGCCCGCCCCGGTGCGGCAGATCCGGCTCGGCCGGCAGGACCACCCGCTGCTGGGCCGCCGCATGGCCCACGCCGAGCCCACCTGGGAGGCGAAGCTCGCCGTCGACTCGATGCCGTACCTGGCCGATCACCGTATCCAGGGCAACGCCGTGTTCCCCGCGGCCGGTTACGTGGAGATGGCCGTGCAGGCGGTACGGGCGATGACCGGCGCGACCGAGGCGGTGCTGGGCGAGGTCGAGCTGCGCAAGGCGCTGTTCCTGCCCGACGACGAGAGCGCCACGGTGCAGCTGAGCTTCTCCTCCCAGGGCGCCGCGTTCACCATCGCGAGCGTGCCGGGCGACGGCCGGGACCCGGCCCTGCACGCGACCGGCGTGGTGCGCGCTGCGCAGCACCGTCGCACCGGCGGGACACTCGACGCCGGCACGATCCAGGCACGCAGCACACGCCGTCTCGACGGCGCCGGATGCTACGCGGAACTGGCTGACCTGGGGTACCACTACGGGCCCGCGTTCCAGGGCATCGAGGACGTGTGGATCGGCCCCGACGAGGCGCTGGCTCGCATCCGTCCGGCCGAGCCGCTCGGCGACGAGGCCGCCCGCCACCACATCCATCCCGCGCTGCTCGACGCCTGCTTCCAGGCGCTGCTGACCCCGAGGCTGATGGCCGACCGCGCGGATGCGCAGGACACCGGCATGCTGCTGCCTCTGTCCATCGAAGAGGTGCGCATCGCCCCTGTAGGGGACCAGCGCCTGTGGGCGCACGCCATGGTCGTGCGACGGGGCGGCGGTGAACTCGTAGGCGACATCGGCCTGTACGCCGACAGCGGCGAGCCGCTCGGCCGGATCAGCGGTTTCCGTGCCGCCGACATCGAGAAGGCGGCGACCACGGCCGACTTGGGGACGATCGACGGCTGGCTGGCCGAAGTGACCTGGGTCGACCGGCCGTTCGAGGCAGGCTTCGAAGCGAGCGAGGGGTCGGACGCGGCTGCCGTTTCACACGACTGGCTGGTGTTCGCCGACGCGCAGGGTGTCGCCGAGGACTTCGCGGCCGTGGTGCGTGCCACCGGCCGCCGCTGTCACCTGGTCCGCCCGGGCCGTGGATACCGCAGGGCGAGCGAGGACAGCCCCTGGAGGGTCGCGCCGGACTCCGCCGAAGATCTGGCGCGCCTGTTCACCGATCTGCGCGCGGACGGCGGAGTTCCGCCCGGTGGCATCGTGCACCTGTGGAGCCTCGACCTGCCGCCGATCGGCGCGGCGGACCGGCACGCGTTCGACGAGCACACCGACACCGGCGTCTACTCACTGATCGCCCTCGCCCAGGTCCTGCCCCGCGAACTGCCGGGCGCCGCCCTGCACATCGTCACCCGCGGCGCGCAGGCGGTGACCCCCGCGGACGCGGTGGAGCCGCTCGGCGCGCCCGCCTGGGGCATCGGCCGCGTGCTGCGCCACCAGGAGCTGACCGACCACCCGGGCAAGCTCATCGACCTCGACCCGGCCCGGCCGGACGACGCCGCGGCCCGCCGCGCCGAGGCCGAGGCGCTGCTGCGCGAGCTGTCGGCCGCCGACGAGAACGAGATCGCCCTGCGCGCCGGCCGCCGAAGTTCCAGCCGGCTGGCCCCGGCCGCCGGCCTGACCCGCCCGCTGCCGCTGCGGCTGCGCGCCGACGGCAGCTATCTGGTGACCGGCGCCTTCGGCGCGCTCGGCCGGCTGCTGTGCCGCACCCTCGTCCGGCGCGGCGCGCGCCGGCTGATCCTGATGAGTCGCACCGCCCTGCCCGAACGCGCCCTGTGGCGGGACCTCGACCCCGACTCCCCGGCCGGGCGCAACGTGCGTTTCGTCAAGGAACTGGAGACACTCGGAGCCCACCCCGTCGTGGTGTCGCTGGACATCACCGACGAGGCAGCCCTGAACGCCTGGCTGGCCGATCACCGGGCGGCCGAACAGCCCCCGATCCGCGGCGTGTTCCACCTCGCCGGGCAGGTACGCGACACGCTGGTTCCGGAGATGGACCGACGGGTCTTCGACTCCGCGTACGCCCCCAAGGCCATCGGCGCCTGGCTGCTGCACCGCCTGCTGCGCGACGAACCGCTCGAACACTTCGTGCTGTTCGCCTCGGTCGCTTCGCTGCTGACCACGGCTGGCCAGACCAACTACGCAGCCGGAAACGCCTTCCTGGACGCGCTCGCGCACCACCGCCGGGCCCAGGGACTCCCCGCGCTGAGCATCGACTGGGGCCCGTGGGCGACCGGCATGATCGAGGAACTCGGGCTGGTCGAACACTACCGAGCCAGCCGGGGCATGAACTCGCTGTCCCCGGACACCGGCATGGCCGTACTGGAACGGGTCATCGGCCAGGACCGCGCCCAACTGCTGGTCGCCACGGTTGTCGACTGGCCGGTGTTCCTCGCCTGGTACCCCTCCCCGCCGCCGCTGGTCGCCGAACTGGCTGCCGCGGGCGATCCCCGCACCGACGGTGAACAGGGCGGCTTCGTCAGCGGGTTCCGCGACGCCGACGACGAGGAACGCGCACTGCTGGTGGGTGACCGGTTTGCCGCGCTGGTGGCGCGTGTCCTCAGGATGAACGCACAGGACATCGGCTCGGCGGACACCCTGGGCGCCCTGGGACTGGACTCCCTGCTCGCCATGGAGCTGCGCGCCCGCATCCACGCCGATCTGGGCATCGCCCTGCCCGTGGTGGCCCTGCTGAGCAACGCGCCGGTCTCGGAACTGGTCGAGCAGGTGCACGCCGGCCTGTCCGAACTGCTCGCTGCGGACCCCGGCGACGGCGGTGATGCCATGGAGGTCGAGCTCTTCGAGGACGAGCGGCAGTATCCACTGACCCAGAACCAGAAAGCGCTCTGGTTCCTCGAACACCTCAACCCGGGCGGCTTCGCCTACAACATCGGCGGCGCCGTCGAGGTACGCGTCGAGCTCGACCCCGAGCTGATGCTCGCCGCCTTCACCGCCATGATCGAGCGCCACCCCAGCCTCCGCGCCAACCTCGTCATGCAGGACGGGCAGCCGGTACAGCGGATCTCGCCCGCGACGACGCCGGACTTCGGCGTGTTCGATGTACGTGACCGGGACTGGGCCGACATCCGGCAGCTGATCATCCGCGAGTACCGCAAGCCGTACGACCTCGCGGACGATCCACTGGTCCGCCTCCGCCTGTTCAAGCGCGACCAGGACCGCTGGCTGATCATGAAGGCCGTCCACCACGTCATCTCCGACGCCGTCTCCACCTTCACCTTCATCGAGGAACTCCTCGCGGTCTACGAGGGACTGCGGCACGACCTGCCCGTCGAGCTGCCACCGGTGCCCGCGCGCTACCTCGACTTTCTCAACCGGCAGAACCGGTTCCTGGCCGGCCCGGACGCACAGAAGATGCTCGACTACTGGCGGGGCCGCCTCCCCGGCGAGGTACCCGTCCTCGACCTGCCCACCGACCGCCCCCGTCCGGCCGTTCAGACCCACAATGGTGCGTCCGAGTTCTTCGTCCTGGACGAAGAGCTGAGCGCGCGCGTGCACGCCCTGGCACGCGAGCACAACGTGACCGTGTTCATGGTGCTGCTGAGCGCCTACTACCTGCTGCTGCACCGCTACAGCGGGCAGGACGACATCATCGTGGGCAGCCCCGTCACCGGGCGCACGCACGAGGAGTTCGCCTCCGTCTACGGGTACTTCGTCAACCCGCTGCCGCTGTACGTGAACCTGGCCGGTGAACCATCGACCGCCGAGCTGCTGGCGCGGGTCCGCGAGAGTGTCCTGGGCGGCCTGGACAACCAGGAGTACCCGTTCGTCCTGCTGGTCGACCAACTCGGACTGCAGCACGACCCGAGCCGCTCCGCGGTGTTCCAGGCGATGTTCATCCTGCTCACCCACAAGGTGGCCACCGAGCAGTATGGCTATCGACTGGACTACATCGAACTGCCCGAGGAGGAAGGGCAGTTCGACCTGACGCTGTCGGCCTACGAGGACGAGGCCGAGCACCGCTTCCACTGCGTCTTCAAGTACAACACCGACCTCTTCGAAGCAGAGACGCTGCGGCGGATGGCCTCGCATTACGTGAATCTCCTCGACGGGCTCACGAAGGCGACGTCCGCCCGGCCGGCCACCCGGCTGGCCATGCTCGGGCCCGACGAGCGCGAACGCATCCTCGGCCAGTGGAGCGGGGCTGGATCCCAGGCCGCCCACGACGTCCCGGTGCACGAGCTGTTCTGCCAGGCTGCCGCCGCGCACCCCGAGGCGATCGCCGTGTCGGCCCCGTCGGAGTCGGGGGCCGTACGGCGTCTGACGTACGCGGAAGTCGAGCACAGCTCCCGCGTCCTGGCACACCGACTGCGCGACCTGGGGGTGCGCGAGGGCACTGTGGTGGCACTGAGCCTGGACAAGTCGCCCGAACTGATCGTCACCCTGCTGGCGGTGCTCCGGGCGGGCGGCGCGTATCTGCCGCTGGATCCCGCGTACCCGGCGGGACGCCTGGACTACATGGTGAGCAACGCCGGCGCCTCGCTGGTCGTCGTGGCGGACGAGGGCGAGCGCGAGCGCATGACCTCGGCATGCGCTCAGGTTCTGACGCTGGATCAACTGCACGGCTCCGGGCAGCCCGCAGCCTCGGAGCTCGACGTCAAGGTCGGCCCGGACGCCCCCGCCTATGTCATCTACACTTCCGGCTCCACCGGCAGGCCGAAGGCCGTCCGGGTCAGCCACCACAACCTCGCCTCGGCCTACGGCGGATGGCGCGAGGAGTACCGCCTCGGCCACGACGTACGCGTCCATCTCCAGCTGGCGAACCCGTCGTTCGACGTCTTCACCGGCGATCTGGTCCGGGCGCTCTGCTCCGGCGGCACGCTGGTTCTGATCGGCCGGGAGCTGCTCTTCGACACGAGACGCCTGTACGACACGATGCGGGCGGAGCGGGTGGACTGCGGCGAATTCGTGCCCGCGGTGGTGCGCGGCCTGATGAGCCACTGCGAACGTGTCGGCGAGCGGCTGGACTTCATGCGGCTGCTGGTCGTCGGGTCCGACAGCTGGAAGGTCGAGGAGTACCAGCGCCTGCGCGCCCTGTGCGGCCCGCAGACCCGGCTCGTCAACTCCTACGGAGTCACCGAGGCGACCATCGACAGCACCTACTTCGAAGGTCCGGCCGACGGGCTGGAGCCGAGCATGATGGTGCCGATCGGCCGGCCCTTCCCGAACAGCGCCCTCTACATCCTGGACGGGAACAGCGAGCCGGTGCCGCCCGGTGTGCCCGGGGAACTGTGGATCGGCGGCGAGGGCGTCGCGCTCGGCTACGCGGGCGATCAGGAGCAGACCGAAGAGCGCTTCGCCACCCTGGCGTGGAGCACCGAGCCCGACAGCGAGCCCGTACGCGTGTACCGAACCGGCGACCTCGCGCGCTGGGACGCGGAGGGTGGCGTGCAGCTGCTCAGTCGCGTCGACTCCCAGATCAAGGTCCGCGGCCACCGGATCGAGCTCGGAGAGATCGAAACCCAGCTGGCGCTCTGGCCCGACGTGGAGCAGGCAGTGGTGACGGTATGTCGGGACGCGCAAGGCGAAGCCGCGCTGTGTGCCTACTGCGTGTCCGTGGCCGGTGCGGAGCTGGACCAGCGCGAGCTTCGCCGTCATCTCGCCGGCTACCTGCCGACGTTCATGATCCCGTCGTACCTCGTCGGGCTGCCCACCCTGCCGCTGTCCGCGAACGGCAAGGTCGACCTGGCCGCACTGCCGGCCCCACGGTTCAGTGCCGACGACGAGGCCCACGACCCGCCCGTGACGGACTACGAGGTGCGGATGGCCAGGCAGTGGCAGAAGCTGCTCGGCCTCGAACGGGTCGGCCTGCAGGACGACTTCTTCGAAGTCGGCGGCAGCTCCATCAAGCTGATCGAGCTGATCCAGCGTCTGCGGGACGAGTTCGGCGTTCCCGTCCCGGTCAGCCGGCTCTTCAAGCTCACCACCTTGCAGGGGATGGCCGGGACGGTCGAGCAGATCGTCACCGTCGGAGCCGCCGGGGCGCTGCCCTACCTGCGCTTCAACGACGGCGACGGGCCACAGCTCTTCTGCCTCCCGCCGGCCGGAGGCCACGGGCTGGTCTACCGCCGGTTCGCCGCACACCTGCCGGAGTACCAGGTCACCGCCTTCAACTACCTCTCCGGCGACGACAAGACGGAGCGCTACGCCGACCTGGTCGAGTCGCTCCAGGCCGAGGGGCCCTGCGCCCTGCTCGGCTACTCACTCGGCGGCAATCTCGCCTTCGAGGTGGCCAAGGAACTGGAGCGACGCGGACGAGAGGTCTCCCACGTGGTCATCGTGGACTCGTACCGCATCCCCGAATCCTTCAGCCTCGCCGACGAGCACCTCCAGGACTTCGAGCGCGAGCTCGGCGAGCATTTGCGCAAACACACCGGATCGGCGAGCGTCACCGAGGAAGTGCTCGGCCAGGCGCGGGAATACATCCACTTCTGCTCCCGCACCCCGAACCTCGGGGTCGTCGCGGCCCAGGTCAGCGTGATCTCCGACGAGCAGAAGGCGGAGTTCTACGCCGCCGGCCGGGACGGCGCATGGCACGGAAGTTCCACCACGGACACGATCGTCCTCCAGGGGTTCGGTGTGCACGCCGACATGCTCGACCCGGCGTACCTGGAGGCCAACACACAGCTGGTGCGCGCCACTCTGACGGCGACCGTGACGAACGTTCCATGACGAACGTCCCGTGACGCTCGCGCGGACCCACCACCCGACCTCACCTCGACATGAAGGGCCGACCAGCCGTGCAGACACAGTCGGAACCGCTCACCTATCCCTTCGAGCCTGGCCCGGGCCTCGAACTCAACTCCCTATACGCGGAGTTGCGGAGCCGGCCACTGGCCCGGGTGCGCATGACCTACGGAGACGAAGCCTGGCTCGCCACCACGTACGCCGATGTGAAGAAGGTCATGGCGGACCCTCGCTTCAGCCTGGCGGCAGCAGTGAGCCAGGACCAACCGCGCTTGCGTGAATCGGCTCGCGTCGATGGCGGACTCCTCGCCCATGAGCCGCCCGAGCACACAAGACTCCGCGGCATGCTGGGTAAGGAGTTCAGTCCACGGCGGATCGAGCAACTGCGGGGCCGGGCCCGGGACATCGCCGAGATGCTGCTCGACCGGATCGTGCGGTCGGGGCCGACGGCCGATCTGGTCGAGCAGTTCGCCGTCCCCTTTCCGACGACCCTGACCTGCGAACGGCTCGGAGTGCCCGCCGAAGACCACCTCCGGTTCTGGCACTGGGCAGACGCCAAGCTGGTCGGCGCTGCGACGGACGAGGAGCTCAAGGCGCAGGGCGAGGAGTTCTTCTCGTGCCTCACCGGACTGTTCGAGCTGCGTCGCAGGGAACCCGGAGACGACCTGATCAGCCGCCTTCTACGGGCACGTGAGGCGGACAACCGGATCACCGAGGAGGAGGTGCTGACGCTCGCCGGAGAACTCCTCACCGCGGGTTTCGTGACGGTCACCCACCAGATCGTCAACAGCTTCTACTACTTGCTGACGCGCACCGAGGACCTGGAGCGACTGCGCGATCAGCCCGCCCTGATTCCCAGGGCCGTCGAAGAGCTGACGCGGTATGTGCATCTCAACAGCGTCCTGCTCCCGCGCTACGCCCAGGAGGACGTCGAGCTGGGCGGGGTCCTCGTGCGCGCCGGTGAGGCCGTGCTGGTCGCGCTGTCGGCTGCCAACAGGGACCCGGCGGTCTTCCCTGATGCCGAGGACCTCCTGCTCGACCGGACCGGCATCCCGCACATCGGCTACGGACATGGTGCGCACTACTGCGTCGGCGCTCACCTGGCGCGGCTGGAACTGCAGGTGGCTCTGGAGGCGGTGCTGCGGCGCCTGCCCGGACTGAGGCTGGCCGTACCGGTGAACGAACTGCGCTGGAAGACGGGGAACATGGTCAACGGCCTCCATGAACTGCCCGTCGCCTTCGACTCCTGACATGAAGGGCCGACGAGGCATGCAGACACGGCCGGAGCCGCTCGCGTTTCCCTTCGAATCCGGGCCGGGGCTCGAACTGCCCTGCCAATATGCAAAGTTGCGGGATCGGCGGCTCGCCCGGGTGCGGATGCCCTACGGGGACGAGGCCTGGCTCGCCACCCGGTACAGCGATGCGAAGGCGGTGATGTCGGACCCCCGCTTCAGCCTGGCCGAAGCCGTGGGCCGGGACCAACCGCGGACGGAGGCGGGGGGAGGCGGCAATGGCGGGCTGATGTCACTGGACCCGCCCGAACACGCGCGACTGCGCGGCCTGATGACGAGGGAGTTCGGCGCACGCCGGATCGAACGGCTGGGTGCCCGGGCACGGGAGGTCGCCGAGAGCCTCCTGGACCGGATTGTGCGGTCGGAGCCTTCGGCCGATCTGGTCGAGCAGTTCGCCATCCCGTTTCCGACGGTGCTGAACTGCGAGCTGCTCGGCGTACCTCGCGAGTACGGTCGTATCTGGGCCTGGGTCGAGGACAACTTGTTCGGCGTCACGTCGGAGGCCGAACTCGCCGAGCATGCCGATGAGTTCGCCGCCCAGATGACCGCGCTCGTGGAACTGCGCCGACAGGAGCCGGGCGATGACGTGATCAGCTCTCTCCTGCGGGCCTGTGACCAGGACGGCCGGATCACCGAGGGTGAGCTGGTCGCGCTCGTGGGCGACCTGGTCGTCGCGGGCTTCGTCACCGTCTCCGGTCAGATCGCGGTTTCCCTCTACCATCTGATGACCCGCCCCGCGGAACTGTCACGGCTGCGTGACCGGCCGGAGCTGATCCCCAGGGCCGTGGAGGAGCTGCTGCGGTACGTGCGGCTCATCGACTTCACGATCGCACGCTATGCGGTCCAGGACGTCGAGCTGGGCGGGGTCCTCGTACGCGCCGGTGAGCCCGTTCTGGTCGCGCTGTCGGCTGCCAACAGGGACCCGGCGGTCTTCCCTGACGCCGACGACCTCGTCCTCGACCGGACCGGTCCCCCGAACCTCGCCTTCGGGCACGGTGCGCACTACTGCCTCGGCGCTCACTTGGCGCGGCTGGAACTGCAGGTGGCCCTGGAGGCGGTGCTGCGGCGCCTGCCCGGACTGAGGCCGGCCGTACCCGAGCACGAGCTGCGCTGGAAGACGGAGGGCATCACCAATGGCCTCTACGAACTGCCCGTCACCTTCGAGCGGTGGGTGGGGGACCGGACCAGTGACGCATGACTCCGCGCCGGACTGGGGCAGTCGCGACCGCGCCCCCGGTCGTAAGCCACGGATCCTCATCATCGGCGCGGGCATCGGCGGCCTGTCCACCGGCTGCTATACGCAGATGAGCGGAATGCAGACCCGCATCCTCGAAAAGCACGTGCTGCCCGGAGGCTGCTGCACCGCCTGGTCGCGCAACGGCTACATCTTCGACTACTGCATCGAGTGGCTGACCGGTACCGGCTCGAACAACGACGCCGCCAGGATCTGGCGGGAGCTGGGCGCGCTCGACGGCAAGACGATCACGAACTTCGAGATCTTCAACACCGTGATCGGTGAGGACGGCCGGTCCGTGACGTTCTACAACGATCCAGAGCGGCTGGAGCGGCACCTGCTGGAGGTCTCGCCCGCCGACGCGCGGCTGATCCGGGCCTTCTGCCGCGATCTCAGGCGGTTCCTCGACATCAACCTGTACCCGTTCCTGACTCCACCGCCGTTGCGGACAGCGCGTGAGAAGCTCGGCCTGCTGCGCAAACTCCTGCCGGCCTTCCCGCTGTTCTGGCGCACCGCGGCGACTTCGATGGAGACCTTCTGCGGCAAGTTCCAGGATCCGCTGCTGCGCCGGGCGTTCCCCTTCATCTTCTTCCAGGACCACGAGGTCTTCCCGCTGCTTCCGTACCTGTTCAACATGGCCGGCGCGTATCACGGCAACGCGGGGTTCCCGCAGGGCGGTTCACTGGGCCTGTCACGGTCCGTCGAGGAGCGGTACACCGCCCTCGGCGGCCGGATCGACTACCGCGCACGGGTGAAGCGCATCCTGATCGAAGCGGACCGCGCGGTCGGCGTGGAACTCAAGGACGGAACACGGCTGTACGCCGATCACGTCGTCTCGGCCTGTGACGGCTACACCACGATCTACGGCCTGCTGGGCGGGCGATACACCAACCCCACCATCGACACGCTCTACAACGAGATGCTGCACACACCGGAGTTGCTGTACCCGGGCGTGGTCTCCGCGTTCGTGGGCCTGGCCGGCGATGTGGACCCCGGAACCCCGCACAGCGCCACCCATTTCCTGTCAGAGCGCGAGAGTGCCGACCTGCCGGCCGTGCAGCAGAACAGCATTGTGGTGCAACTGCGTTCGCGCTACTGCGACACCTTCGCACCGCCCGGAAAGTCGGTCATCCACTGCACCTACTTCAGCGACTTCGCCTACTGGAAGACGCTGCGCAGCACCGACCGCCGGGAGTACTGGGCACGCAAGCGCCAGGTCGCCGACTTCGTACGGGACTTCCTGGAGCGGCGTCATCCCGGCATCGGCGAGCGGATCGAGGTCATCGACGTGGCCTCGCCCGCCACCACGCACCGGTACACCGGCAACTCCCAAGGCAGCATCCTCGGCTGGAAGTCCTTCACCAAGGCGGAGGACCTGACCAACAAGCTGGTCAACAAGGACCGAATGCGGCTGCCCGGCCTGCGCGGCTTCTCCATGACCGGTCAGTGGATCGGCGGTGGCGGACTGATCCGTACGGCCTCCGCGGGCAGATTCGCGGCCCAGTACCTGTGCCAGGAGCTGGGGCTGGAGTTCAGGGCCCGGGAGAGCCCCGGTGCCGAGCCCTGGCACCCCGGAAAGCTGGGCCGACTGCCCCAGCTGGACGCACCGCCGGCGGGCCGTCCGGCCCGGGCGCAGACGTGAAGAGGAACCCGGTCATGTCGCGACCACGACAGCCCAGAGAGTCAATGATCATCATCGGTGGCGGCCTGGGCGGTCTGTCCACCGGCTGCTACGCCCAGATGAACGGGTACCGGACCCGCATCTTCGAGATGCACGAGATCCCCGGCGGCTGCTGCACCGCCTGGGACCGCGGCGACTTCACGTTCGACTGCTGCGTCAGCTGGCTGCTCGGGAACGGGCCCGGCAACGAGATGCACCAGATCTGGCTCGAACTGGGCGCGTTGCAGGGCAAGGAGATGCGGCACTTCGACGTCTTCAACATCGTGCGCGGCCGGGACGGCAGGGCGGTCTACTTCTACTCCGATCCGGACCGGCTGGAGGCGCATCTGCTCGGCATCTCGCCTGCCGACGCCAGACTGATCCGGGACTTCTGCCGCGGCCTGCGTGCGTTCCGCAAATGCCTGGCCGTCTATCCCTTCCTCAAACCGGTCGGCCTGATGGGCCGGTTCGAGCGCTGGCGCATGCTGGCCTCGTTCCTTCCCTACGTCAACGTCATCCGCAAGTCGATGGCGGTGCTGATGACGGAGTACTCCGCGCGGTTCAAGGACCCGCTGCTGCGTGAGGCGTTCAACTTCATCCTCTACGAGAAGCATGCCGCGTTCCCGGTCCTGCCGTTCTACTTCCAGCTGGCCTCGCACGCGAACCTGTCCGCCGGCGTACCGGAGGGCGGCTCCCTCGGGCTGTCGACGTCGATCGAGCGCCGCTACCGGTGGCTCGGCGGTGAGGTGACCTACAACGCCAAGGTCGAGGAGGTGCTGGTCGAGAACGACCGCGCGGTGGGGGTACGGCTCAGCGACGGGCGCGAGTTCCGCTCCGACATCGTGGTCTCGGCCTGCGACGGCCACACGACGACGATGAAGTTCTTGAAAGGCCGCTACCTCAACGAGACCTACCGGCACCTGTACACGAACACCATCAAGGAACCGGGCATGGTGTTCCCCGGCTACGTCATGCTGTTCCTCGGCCTCAAAGGCTCCTTTCCGCAGGGCGAGCCGTGCACCACCTTCCTGCTGGACGAGGAGCAGGCGGCGAAGCTGACCGGCCTGCGCCACCCCAGCATCAACGTGCAGTTCCGCAGCATGCATTACCCGGAGCTGTCACCGCGCGAGACGACCGTCGTCTACGCCACCTACTTCTCCGACACCGCCCCCTGGCGCGCCCTGAACGAAGGGCGTCCTGAGCAGAACACCCGCGTGCACAGGGGAACGAAAATGCACACCCTCCCGCTGCGGCACGGGCGCGAGTACTACGCGGCCAAGCACCAGGTGCGCGATGCCCTCGTGACGTTCCTGGACGAGCGTTTCCCCGGCCTGAGGGACGCGATCGCGGTGCGCGACATCTCCACCCCGCTCACCCAGGTCCGCTACACCGGCAACTACGACGGAACCGTACTCGGCTGGCAGCCGTTCGTGGCGAGCGGCGAGACGATGGAGGAAGAGATCAAGAAGCGCGGTCCGGTGCTACCGGGTCTGGAGAACTTCTACATCTCCGGTGTGTGGGCCACCACCGGAGGCCTCATCCGGGCCGCCGCCGCGGGACGCCACGTCATGCAGTTCGTCTGCCGCGACGACGGCAGGGAGTTCACCGCCACCATCGACGACAGCGCACCGCCGCCGACCCATGTCGTCATCCCCGCCGTCCCCGCCGTCGCACACTGAAAGGCCGAGGATGAAGATCGGAAAGTGGGCGGTACGCGAGCATGCCGAAGGCGTGCCCGACGTCAGCCGGATCTACGAGAAGGTGGTCGAGGACGTCGAAGTCTCCCTCCGGTGCGACCAGATGCTGCTGCTGACCCGGTACGTCTCGCTCGACCCCTTCCTGAACGGCCTCACGCTGGCCACACCTCTCGGCCGTCACGCCCCCAGCCTGTCGATCATGGAGGTGCTCGACGCCGGCCCCGACGCGACCTTTCGCCCCGGTGACCTGGTGGAGGGCTTCGGCGGTTGGCGTACCCATGTCGTCAGCGACGGAAAAGCCTATGTGTGGGATACGGGGTCGTTCCTGTTCGATGTCGGAGACTTCCGCAAGCTGCGTCCCGAGCGCTACGACGAGGTGCTGCCGGTCTCGACGGCGCTGGGCGTCATGGGGGTGCCCGGACTGACCGCCTGGGGCACGATGACCAAGTTCTTCACGGTCGAGCCCGGCGACACGGTCATGATCAGCGGCGCGACAGGCGCCGTCGGATCCCTGGTCGGCCAGCTGGCCAAGCGCGCCGGTGCCCGGGTCGTCGGTACCACGGGCAGTCCGGAGAAGGCGGAGTATCTGACCGGGCTGGGCTTCGACCACGTCATGCTCTACAGCCAGGGCGACGACGCCGACACCGTGTACCGAGCGGTCGCAAAGGCCCTGCCGGACGGTGTCGACAAGTACTTCGACAACATGGGCGGCACCGTCACCGACGCGGTGTTCACCAAGCTCAACCGGTACAGCCAGGTGGCGGTGTCGTGGCAATGGGGCGCCACGGTCGGACGCGACAAGGTCGGACCACGTCTGCTGGAGCACATCATCCGCCCGCGTACCACGATCCGCGGCATCTACGCGCAGGACTGGTACACCGAGGAGGACTTCGCCGCCCTCCACGACGAACTGGGCGGCATGATCCGGCGCGGTGAGATCTCCTACGACCAGACCGTCCGCCACGGATTCGACAGCATCCCTGAGACCTACCGGAGCCTGTACGTGAACCGTGCGGCGAACCGCGGAAAGCTGTTGGTCGCGGTGTAAGCGGGGCAGGCGCGTAGGGTGCCCGAATGATCGAGGTACCCGAGACGTTCGCGCGGAGCACGGTCGAGCGGGAAGGAGAGTCCGGATCGGTATGGCTCGCCGAACTGCCCGGCATCGTGGAGGAGCTGCTGGGGAGTTGGGGGTGCGTGCCGGACGGTCCAGTGATGCACGGGGGTGTGGGAGTCATCGTCCCGGTGCGAAGCCGCGATGACGTGGCCGCTGTGGTGAAGGTGTCGTTTCCTCACCCCGGCAACGTCCATGAGCCGGACGCGTTCGCCGCCTGGGGCGGGCGCGGGGCCGTCCTGCTGCACGAGCGCGACGACGAGCGGTTCGCGATGCTGCTGGAGCGGGTCGGGACGTCGACCCTGGCGGAACTCGAAGACGGCGACGAGGTGGTGACGGTCGCGGGCCGCCTCAGTCGCCGGCTTGCCGTCCCCGCACCGCCCGGCCTGCCGAGGCTCCGAGAGCAGGCCGACACCTGGGAAGAGCAACTGCGGAAGGGAGCCGAAGAGTTGACGCACACCATGTCGCCTCATGCGGTGGACGCGGCCCTGGCTACCGTCCACGAGCTGGGACGTGCCCAGCCGGACACCCTCGTCCACGGCGACCTCCACGCCCGGAACATCCTGCGCGCAGACCGTGAGCCATGGCTGGCCGTCGACCCCAAGGGCTGTGCGGGAGACCCCGCCTACGACGCCGGCACACTGCTCAAGTCCCGCGCGCTCACGCTCCTCGCGGCGGACGACATGCGCAAGGCCGTCGACCGCGTCCTGGACATCTATGCCGAGGCCGCGGAGGTCGATCGCTCCCGTGCCCGGCGCTGGGCCCAGTGCCACGCCGTCCAGGCCGCGTTCTGGGGCCGTCGCCACGGTTTCCGGAGGGCCCGCACCGGGCCGGCGCGGGACTGGCTCATCGAATTCGCGGAAGTGCTGGCCGAGTTGCTCATGGCCTGAGAACGAGTCAGCAAGTGCCCTGAATCACATCCAGGGCCTGTCACGTTTGTCACCGCTCGCCCGTCTCATGGGTGTCACCGCACACACGACACGGAAACGGGAGGGGACATGAAGGTTCTGCTGGCCGGCGCGAGCGGTGTGCTGGGCGGGAACGTCGTCCGTGAACTGAGCGCGGCGGGGCATGAAGTGGTGGGCCTCGGACGCGGTGCCGGGAACGGGGCTCGGGCGGATCTGCTCGACCGCGAGGCGGTGCTGCGGGCGGTGGACGGGCTCTCGTTCGATGTCGTCGTGCACGCGGCCACAGCGCTTCACGGCAGGTCGCTGCTGCGCCACCAGGACATGGCCGCCACCAACCGGCTGCGCACCGAGGGCACCGCGAACCTGCTCGCCGCCGCGAAGGAGACCGGAGCCCGGCGCATCGTCGTGGAGTCGATGGTGTTCGGCTACGGCTATGGGGAGCACGGCGACCGGTCGCTGGGCGAGGACGAGGGCGCCTTCGGGCCCGTGCAGGATGACCGGTGGCTGGAACGGCACGTCGGCGCCATGCGCACCAAGGAGGAACTAGCCTTCACCGCCGACGGCATGGAAGCCGTCAGCCTGCGCTTCGGCCTGTTCTACGGGGCCGGTGCCAGCGACACGACCGTGCTGCCGATGCTGCGCAGGCGGGCCCTTCCGGTCGTCGCGGACCGGGGGCGGGCGATGTCCTGGGTGGACGTGGACGACGCGGCCCGCGCGGTGGTCGCTGCGATCGAGAGCGGCCGACCGGGCCAGGCGTACAACATCGTCGACGACACGCCGATGGGTTTTGGCGGCCATGTCCGCGCCGTGGCCGAGGCGTTCGGCGCTCCCGCCCCGGTGACCGTACCGCTGTGGCTGCTCCGTCCCGCCCCGCTCGCCTACGCCGTCATGTCGACGAACCTGCGCCTGGCGAACGCGAAGGCGAAGGCCGAGCTGGGATGGGCACCCGCCAGTGCGAGCTGCGTGGACAGGCTGAACTCACTTGCCGGGCAGGCCCATCGGCTGGCAGCGTGATGCGTGTGATTGACATGGACGAGGTATCTGAGGCGGCACTCGGCGTCTTCACCGAGCACCGCCGACTGCTGTTCGGCACCGCCTACCGGATACTCGGCAGCGTGGCGGACGCGGAGGACGTCCTGCAGGACGCCTGGCTCAAGTGGGCGCTCATCGACCGGGGTTCGGTGGACAACCCCCGCGCCTACCTGGTGCGCACGGTCACCAATCTCTCGCTGAACAAGCTCACTTCGACGCGTGCCAAGCGCGAGAGCTATGTCGGGCCCTGGCTGCCCGAGCCCCTGCTCACCTCGCCCGACGTTGCCGAGGAGGCGGAGCTGGCGGACTCCGTCTCCACCGCGCTGCTCGTGGTCCTGGAGAGCCTGAGCCCCGTCGAACGGGCCGTGTTCGTCCTGCGCGAGGCGTTCGGGTACCCGTACGCAGACATCGCCGCGATCCTCGGCCGCCCCGATCCCACCGTCAGGCAGATCGCCCACCGCGCTCGCGCGCACGTCCAGGAGCGCCGGCCTCGCTTCCAGAGCGACAGCGCGGAACGGCGCGAGATCACCGAGCGGTTTCTCGCCGCCTGCACCGGTGGGGACCTGAACGCCATGATGGAACTGCTGGCCCCTGACGTCACTGCCTGGTCCGACGGCGGCGGCCTGGTCACCGCGGCCCGCCGCCCGGTGCATGGCGACGACCCGGTCGCGCGCTGGGTGCTCGGCGTCCTGTCCAAGTCCGAACTCCAGGGGCTGGCCTGGCGGTCGGCGGTCGTCAACGGAGAGGAGAGCGTGCTGTTGACCATGGGCGGGCGCCCGGCGGGCGTGCTCACCTACGACGTGGACCGCGGCCGGATCGTGAACCTCCGTCTCCAGGTCAACCCCGAGAAGCTGCGGGGGGTCGACGTGTGATCGGGTCCGACGCGCCCCCCCCGCACAGCAGCCCCGGTACTCAGGAATCGGTAGCGGTGAGGCGGCGCAGTACGGCCACGGCCTCGTCCCGCACCCCGGGCGGGAAGAAGCGCGCGTCGACCTCCTCCACGGCGGCGATCGCGCGGGGGGCCAGTTCGGCGCCGGCGGCGGTGACGTGCAGCCGCTTGGCGCGGGTGTCTGCGGGGTCGACCTCGCGCTCGATGAGCCCCTTGCCCTCCAGGGTGCGCAGCACCTGTGACGTCATCTTGACGTCCGTACCGGCCTGGCGGGCCAGGGCCAGCTGATGGGGGCGCTCCCCTTGGGAGTTGAGCCACCAGGCGCAGGCGAGCAGCACGAACTGGACATGGGTGAGCCCCAGCGGGCCCAGAGCTGCGGCGATGTCCCGCTGCCAGCGCAGCGTGGCGTGCCAGAGCAGGAATCCGGGGCTGCTGTCGGGGTCGAGCGCCATCAGCCGCGCGCAGCCTCGACCAGGGCCGCCATGGTCTCGGGCCAGTCCGCGGTGACGGCCGGACCGATCTGCGGGCCGAACTCGGCGGCGCCCTCGCCGGTGATCTCCATCCGGTACGTCACCCGGGTCCACGTGCCCTCGTCCTGGCCGGACTCGCCCTGGTCGATCCGGTGCATCGTCCGCAGGACGATGCCGCCGAACCGGGCCTCGTCCACGAAGAGTTCACCGGGGACGGTCTCCGTGACGACGAGGTGCACCGGCTCCTCTCCGTCCGGGTTCATGACGATCTTGGCTCCCGCGGCGAACGGCCCGTCGAAGCGGATGCTTCGGATGTCGGCGTTCCACGTCCCCCAGTTCTCGACATCGGCCCACAGGCGCCAGATCGCGTCCGGGGTGGCGTCGGTCTCAAGGCTGTGCTCGTAGGTCCACATGGGATTCCCCCGCGCTCGACGGTGTTCGACGGCGATCGGCCGCCATCAACTGCGTACAGATTATCTGCGCGCAGACTATCTGCCAAGTCGCGGGCTCAAGCTCAACGACAGGCCGTGAACGCCGACGGCGGGCTCAGTGCACGGAGAGCCCGCCGTCGACGAAGATCGCCTGGCCGGTGACGTAGGCGGAGGCACGGCTCGCCAGGAACACGGCGGCCCCCGCGAAGTCATCGGCCACGCCGTTGCGTCCGACCATGGTGCGTGCGGCGAGTGCCGTCACCTTCTCCGGGTCGGACGACAGGCGCGCGTTGAGCGGCGTCATGACGAAACCCGGCACGAGCGTGTTGCAGGTGACGCCGTACGGCGACCACGCCTCGGCCTGTGAACGGGCCAGCGACTCCAACGCCCCCTTGGAGACGCCGTAGGCGCCGCTCTGGACGAACGCCCGGTGCGCCTGCTGGGAGGTGATGTGGATGATCCTGCCGAAGCCCCGTTCGGCCATGCCGGGCCCGAAGCGCTGTCCCAGAAGGTACGGCGCCTCCAGGTTCACCGCCATCGTGGCGTCCCACACGTCCTCTCCCAGCTCGCCCATCGGCGGACGCAGGTTGATCCCGGCGGAGTTGACGAGAATGTCGGGCTCCCCGAACACCTCGGCGGCTTGCTCCGCCGCCGCGCGCACCCCGGCACGCGTACTCAGGTCGGCGCTCACCCAGGCCGCCCGGCAGCCGTCGGCCGTCAACTCGTCGACGGCGTCCCGCAGTTCCGCTTCCTTGCGCGCCACGATCACCACGCCGGCTCCCGCCCGCGCGAGAGCCCCGGCGATGGCCCGGCCGATGCCGGAACTGCCGCCGGTGACGACGGCGACCTGGCCGTCCAGTGAGAAGAGTTCGGAGAGGTACGTCTGGGAGGTCATGTCCGCACCCTAGGCGGTGCGCCCTCGGCGAGGGCATCCGGGGGAGGCGCCAGGGCTGCGGATCAGCCGGTGCGTGGATCAACGGTGGTGTGGATCAACGGGCAGGCCCCGATTAGGATGGATGTTCGGCATCGCGTGCCGGTCACCGACTGGGTGAGGCATGGAGGTGCCTGGACATGCCCCTTGGAGGCATTCCTTGTCAGTCGAGCTGAATCACACCATCGTCTACTCCCGGGACAAACACGAGTCCGCCGAGTTCTTCGCGGAACTGCTGGACCTGGAGATCGCGGGAGAGTGGGGTCCGTTCGTCGCGATCGCCCTGAGCAATGGCGTGACGCTGGACTTCGCGACGATCCCCGAGGAGAAGATATCCCCGCAGCACTACGCCTTCCTGGTCTCCGAAGAGGAGTTCGAGGCGGCGTACGCGCGGATCGAGGAGCGCGGCATCGAGCACTACGCCGACCCGCACATGAAGCGACCGAACGAGATCAACCACAACGACGGCGGTCGTGGCGTGTACTTCATGGACCCGGCCGGTCACGCCATGGAACTGATCACCGTGCCGTACGGCGGCTGGCCCGCGTAAGTCGCGAAGCGTAAGCCGCTGGTCCCGCTCAGTCGCCGCCCGGCTCCTCGGCCGTGTTTCGGGCCGCCGCCAGGTAGTTGTAGGCCGAGGCCCGCGAGATACCGAGCCGGGCGGCGACCTGCTGGACCGCGCCGCGCACGGCGAACACGCCGCGCCGGTCGAGATCGCGGAACAGTGACAGCCGCTCGGCCCGGCCGAGATGGGCCCAGGTCTTGGCGCCGCTCAGCTGACGGGCGTCGACGATCGCGGCCACGACGGCGCCGATGTCGTCCCCGAACGTGGTGGTCGGCAGACCGGCAGGAGACCCGGCCACCCCCGCCAACTCACCCACGAGCGTGTGCACTTGGCTGATGGCGGTCACGTCGAGATTGACGCACAGGGCGCCGAACACCGTGCCCGCGGAGTCGCGCAGCAGCATCGTGGAGGACTTGACCAGCCTTCCGTCCTGAGTGCGGGAGAGGTAGTTCAGCTCGTCGTCCGCCTCGTCGCCGCGGGCCAGCAGCCGCATGCCGATCTCGCTCATCGACCCGCCCACGCCGCGGCCGGTCACCGACCCGGCCAGCGCGACGATCGACTTCTCGGGTCGCCGGAAGTCGTGGATCACCACCTCGCAGGAGGAGCCGAACGTCGCTGCGATCCCGTCGATCACCGGCGTGAGGGCCGCGATGACGGCATCCTGCTCGGCGCTCCGGGCCGACGCCCCCGCGTGTGCGTCTGCCATGCGCTTGCCTCCCTGTGCACCGGGTCTGGACTTCTCGTCTACATGTTAGACAATCAATCCAGAGACCCGGTGGATCCCGGAACGGAGTACGCACATGCCCGACCGTCAGCCCGTCACGCTGCAGGATGTCCAGGAGGCCGCGGAGCGGATCAAGGGCGTCGCCCACCGCACCCCCGTCCTGCGCTCGCGCACCCTGGACGAACTCGTCGGCGCCGAGGTGCACTTGAAGTGCGAGAACCTGCAGCGCATGGGCGCCTTCAAGTTCCGCGGCGCCTACCATGCCGCCTCCCGGCTGTCCGCCGCGCAACGGGCCAAGGGCATCGCCGCCTACTCCTCCGGCAACCACGCGCAGGCCGTCGCCCTCGCCGCGCGGGAACTCGGCACCACCGCCGTGATCCTGATGCCGGAGGACGCCCCGCGCTCGAAGCTGGAGGCGACCGCCGGATACGGCGCCGAGATCGTCACCTACGACCGCTACACGGGCGACCGGGTCGCCATCGGCGAGGCACTCGCCGCCGAGCGGGGGCTCGCGCTGATCCCGCCGTACGAGCATCCGCACGTCATCGCCGGACAGGGCACCGCGACGCTCGAACTCATCGAGGAAGTGGGGGAGTTGGACGCACTGTTCGTGCCCGTCGGGGGCGGTGGGCTGGCCGCCGGCAGTGCCGTCACCGCCAAGGGGCTGCTGCCGGACATCCGTGTCGTCGGCGTCGAACCGGAGGCCGGGGACGACACCAAGCGGTCCCTGGAAGCGGGGCACAGGGTGTCCATCCCCGTACCGCGCACCATCGCCGACGGCCAGGCCCTGGACACCCCCGGTGAGCTGACTTTCTCCATCAACAGGCGTCTGCTGGACGGCATTTCACTCGTCAGCGACGACCAGATCAGGGACGCGATGCGATTCGCCTTCGAACGCCTGAAGACGGTCCTCGAGCCGAGCGGCGCCAGCGCCCTGGCCGCCCTGCTCGCCCACCGCGTGGACCCGCTGCCACGCCGTGTCGGCGTGATCCTGTCCGGCGGCAACGTGAGCGCCGAGCGGTTCGCCCAGATCATGGCCGGCTGACGCGACGGGTAGGTCGACGACGACGCACCCGCAGGCCTCCGTCGACAGCAGATCCGCCGTCCGCCCGATGCGGGTCGAGTGGCACCGGACCGCGCGTCGATTCGCACGCATGTCCCCGCCTCCAACGGGTACGCGAGGCGGGAGCGCCTGGGCGGGCGGATCCCGCCCGGGTGGCCTGTACGACCGCCGACCTGGGGATCTGCCATGGATACACCCGCACACGACAACCCTCCGACGCCGGCCAGTCAGGCGCTGGACGCACTGGCCGCGAACACCCAGGACCAGGCCGCCCTGGACACCCTGGCCCACAGCGACGTACTCGTCCCGGTGCCGGACGACGCGATGGACTCGGACGGCGCCGATCCGTCGACGGTCGCCCTGCCCGTCCTCGAACGGGCCGGCGGGGATCTGGTCGTCCCGGTCTTCACCACGGAAGGGGCCATGGCCGAGCTGCTTCCGTTCGTCTCGCACTACCGCCTGGTGCCGCTCGGCGCGCTCGCCTCGCAGTGGCCCGAGGAGGATCTCTCCCTCGTCATCGACGGCAGCTCCGCACACGGGCTGACGCTCACCTCGCAGGGAGTGCGTACGCTCCTCGCCCGCTGAGCCGCCCCCGAGCAGCCGGGCGAGACGGCCGGCCGAGGATGAGCGGCGCCGACCTCCGCTCATCCCCGCGGCGATCATCCGCGTGCCGGGAAGGTCACGCTAGGCGGATGCGCGGGGTTCGGCACTCCGGAATGCGCGGTCCCTGTCCGTTTTCCGCACTCGATTTCCGTACCCGACTTCCGCACCCGATCACCGTGCGCGGTACGGGGCCGAAAAGCCGTAATCCTGAGGGCGCGAGCCCGCGGGACAGAATGAGCCCATGGAATGGATCTCCGGCGTGGCCGGGACGCTGGTCCTCGTAGTGGTCATGCGCAGCATCGTGCGCACCCTCGTGGTGCCCCGGGGCCTGTACTCCGTGATGGTGTACCGGCTGTGGTGGGGTCTGCGCCGGCTGCTGTGCCTGGCCGCGAGCCGGGGCGGCTACCGCTCTATCGACCGTGCGCAGACCTGGCTCGCCCCCCTCATGCTGATCGGCATGCTCGCGTTCTGGCTCGGCGGAGCCTTTCTCGGCTTCGGACTGCTGCTGTACGCGCTGTCGCCGCTGTCCTGGAGCAGCGCGTTCCGGGAGGCCGGCTCCAGTCTCTTCACGCTCGGCTTCGCCAGCGGCGCCCGGCTGCGCCTGTCCCTGCTCGACTTCCTGGCCGCGGCCACCGGCCCCGTCGTCATCGCCTTGCAGATCGCCTATCTGCCCACGCTCTACGCGGCCTACAACCGGCGCGAACTGGAGGTCACCCTGCTCCAGTCCCGGGCCGGCGAGCCCGCCTGGGGCCCGGAGATCCTCGCCCGGCAGTGGCTGGTCGACACCGAGACCGCGCTGCCCGAGCTGTACCGGGACTGGGAGCGGCTGGCCGCGGACATGGGTGAGAGCCACGCCACGTACCCGGTCCTGCTGACGTTCCGCTCACCCCGCCCGTACCGCAGCTGGCTGGTCGGTCTCATCGCCGTCATGGACGCGGCGGCCCTGCAACTCGCGCTCGCCCCGCGCACCGCCCCGGCGGAGGCCCGGCTGGTGCTGCGCGCCGGGTTCACCGCCCTGCGCGACATCGCCCGCTCCGTGCGCGCCCCCTTCGAGAACGACCCGGCCCCGGACGCCCCGATCGAGCTGACCTTCGACGAGTTCGAGGCCGCCGTGGCGATGCTGAAGGAGACGGGGTTCCGGGCGGAACGCAGCACCGAGGACGCCTGGCCGCAGTTCCAGGGCTGGCGGGTCAACTACGAGGCCGTCGCCTATGAGCTGTGCCGCCGCTGCGACGCCGTACCCGCCCTGTGGACCGGCCCCCGCGACTTCCCCGGCGAACCCATCCCGCCCCGGCGCCCCGTGGACCGGCGGCCCGGCCAAGGTCGGCCGGAACTGCCCCCCACCGCCGGGTAGTCACCGGCCCCGTGCGGGAAGATCCCAGCGGAGACCGCCGAGCGAGCGAAAGGGCCGATGGCCGTGAGGGTCGTCCTGCTGGGCACCGCCGCTGGAGGCGGCTTCCCGCAGTGGAACTGCGGCTGCGCGCTGTGCGCCGCCGCCCGGGACGGCAAGCTGCCCTCCCGAACCCAGGAGTGCGCCGCCGTCACCGGCAACGGCCGCGACTGGTGGCTGCTGAACGCCTCGCCCGACCTGCGGGCCCAGCTCGCCGCCACCCCCGCCCTGTGGCCCGGCCAGGCGCCCGGGGCCACCCCGCTGCGCGGTGTGCTGTTCACCGACGCCGAGGCCGACCATGTCACCGGCCTGAGCGCGCTGCGCGGAGCGGAGGGCCTGAAGGCCTACGCGGCGCCACCCGTCAGCGCCGTCCTCACCCCCATGCGCGCCGCCCTGGACCGGTACGCCCCCTGGGAGTGGGCCGACAGCCTGGCCGATGGCGGGTTCGTGCTGGCCGGCGGCCTGGTCGTGACGGCTCACCCGGTGGGCACCAGGATCCCGAAGTACGTGCCGGTGCAGACGCCTGACCCCGGCGGCCCGTGGGTGACGGCGTACCGCGTCGAGGACCTGGCGACCGGGGGAGTACTGGTGTACGCGCCGAGCGTCGGCGCATGGAGCCCGGTTCTGGACGACCTGTGCGCCGAGGCCGACTGCGTGCTGCTGGACGGCACCTACTTCACGGCCGACGAGCAGGTCACGCCGGTGCGGGGCGGCAGCGGACAGGGGGCCACGGGACACCTTCCGGTCAGCGGGCCCGACGGCTCGCTCGACGCGCTGGCCCGCCACCCCGGCCCGCGCCGGATCTACACCCACCTCAACAAGACCAACCCCCTGCTCGACCCCGCTTCGCCGGCCAGCGCACAGGTGACCGAGCAGGGGGTCGAGGTGCTGCCGGACGGGGCCGAGCTGCTGCTCTAGGTCCTGTCCAGCTGGGCCTAGAGGTCCTGCTCGGCCAGCATGCGCTCCAGGACGGCCCGTTGCAGCGGCAGCACCTCGGTGTGCAGTTCGCGGCCCTTGCGGGTGAGGGCGACCCACACCCCGCGCCGGTCCTCCGCGCACACCGAGCGCTCGACCAGGCCGTCCTTCTCCAGCCGTCCGATCAGCCGGGACAGCGCGCTCTGGCTGAGATGGACCCGGCCGACCAGATTCTGCACCCGGCAGTGGTCGCCCTCCGCGGGCGACTCGACGGCCAGGATGTCCAGCACCTCGAAGTCGCTGGCGCCCAGCCCGTGCGGGTGCAGGGCCCGGTCGATCTCGCACATCGTGCGCGCGTGCACCGCGAGGATGTCCCGCCACCGTTCTTCGAGCCGGGCGTCGGCCGTCTTGACTGCCATACCCGCACCGTAGCACCGATCCGGCCATTCGTTGAGTGTGCAATTAGTGCGGGTGCATGCGCTCGTCCGGGGCTCAGGCAGCCGGGTCCTGGAGGAGTCCCACCAGGTTGCCGTCGGGGTCCTTCACGGAGGCGATCAGCCTGCCGTTTCCGACGTCCTGCGCGTCCTGGAGCAGCTCGGCACCCGCCTCCAGCAGGGCCGCGAGCCGCTCCCTCAGGTCGGTCACGTGCCAGTACGGCACCGGCCCGGTCATGCCCTTGGCGTGCCCGTTGGGGTCGAGGCCGACATCCTGGCCGGCCGCCTTGAAACCGACGTAGTAGGGCTCGTCCGCGTACGGCTCGACGCCCAGCAGGGTGGTGAACAGAGCCTTGGCCCGGGCCGGGTCCTTGACCGGGTAGATGATCGTCTGCAGGCCGGCGGTCATGGCACTCACTCCTTCGCGACACGTGGCCGACGGGGCTCCGTCGGTGCTCTCACGCTAGGGCGGGCAAGCCCGCCGCGGCTTCTCCGATCCTGACCGGTTGCGGCGGCGGGCTCCCGTCCTACTCGCTGTGCAGCACCTCCGAGACGGTCAGGCGGGCCGCGCGCCGCGCGGGGACGAGCGTGCCGGCCACCGCGATCACCAGCCCGGCCAGGGCCAGTCCCGCCAGCTCCGGGACGTGCCACACATCCGTCATGTACGACGGCAGGGTGATGTCGATCGCCGCCGCCATCCGGGGAATCACCAGCTCGTAGGCGCCGATCCCGAGCGGGATGCCGAGCAGGGAGCCGACTGCGCCCAGCACCGCCATCGAGGTCACCGTCATCACCGTCACCTGGCGCGGGGTCATCCCGATCGACTTCAGCATGCCGAGGTCGCGGCGCCGGTCGTGGGTGTTGAGGACGGCGGTGTTGAAGACGCCCAGGGAGGCGACCAGCGCCAGCACCAGGGTGAGCGCGGTCGCGGACCCGACGATGGTGCGGGTGACGTTGTTCGGCCCGCTCAGCTGGACGGAGAGGCCCCGGTCGACAGCCCGCGCCGCGCGCGCGTACGCCTCCTGGGAAGCGCCCTCGCGCAGCTTCACGTGGTAGGCGATGGGCTTGGCATCCGGCATCAGGGCGGTGGCCGTCGGCCAGGCGCCGACGACGAGCCGGTCGTTGTCGTCCATCGTCGTGCCGACCACGGTCACCTCCTCCTCACGGCCGTCCTTCCGCAGCCTCAGGTGATCGCCGAGGTGCACCCCGTTGCGGCGCATGAAGGCCGATCCGGCCACGACCTCTCCGGTGCGGTGCATCCAGCGTCCCCCGACGAGCACGCCGTCAAGGGGCAGGTCGCCGCGCCGGCCCTCGAACATGACCACCTGCGTGGAGCCGATGAGAAGCGCTTCGTCGTCCGATCGCGCCGTCACCCGGGTCGCACCCGGCAACGAGCCCAGCACCGACTGGAGTTGCCGGTCGGTGTGCGCCGGCATCACCTCCTTGCCGTGCCGGTAGTTGCCGACGTACACGGTGACGTCGTAGGCGCCCTTCCCGGAGGTCCCGAAGGCGTTCAACGTGGCCGCCAGACCGGTCGCGAACGTCACGGTCGTCACGCCCAGGACCACGGCGGCCAGGGTGAGCGCGCTGCGTGCGGGACGGGCGAACGGCAGCCCCACTCCCAGGCTGACCGACCTCGGCAGCCGGGCACTCGCCAGCCACCGCTGGATGCCCAGCGCCCGTCCCGCGCGCGGAGCGCTCCCCGCGCTGATCGCCCGCGCCGCCGACAGACGCTGGGCACGCATCGAGGGGCCGAGCGCGGCCAGCACGCAGACGAGCGGCATGCCGAGCAGGGCGAGCACGTTCACCCAGGGCGCGATGCCGACGCTGTCGTGGAATACCCCCGTGTTCGGTCCGGTGAACACGAATTGGAAGAAGGGGTGCGCCAGCAGGTTTCCGGTGAGCGTGCCGAGCGCACAGCCGAGGACGGACGGTACCGAGATCATCACGAGGTAGACGCCCAGCACCTGTCCGGGGGTGAACCCCAGCGCCTTGAGGACGCCGATGTGGCGGAACCCGGAGACCACGGCCCCGCCGACCACGTTGGCGACGATCAGCACCGCCACCAGGATGCCCAGGATGCCGAACGCCATCAGGTACGGCGCGTACGCGCGCGCGGTGCTGCCGACCCGGTGCTTCAGCGCCAGATACGTCTCCGATCCGGCGAGCGCGCCCTTCGGCAGGTCCTCGGTCACCTTGGCCAGGCCCGCGCGCAGCGCGCTCTCCGATGACGCGTTCCGGAACCGGAAGAGCATCTGCGTGCCGGTCGGGTGCAGGGCCGCGATCTGGTCCGGGACGACCCAGGCGTCCGCGGTGTGGCTCAGGTCGAAGGCGAACCCGACGATGGTGAGCGTGGGCCCCGACGGCACGTGGAACTTCTTGCCCATGTCGTCGGCGGTCCAGTCGGACTGCCGATCCAGGACGATCTCCCCGGGCCGGGTGGGCCACCGGCCCGCCCACAGGTTCACCCGGTCCACCGGGCCATCAGGGCCGGAACGTCCCACCAGCGTGACCTCGCCGCCGAGACCGAAGTCGGCCGCACCGTGCGGAATGTCCACCGACGCCTGCCGGAACGGTCCGGCCGCCGCCTCCGCCCCCGACTGCCGTGCCGCCCGCGCCAGTTGGGCGTCCGACACCTTGCCCGTGTCGAACGTGGCCACCACGTGCGGCCCGTGCTGCCTGCCGAAGGCCCGGTCGAACGGCGCCGACGCCGCGTCCACCAGGCCCAGCGCGACCACCATCGACCCCGTCGACACCAGCGTGACCAGCCAGATCACCAGCGTCTGCAGCCGGCGCCTGCGCACGGCCGCCCGTGCGGCCTTCCACACCGCCCTCATGCCGACGGCTCCAGGGTGTGCTCGCCGGTGACCCGCCCGTCGGCCAGCTGCACCAGGCGGCTCGCGCAGCGCTGCGCGAGATGCTCGTCGTGCGTGACGATGACCAGTGTCTGGCCGATCTGGTTCAGGTCGATCAGCAGGTCCATCACCTGCTCCCCGGCCCGGCTGTCCAGCGCCCCGGTCGGCTCGTCGGCCAGCAGCAGCGCCGGACGGTTCATCAACGCCCTTGCCACCGCGACCCGTTGCCGCTCACCGCCGCTGAGCACCGCCGGATAGGCGTTGCGGCGGTCCGCGATGCCGAGTTCCTCGAACAGCTCCAGCGCGCGCCGCCGGGCCTGCCGGTACGGAGTCCCCGTCAACTGGGCGGCCAGCGCGACGTTGTCGAGGGCCGACAGGTCGTCGATGAGGTTGAAGAACTGGAAGATCATGCCGATCCGGCGCCGCCGGTACAGCGCGAGCCCCTTCTCGCTCAGCTCCCCGACGCTCTCCCCGTGCACGACGACCGTGCCGGCCGACGGCCGGTCGAGACCGGCGATCATGTTGAGCAGCGTGGACTTGCCGCACCCCGACGGCCCCATCACCGCGACCGCCTCCCCGGCCCGGATCTCCAGTGACACCCCGGCGAGCGCCACCGTCTCGCCGTACTCCTTGCGCACACCGTCGAGTCGTACGACGGCGTCTTCCGTTCTCACCTCAGTGACCATGGACATGAAGCTAGGCCCGGACCCCGGCCCCCGGCATCCGCCCTCGGATGGCAACCGCGGCCCGGCCTCATCCTGGGGATGCAGAGGACTGAATCCCCAGGTCGATGCGGATGTCAGTGGCGTCTGCGAGAGTGAACCCATGGGGGAGGACGAGTTGTTGGCGGCGGCGCTCGCTGTGGCGTGCGCGGCCGTCGTGGTGCTGACGGTGGCGCTGGTGCGCACCCGGCGCCGCTGGCAGGCGGCGGTGGGGGAACGGGGCTGGCTGCTGGAGCGGGAGCGGGAGAGTGCCGCCGAGGCCGCGATCGCGGCCGAACGCGACCGGATCGCCCGCGAGTTGCACGACATCGTCAGCCACAACGTCAGCCTCATGGTCGTGCAGGCGAGCGCCGCGCGCGAGGTGCTCGGCATCATGCCCGACGAGGCCGCGACCGCACTGCGGGCCGTCGAGGACGCCGGGCGGGGTGCGATGACCGACCTCAGACACCTGCTGGGCCTGCTGGCGCCCGCGCAGAACGGCGAGGACACGGACCCGGACACCGACCCGGGCCCGGCCGCGGACCCGCGCGGCCCGGACCTCGCCCCGCAGCCCGGCCTCGACCGGCTCGGCTCACTGGTGGACCGGATATCGTTCGCCGGGCTGCCCGTCGAGGTCCGCATCTCCGGAGAACCGCGCCCGCTGCCGCAGGGCATCGACGTGACCGCGTACCGCATCATCCAGGAGGCCCTGACCAATGCGCTCCGGCACGGCGACGGCAGCAAGGCGGAGGTGACCGTGCGCTACGCCGACCACGCCCTGCGCGTGGAGGTCCTCAACACCGGCGCCAGCGTGCTGACCGGCACCGCACCCGTGGCCGCGCCCAAACCGTCCGCCCAGGGCGCCGGCCGCGGACTGCTCGGCCTGCGCGAGCGGGTCGCGGTCTACGGCGGCGACCTGGACGCCCGCCGCAGACTCGGCGGCGGCTACCGCGTCCGGGCCCGGATACCCCTGGACCGACCGTGACGGCGGACGCGCCCGAGCGGGCGCCCCGCGTGCTCATAGCCGACGACCAGACGCTCATCCGCACCGGCTTCCGGCTGATCCTCACCGCCCGGGGCATCGAGGTCGTGGGCGAGGCGGCCGACGGCGCCGAAGCGGTCGCGGCGGCCCGGGAACTGGAGCCGGACGTCGTGCTGATGGACATCCGGATGCCGGCCATGGACGGTCTGGAAGCCACCCGGCGCATCCTGGAACAGTCGCCCGACTGTCGGGTCCTGATGCTGACCACCTTCGACCTGGACCGGTACGTGTACACCGCGCTCTCGCTCGGGGCCAGCGGCTTCCTGCTCAAGGACGTCACCCCCGAGCATCTGGCGGCGGCCGTACGCCTGGTCGGCACCGGCGACGCCCTGCTCGCCCCGTCGATCACCCGGCGCCTGGTGGAGCGGTACGCGGCCGAGCCCGAGCGCAGCCCGGCACCGCACCCCGACCTGACCGCCCTCACGCCTCGTGAACGCGAGGTGCTCAGCCTCCTGGGACGCGGCCTGTCCAACACGGAACTGGCCACCGAGCTGACCCTCAGCGAGGCCACGGTCAAGTCGCACGTGGCCCGCATCTTCGCCAAGCTCGGCCTGCGCGACCGCGCCCAGGCGGTCGTCCTCGCCTACGAGACGGGGCTGGTCAGACCGGGTGAACGGTGACCAGCCCCGACACGGCCGGGTTCAGCCACCGCTGAGCCACCGCTGACGAGGACCGGCTGCAGGCGGCGGCCGGGCCCTTCCCGTCGTCCTGCCGTGCGGTACCGGTCAACGGAAGCCGAGTCCCGTACGGGACGGCGTCGCCTGCGCCAAAGTGGGAACAAGCCCAGAAGGAAGCGGTCAGAACGCGGCAGATCACGGCATAAGAGCGGGCGGGGGCGGAGGCGAGACGGATGATGGGGACTCCCTCGGGCCGCATGCGACGGGCCATCCTGGAGTGGCTCAAGGACCCGGCGGCCCACTTCCCGGCCCGGCCTCGCGACCCGTCGGCCACCGGAGTCACCGCGCGGGCCGTGGCCGCCAAGCTCGGCGTCCCCCGCCGGACCGCCCTCGCCCACCTCGACTTCCTCACCCGCCTCGGGCTGCTGCGCACCCGCCGGATCCGCTGCCGCACCTACTACCGGCGCGACGAGATCCGCATCGCCGAGGTGGCCCGGCTGTTCGAGAAGGGCTGGTGAAGGCCTGCCGCCGCGCCGGCTTCCGCAAAGCCGCCACGCCGGATTCCGCGGGGCCGCCGTCGCCCGCGAGACCGCCGTGACACGGCGGTACCCTGGTGCCCGGCCGTGATCACCCGTCGATCATCTTTCGGGTCAGGGCCGAACAGGAGACGTACGAGCATGACAGCCCCGGAAGCCGAGAGCATCCGCGTCCGCCCCGCACCGACGCGGCGGTCCGAGTGGCGCACCCAGACCCCCGTCGTCGCGGTGGTCGCCGTCGGCGGCGCCCTCGGCGCCGCGGCCCGCTACGCGCTGGGCCTCGCCTGGCCCACGCCGGCCGGCGCCTTCCCCTGGGCGACGTTCCTGACGAATGTCATCGGCTGCGCCGTGATCGGCGTGTTCATGGTGCTGATCACCGACGTGTGGGCCGCCCACCGGCTCGTGCGCCCGTTCTTCGGCACCGGCGTGCTCGGCGGCTTCACCACCTTCTCCACCTACGCCGTCGACATCCAGAAGCTCGTCGACGCCGGCCGTCCCCGCACGGCACTCGCCTATCTCGCCGCAACCCTGTTCGCGGCGCTCGCGGCGGTGTGGCTGGCCTCCGTCGCCACCCGCCTCGTGCTCACCCGGAGGCAGCGATGACCTCACTCACCGGCCGGGCCCTGCGGCTCACCGTGTACATCGGCGAGGACGACACCTGGCACCACAAGCCCCTCTACTCCGAGATCGTGCACCGCGCGCACGCCGCCGGGCTCGCCGGGGCCAGCGTCTTCCGGGGCGTCGAGGGCTTCGGCGCCTCCTCCCGCATCCACACCTCCCGCCTGCTGTCCCTGAGCGAGGACCTGCCCGTCGCGGTCGTCGTCGTGGACACCGAGGAGCGCGTCCGGGCGTTCCTGCCGCAGCTGGACGAACTGGTCGGCGAGGGCCTCGTGACCCTCGACGAGTGCGAGGTCGTCCGGTACGTCGGCCGCACCGCGCATCCGGACGCGGCGGATCCGAAGGGTGAGAAGCCGTCGTGAACTGGCTGTTGGTCGTCCTCGGGGCCGTGGTCGGGGCACCCCTGCGCTATCTCACCGACCGCGCGGTCCAGGCCCGGCACGACTCGGTCTTCCCCTGGGGTACGTTCGCGGTGAACATCACCGGCTGCCTGATCCTCGGCACGCTCACCGGCGCCGTCTCCGCGGGCGCCGCGGGTCCGCATCTGCAGCTCCTGCTCGGCACCGGCCTGTGCGGGGCGCTGACGACGTACTCGACCTTCTCCTATGAGACCCTGCGGCTGACCGAGGCCGGAGCGGGCCTCTACGCTGCCGTCAACGTCGTCGCGAGCGTGGGAGCGGGACTCGGAGCGGCCTTCGCGGGGGTGTCGCTCGCCCACGCCCTGTGGGCCTAGCGGCTCCTGGCTGCTCGCCGTACGGCCGGGCATGGTAAGCAAGACTGTCTACAGCAGTGTCGACCAACTCTTCCCAGAACTGGATCCCATGAGCGCCATCTCTGTCGGTCAGGCCGTCGTCCTCGGAGTCGTCGAGGGGGTGACCGAGTTCCTCCCCGTGTCCTCCACCGGCCACCTCAAGATCACCGAGGGGCTCATGGACATCCCGGTCGACGACAAGTCCGTCGTCGGGTTCTCGGCCGTCATCCAGGTCGGCGCGATCGCCGCCGTGCTCGTGTACTTCTTCAAGGACATCAAGCGGATCGTCACCGCCTGGTACCGCGGCCTGACCAACCGCGAGGAGCGCTACCACCACGACTACAAGTTCGCCTGGTGGGTGATCTACGCCACCATCCCGATCGTCCTGGTCGGCCTCGCCGCCAAGCCGCTGATCGACGGTCCGCTCGCCTCCCTGTGGGTGGTCGCCGCGTCGCTGATCGTCGGCTCGGTCGTGATGTGGTGCGCCGACCAGATGGGCCGGCACAAGCGTGGTGAGGACGACACGTCCTTCAAGGACGCGATGCTGGTCGGCTGCTCGCAGATCCTCGCGCTGCTGTTCCCCGGCTTCTCCCGCTCCGGCGCGACGATGTCGACGGCGCTGATCCTGGACCTGGACCGCGTGGCCGCCACCCGCCTCTCCTTCTTCCTCGGCATCCCGGCCCTGACCGGCGCCGGTATCTACGAGCTGAAGGACGCCCTCGGCGCGGGCGTGGGCGCCGCCCCGCTGGCCGTCGGCACCATCGTGTCGTTCGTGGTGGCGTACGCCTCCATCGCCTGGCTGCTGAAGTTCGTCGCCAAGCACTCCTTCAACGCCTTCGTCCTCTACCGGATCGCCGTCGGCGTGGCCCTGATGGGCCTGCTCGCCACGGGCACGCTCGACAGCTGAGCGACTCCTTTCGAAAAGCTCGCGTCACCCACGGGGTGCGGATGCCTGCATTCAGGCGCCGCACCCCGTGGATGTTTCCATACGGGGCGCCTTGACAGTTCGCTTCCGCAAGCCGCAGGATCGCTCCCGTGAACCTGTCAGACAGCCAGACAGGTGGTCTTGGTCCGCGGCGCGTGAGCGCGATGGAAGCGGTCCTCGGCCACCTCCGCGGCGCCATAGAACGCGGCGAGTACGCCATCGGCGACAAGCTGCCCTCCGAGGCCGAGCTGTGCCGCACCCTCGAGGTGTCCCGGCCCGTCCTGCGCGAGGCGCTGCGAGCGCTGCAGACGATGGGCCTGACGGTCTCCCGGACCGGCAAGGGCACCTTCGTCGTCGCGAACGCCGTCGAGGACCCCACCTTCGGCGACTACGCGGCCAGCGACCTGCTCGAGGTGCGCCGCCACATCGAGATCCCGGTCGCCGGGTACGCGGCCCTGCGTCGCAGCCCGGAGAACCTGGACCACCTGGCCCACCTCCTCGACCGCATGGAGCGGGAGACGGACACCACCGCGTGGGTCGCCATGGACACCCTCTTCCACCTGGCCGTGGCCGAGGCCGCCCAGAACCCGGTCTTCCGCCGGGTCATCGAGGAGATCCGCGACGCCCTGGCGCGTCAGTCGGCCTTCCTCAACGAGCTGGGCGGACGCCGCGAGCAGTCCAACCGCGAGCACCGGGCCATCGTCGAGGCGCTGGTCGACGGTTCCGAGCGCGACGCCGTCGAGGCCATGAGCCACCATCTCGATCGCGTCGAGACGTCCCTCACCGACATCGTGCGTCCGCCGCGCACCGACCACCCCACGGAAGCCGGCGCGTGACCCGCGCAGCGCTCCCTGACAAGAGGCAGTGATGTACAGCAGTTCCCCCGCGGACGCACCCGTCGTCCGTGAGCCCCTCCACGCCCCCGTCGCCCACCTCATACGCGGCGGTGTCGTCGAGGGCATCCACTACGGCTCCGTCGTCGTCCTCGGCGCCGACGGCCAGGTCCAGTTCCAGCTCGGCGACATCGAGGCCGCGTTCTACCCGCGCTCCGCCCTCAAGCCCGTCCAGGCCGTGGCCATGCTGCGGGCCGGGCTGCCGCTCGACGGGGAGCTGCTGTCGCTGGCCGCCGCCAGCCACTCCGGCGAGGAACGCCACCTCGCCGGCACCCGGCGCATCCTCGCCCTCGCCGGCCTCGCCGAGGACGACCTGCGCAACGTCCCCGACCTGCCCTACGACCCGGCCGTCCGGGACACCTGGGTGCGCGAGGGCCGGCCGGCCGACCGGCTCGCCCAGAACTGCTCCGGCAAGCACGCGGCGATGCTGTGGACGGCCAAGCTCAACGGCTGGTCCCTGGCGGACTACCTGGACCCGGCCCACCCGCTCCAGCAGGCCGTCGCCGCGGCTGTCGAGGACCTCACCGGCCAGCGCGCGGCCCATGTCACCGTGGACGGCTGCGGCGCCCCGCTGTTCGCCATCTCCCTGCACGGTCTCGCCCGCGCCGCCGCCCGCATCACCACGGCGGCACCCGGCACCCCCGAGGCACGCGTCGCCGACGCCATGCGTGAGCACGCCGAGATGGCCTCAGGCGCCACCAGGGACGTCGCCGCGCTCATGCGGGCCGTGCCCGGCCTCCTCGCCAAGGACGGCTTCGAGGGGGTCCAGGTGGCCGCGCTGCCCGACGGCCGCGCCATCGCCGTCAAGATCGCCGACGGCGCGAACCGGGCTCGTATCCCGGTCGCCGCGGCAGCCCTGGCCCGCGCGGGCGTCGACCCGGAGCTGCTCGACGCCTTCGCGGGCGAGCCGCTGCTCGGCGGCGGGGAGCCAGTGGGGTGCGTGCGCCCGGTGCGTGCCCTGGACCCGATCCCGCTGACCGCCTGCGCCTGAGCCAGGCCCGACCCTCACCCTCGTACTTCCGCACCTCAGAAAGAGGCCGCACCCGCATGACCGCGCCCATCCGTAGCGAACACGACCTGCTCGGCGACCGCGACGTACCCGCCGACGCGTACTGGGGCATCCACACCCTGCGTGCGACGGAGAACTTCCCCATCACGGGCACCCCGATCTCCGCCTACCCGCACCTGATCGACGCCCTGGCCGCCGTCAAGGAGGCCGCCGCCCTCGCCAACGAGGAACTCGGCCTGCTGGCACCGGAGAAGGCGGCGGCCGTCGTCGCCGCCTGCCGGGAGATCCGCGCCGGCAAGCTGCACGACCAGTTCGTCGTGGACGTCATCCAGGGCGGCGCGGGCACGTCCACCAACATGAACGCCAACGAGGTCGTGGCGAACCGGGCGTTGGAACTGCTGGGCCACGCCAAGGGCGAGTACCGGTTCCTGCACCCCAACGAGGACGTCAACCTCGGGCAGTCCACGAACGACGTGTACCCCACCGCCGTCAAGATCGCGACGGTGTTCGCGGTGCGCGGCCTGCTCAAGGCGATGGCCGTCCTCCAGGACGCCTTCGCCCGCAAGGCCGTCGAGTTCCGTGACGTGCTCAAGATGGGCCGGACCCAGCTGCAGGACGCCGTGCCGATGACCCTCGGCCAGGAGTTCTCCGCCTACGCCGTCATGATCGAGGAGGACCGCAGCCGTCTCGCCGAGGCCGTCGAGCTGATCCACGAGATCAACCTCGGCGCCACGGCCATCGGCACGGGCCTCAACGCCCCCGGCGGATACGCCGAGGCGGCCCGCCGGCACCTCGCCGGCATCACCGGACTGCCCCTGGTCACCGCGGCCAACCTGGTCGAGGCCACCCAGGACTGCGGTGCCTTCGTACAGATGTCCGGCGTGCTCAAGCGGATCGCGGTCAAGCTCTCCAAGAGCTGCAACGACCTGCGCCTGCTGTCCTCCGGCCCGCGCGCGGGGCTCGGCGAGATCAACCTGCCGCCCGTGCAGGCCGGTTCGTCCATCATGCCCGGCAAGGTCAACCCGGTGATCCCCGAGGTCGTCAACCAGGTCGCCTTCGAGGTGATCGGCAACGACGTCGCCATCACCATGGCCGCCGAGGCCGGCCAGCTCCAGCTCAACGCCTTCGAGCCGATCATCCTGCACTCCCTGTCGGAGTCCATCACCCACCTGGAGCGCGCCTGCGTCACGCTGGCCGAGCGCTGCGTGGACGGCATCACCGCCAACACCGAGCGGCTGCGCGCGACCGTGGAGAACTCCATCGGCCTGGTCACCGCACTCAACCCGCACATCGGGTACACGGCCGCGACCGACATCGCCAAGGAGGCCCTCGTCACCGGCCGCGGCGTCGCCGAACTCGTGCTGGAGAAGGGCCTGCTGCCGGCCGAGCGGCTGGAAGCCCTGCTCCGGCCGGAGGTGCTCGCGGGCAGCCGCGCGATGCCGGCGATCTGATCCGGCGGTCCGCCGGAAGCCGGACCGGACACGCGGGTGCCGTCACACTCAGGGATGACCCCTGCCGGGAGTCTTCGCGCCCCGCGCAGCGCAGGTGCGGCGGGGCGTCCGACGGCCGTCCCCCACAGGGGGGACCGGCCGATCGGCTCAGTCCGACTCGCCGCTCTCCGGAAAGTGCTACTAACGCTCATAAGCTGAATTCGCGGCCTCGGTAAAGGCCGTCGCCCGTCCTGGCAAACGGTCCGTATGCGCCCGGTGCCGGGCCGGGCGCCGGAATTTCTCGGTCAATCCAGGAGAATTCATGCGTGTGGCCGTGACAGGTGGCGGTGGTTTTCTCGGGTCGCATCTCTGTGCAGCGCTGCTGCGGCGTGGCGACGAAGTCGTCTGCCTCGACGATTTCTCGACCGGCGACCCCGCGAACATCGCCGCTTTTCTCGGGAACCCGGCTTTCGAACTCGTCCGCGCGGACGTCAGCCGGTCGATCGACGTACGGGGCACCGTGGACGCGGTGGCCCACCTCGCCTCGCCGGCCTCGCCCCCCGACTACCTGCGGCGCCCGCTGGAGACGCTGGCCGTGGTCAGCCGCGGCACGGAGAACGCGCTCCGGCTGGCCGCACACCACGACGCCCGCTTCGTCCTGGCCTCGACGAGCGAGGTGTACGGCGACCCCGAGGTGCACCCCCAGGACGAGTCGTACTGGGGGCATGTGAATCCCATCGGACCGCGCAGCGTCTACGACGAGGCGAAGCGTTTCGCCGAGGCGCTGACCCAGGCCTATCGCAGCCACCGCGGGACGAATACGGGAATCGTCCGCATCTTCAACACCTATGGTCCGCGCATGCGCCCGCACGACGGACGGGTGGTCTCCAGTTTCGTGGTCCAGGCCCTCGCCGGGGAACCCCTGACCGTCTACGGCGACGGAAAGCAGACGCGCAGTTTCTGCTATGTCGACGACCTGGTGCGTGGAATCGTCGCCATGCTGGACCGTGACGAACCCGGACCGGTGAACCTCGGAAATCCTGTCGAACTGACGGTGCTCGAACTGGCGGAACTCGTACTCGACCTGACGGGTTCCCGGGCCGAGGTCCAGTTCCATCCGCTGCCCGTCGACGACCCCACCCGCCGCCGGCCGGTGATCGCGCGGGCCTCGGAGCGCCTGGGCTGGGTGCCCGAGGTGGGCATCGAGGAGGGCCTGCGCCGCACCGTGCGGTGGTTCGCGGAGCGGCCCAGCGACATCGCCGCCGCGCTCGTGGCGATCCGGGGCGGGCAGCAGGACGGGGTGGCCGCCGCGGAGCCCCGCCTCGTCGGCGCGACCCCCACGGCCTCGTGACCCAGACGGAGCTCGGCCCCGATACCTCGACCCGCCTCGCCGCACAACGGCAGGACCCCGAGGAGGCGTTGCGCACCCACCTGTTGACCCTCTCGGCGGGCAATGTCGTCGACACCCCGCCCGACGGCCCCGTGTTCGGCCGCCCGCCCCGCTCCCTCCGGCCGGCGGCCGGGGCCTGGACCCCCCGGCTGTCCCGGGCGGACCGGGTGCGGGTGGGGCTGCTCTCGCTGTGCTGGCTGGGCGCCCTCGTGTGGTTCTGGCAGTGGTGGCTGCGCCCCGAACACCGGGTCGGCTGGGCCGGGTTCGCGGTGAACAGCGCGCTGCTGCTGTACCTGTCCCTGCTCCCGATGTGCTTCATCGCGGTGGTTCTGCGGCTGCGCACCCTCGACCCCGCCGTCGAAGTGCCCCGGCTGCGCACGGCGTTCGTGGTCACCCGGGCCCCCTCCGAGCCCTGGGACGTCGCCCGCACCACCCTGAGCGCGATGCTGCGCCAGAACTTCCCGCACCCGTACGACGTGTGGCTGTGCGACGAGGACCCGGACCAGGAGATCCTCGACTGGTGCGCGGCGAGCGGCGTACGCGTGTCCTGCCGCCGCGGCGTTGCCGCCTACCACCGGGACTCCTGGCCCCGGCGCACCCGGTGCAAGGAGGGCAACCTCGCCCACTTCTACGACCACTGGGGCTACCGGGAGTACGACGTGGTGGCCCAGCTCGACGTCGACCACGTGCCGCACGCCGGCTATCTGCGGGAAATGGTCCGGCCGTTCGCCGACCCCGCCGTCGGCTATGTCGCCGCCCCCAGCGTCTGTGACGCCAACGCCCGCACCTCGTGGGCGGCCCGCGGACGGCTGCACCGCGAGGCCGCCTTCCACGGGCCGATGCAGCTGGGCCACACCGACGGCCTGGCACCGCTGTGCATCGGCTCCCACTACGCCGTACGCACCGACGCCCTGCGCGACATCGGCGGGCTCGGACCCGAGCTGGCCGAGGACTTCTCGACCACCTTCCTTCTCAACTCCGCAGGCTGGCAAGGTGCGTTCGCCATCGACGCCGAGGCGCACGGCGACGGGCCCCTCACCTTCGGGGCGATGGTGACCCAGGAGTTCCAGTGGTCGCGGAGCCTGATGGTGATGCTGCTCGGCATGGTCCCCAAGCACCTGCGGCGCATGCCCGGCCTGCTGCGGCTGCGGTTCGCCTTCGCCCTCTCGTACTATCCGCTGCTCGCCCTGACCACCACGGGCGGCCTGCTGCTGCCGCCCATCGCCGCGGTCACGGGCATCCCGTGGATCAACGTCGACTACGCCGCGTTCCTGCTGCACTTCTGGTCCATGTCGTCCGTCTTGATCCTGCTCACCCTGCTGCTGCGCAGCCGCAGACTGCTGCGGCCCGTCGACGTGCCGCTGCTGAGCTGGGAGGGCTGGCTGTTCGGGCTGACCCGCTGGCCGTACGTGGCGTGGGGCCTGGCAGCGGCGGTGATGCAGCGACTGCGGCCGAAGAAGATCGTCTTCAAGGTGACGCCCAAGAACCGGGACGGCCTGGAACCGCTGCCGCTGCGGCTGGTGCTGCCCTACCTCCTGATCACCGTCGTCCTGTCCGGCGCGGCCGTCATCGGGGAGCTGACCGGGCCCGCGGTCGGCTATGTGTTCCTGTGCCTGCTGGGCTCCCTCTCCTACGGGACGGTGACGCTCGCGGTGAGCGCCCTGCACGCCCGGGAGACCGCCCGGTCCGCGGGCGTCCGCGTGCGCCAGGCCCTGTCCACCGTCGCCCTGCCGCTGACCGCGGGATGCGTGGCGCTGCTTCCGCTGGGCTGGGCGCTGCTCCTGTTCCCCCTGTACCTGCGCGGGTTCACCGAGGGCTGACCCGACCCGCGCGCCGCCGGGACAGCCACGCTCTTCGACGAAACGAGGTATCCCCATGCCCGAAACGGTTCTGGTGACCGGCGGCGCCGGTTTCATCGGCAGTCACACCTGCGTCGAACTGCTCGACCACGGCTACGAGGTCGTCGTCGTGGACAACCACGTCAACAGCTCTCCCGAGGCCCTGGACCGCATCGCGAAGACCGCGGGACGGCCGCTCGCCGCCTACGAGGTCGACGTGCGCGACCGGCAGGCGCTCTCCGAGGTGTTCGCCGCCCACCACGTGGACGCGGTCATCCACTTCGCCGCCCACAAGGCCGTCGGGGAGTCGGTCGCCCTGCCGGTCGAGTACTACGACGCGAACGTCGGCGGCACCTGCGCCCTGCTCTCGGTCATGCGCGAACACGAGGTCCGCCGACTGGTGTTCTCCTCATCGTGCTCCGTCTACGGCGACGCACGGACCGTACCGCTGACCGAGCGGAGCCCGGTGGCGCCCACGAACCCGTACGCCCGCACCAAGCTGATGTGCGAGCGGATCCTGAGGGACGTGTGCGCCCACGTCCCGGAGCTGAAGGTGCTCGCCCTGCGCTACTTCAACCCGGTCGGCGCCCACCCGGGCGGTCTGCTCGGCGAGGACCCGCGGGGCGTCCCCAACAACCTGATGCCGTACGTCGCACAGGTCGCCGTCGGCCGCCGGGAACAACTGAGCGTCTTCGGCGACGACTACCCCACACCCGACGGCACCGGAGTACGCGACTACATCCACGTCATGGACGTCGCCGAGGGGCACCGCGTTGCCCTGGGACACCTCGACGACGACACGGGCATGCGGGTGTTCAACCTCGGCACCGGCACCGGGACCTCCGTGCTCGAACTGGTCGCCGCCTTCCGGGAGGCGAGCGGTCACCCGGTGCCGTACCAGGTGGCCGGCCGCAGGCCGGGCGACGTCGCCGCCCTCGTCGCCGACGCGAGCGCGGTGGCCGCCGCCTGGGGCTGGACCACCACCCGTGACCTCACCGCCATGTGCCGCGACGCCTGGCGGTTCCAGGAACTCAACCCCCGCGGCTACGCCCGCTGACCCGCCGCGCGCCGGCGAACCCAAGACAGGAGAATGCCCATGCGGTTGACCGTCATCGGTACGGGATACCTAGGAGCCGTGCACGCCGCGTGCATGGCGGAGATCGGACACGACGTCCTCGGCGTCGACACCGACGCCCGCAAGATCGAGGCCCTCGCGGCCGGCCGGGTGCCGTTCTTCGAACCCGGCCTGCCGGAGATCCTCGCCCGGAACACCGAGGCCGGGCGGCTGCGCTTCACCACCTCCCTCCAGGAGGCCGCGGACTTTGCCGACCTGCACTTCGTGTGCGTCGGCACACCGCAGCGCCCCGGATCGCTCGCCGCCGACCTGAGCCACGTCGAGGCGGTCGTCGACGGGCTGGCGCCCCTCCTCACCCGCGGCACCCTGATCGTCGGCAAGTCGACCGTGCCGGTGGGCACCACCCGCTCCCTCAGCCGCAGGGTGGCAACGATGGTCCGGCCCGGCGTCGAGGTCCAGGTCGCCTGGAACCCGGAGTTCCTGCGCGAGGGCTTCGCCGTCCAGGACACCCTGCGCCCCGACCGGCTGGTGGTCGGGGCCACCGCACCCCACGGCGACCGGCTGGTGCGCGAGGTGTACGAGCCGATGCTGCGAGCCGGCGTCCCCTGCGTCAGCACCGACCCGGCCACCGCGGAACTGGTGAAGGTCGCTTCGAACTCCTTCCTGGCGACGAAGATCTCGTTCATCAACGCCATGGCGGAGGTCTGTGATGCCTCGGGCGCCGACGTCGTGACGCTCGCCGACGCCCTCGGCCACGACGACCGCATCGGGCGCCGCTTCCTCTCCGCCGGCCTCGGCTTCGGCGGTGGCTGCCTGCCCAAGGACATCCGCGCCTTCCTCGCCCGCGCCGAGGAACTGCAGGTCTCGGAGGCGGTGTCGTTCCTGCGCGAGGTCGACCGGATCAACGACCGGCAGCGCACCCGCACGGTCGACCTCGCCCGTCACCTCCTCGGCGGCTCGTTCGCCGGGCGGCGCGTCGCGGTGCTGGGCGCCACCTTCAAACCGGACAGCGACGACGTGCGGGACTCGCCGGCGCTGGCCGTCACCGCGGAGATCGTCGGGCAGGGCGCCGAGGTCCGCGTGCACGACCCGGAGGGCGTCGACAACGCGCAGGCCGCCCTGCCCGGCCCCTCGTATCACACGGACGTCATGGAGGCGTGCCGGGACGCGGAGGTGGTGCTGCACCTCACCGAGTGGCGCGCGTACCGCGAACTCGACCCGGCGCTGCTGGCCGAGGTGGTCCGCACGCCGCGGATGCTCGACGCGCGCAACGCCCTGGACCAGGCGGCCTGGCACGCGGCCGGCTGGCACGTCCGAGCCCTGGGACGACCCGTACACGTGCCGCAGCCGGGCCAGGGTGACGCCCTGCGGGTGACTATCCCTCAGGTCTTCGGCGGCACCTGCACGGCCCCGATCCCCGGGGAGCCGGTCAGCCGCGTGCCGAAGTAGTCCACCGGCCCCGGGTCGATGCCCACTGTGCTCAGCCGCACGGCGGCACCCGACAGCGCTCGGGCGCACTGGGCCACCAGTGCGCCCCGCGTCGCGCCGGTGCCGGTGCCGTGCACGCCGGGACCGCTCGCGGACACCGGGAGCTCGGTCAGGCACGGGTCGGCGCTGGTCCCGGTGGCCCGAGGGCCGGCCGTCTCCTGGCCCGACGCCTGCCGCCAGGTGGCCAGGTCGGTGTACCGGCCGTCGCCCCACTGCAGGGTCCAGCCCTTGGGACCGTGGTAGTCGTTGCCTTGCATCGCCACCTCCGACGTGTTGAAGTGGCCGTCCGCCTCCACCAGCGGGGGACCGCCGGTGACGAACACGTTGTTGCGCACGGAGACGGCACCGAGATTGGGTTCGAGCCGCAGCGCGGGTGCCCGTACGGAGCCGTGTGCCGTGGCCAGCACCGTGTTCTGGTAGATCGCGAGGTTCGACACCCACGACCCGAGCGCCACGATGCCGCCGTAGTCCTCGAGCTTGCGGGCGTTGTCCCGGCTGATGTTGTAACGGATCACGTTGCCCGTGTGGGCGTGGTTCGGGACGGCTGAGTAGGCGAGGAAGCCCGCGCCGTCGTTGTCGTAGGACAGGTTGTACTGAACCAGCGAGTGGGACACGTTGTTGTCCAGCCCGAACCCGCCGCCGTCCACCTTGGAGCCGGTGTGGTTGTCGTAGGCGACGTTGCGCTGGAACACGATCCGCGTCGCGTCGTACGTCCAGATGCCCTCCGGGCCCTCCATGGCCCTGGCCGCGGAGAACTCCCCGTTGGCATGCGCGGTCGAGTCCTCCACGACGCCACGGCGTACGCTGCCGAGGACGATGCCGCTGCCGGTGTTGCGGTCGGCCGCCCGCGGGTCGCCGTCGTTCCGGAACGCCATCACCTTCGAGACCGTCACGTCCTCGTGCGCGTAGACGGGCGCGGTGGCGTCGAAGCGAGGACCGTCCGTCACGACACCCGCGTCCTGGTTGTTGTGCACCGCGCAGTCGCGGATCACCACGTCCCGGAAGCCGGATCCATCGGCGCCCCCGCGCATCCGGATCCCGTTGCGGAAGCCCGACACGTCGACGTCCGTGACCCGGATGTACGGGAGTTTGCGCCGGCCGGGCAGGTCGCTGACGAGGGAGATGCCGTCCTGCTTCCGGAAGGCCTTGACGTTCCCGGTCAGGATCAGGTTGCGAATGACGATCCCGCTCGTGTTGTGCACCTCGATGCCGCGGGTGCCGACGGCCGCGATCGCCGCACGCCCGGTGCCGTAGGAATCGATCACGACGGGCTTGCGGGCGTTGCCCGCGTCACCCTGGCCGATGCTCAGGGTGCCCGCGAACCGTGCGCCGCCCCTGAGCAGCAGACGGTCGCCCGGCTTCAGCCGTACGGCGTCGGCGCGCCGCAGCGTGTGCCAGGCGGTCTGCGGAGTCCGGCCGTCGGCCGTGTCGTCACCGTCCGGACTGAGGTAGAACGTACGACCTCCCCGCGGGTTCTCCAGTACGGGAACATAGGGAGCGGGCATGCTGCACCCCGCCAGCAGTGAGACCGCCCCGCACAGGCCCAGCACAGTGCCCCTGTTAACGTTCCGCCGGCGCAAGATCGCTCCTGTCTCTCGATGATCGAATGAGCTGATCGAACGGGCTCCGGTCCGCGGAGACCGCGGAAATCACCCTGACGCGCGGAACCTTGAACGGCGGGCCAGCACGCGGAGTGCGCGCCAAGACATGCCTGATTGGCCTCCTGCCGCTGCCGCGAACGGAGGCGCACAGCGGCCCTGAGGGCGCTCCCCGGTCAGGAGTGCGGCATGATGACGATCATGTCCTCGCAGTTCCAACCGATTCTCGATCGCATCATGGCGGAGATCGAACGCACCCCGGGCCGAGGCCGCTCCGCCGACTACATCCCGGCCCTCGCGGCCTGCGATCCCCGCCGTTTCGGCATGGCCGTCGCCGAACTGGACGGCATGGTGTACGGGGTGGGGGACTGGCGGGAGCCGTTCTCGGCGCAGTCCATCACCAAGGTCTTCACGCTCGCCCTGGACCTGGCCCGCGAGGGCGACGAACTCTGGGAGCACGTGGGCCGCGAGCCCTCCGGCAACCCGTTCAACTCCCTGGTGCAGCTGGAGTACGAGAACGGCATCCCGCGCAATCCCTTCATCAACGCGGGCGCGCTCGTCGTCACCGACCGCCTGCAGACACGTACCGGAGACGCGGCCGGGGAACTCCGCGCCTTCCTGCGCGCCGAGAGCGGCAACCCCGCCCTCGACTTCGACGAGGAGGTAGCCGCCTCCGAGACCGCGCACGGCGACCGCAACGCCGCCCTTGCCCATTTCATGGCGTCGTACGGCAACATCGACAACGACGTGCCGGTCCTGCTCGACCAGTACTTCCGGCAGTGCTCCGTCACCGCCTCCTGCGCCGACCTCGCCCTCGCCACCGGCTTCCTGGCCCGGCACGGCATCCGCGCCGACGGCTCCCGGCTCCTCACCCGCAGCCAGGCCAAGCAGGTCAACGCGGTCATGCTGACCTGCGGGACGTACGACGCGGCCGGTGACTTCGCCTACCGGGTGGGCCTGCCCGGCAAGAGCGGGGTCGGCGGCGGCATCATCGCGGTCGTACCGGGACGCTGCACGCTGTGCGTGTGGAGCCCGGGGCTGGACGAGCGGGGCAACTCGGTGGCCGGGGTGGCCGCCCTGGACCGGTTCACGACGCTCACCGGGCTGTCGGTGTTCTGAGCCTCAGTCCAGGAACTCGTCGAGCAGCGGGAGCAGCGGAGCCGTACGGCGCATCAGCGACATGTGCGTGGTGCCGGGCAGCACCGTCAGCCGGGCGTCCGGGATCAGGCGCCGCATCTCCGCCCCGTGCTCGATGCGTACGAAATCCGCGTCACCGATGACCAGCAGTGTGGGCGCCGGCAGCCCGCGCAGGTCGCCGTCGGTCCAGGGCAGCGGGGCGTGCGCGGCGGCCCTGCACTTGGCAAGGAGGTCCTGGAAGCGCTCGGGATGCGGTGCGACGGCCGTGTAGGCCTCGGTCATCTCCTGGAAGTCCGCCTCGCTCGGCAGCCGCGGTGAGCCGAAGTCCGGCTTGCGGACCTCCTGCAGGAGCACCAGGGGCCGGCGGCCGTTGGTCTCGCCGTGGACCTCGTAGTACATCTCCAGGCCGTCGAGCTTCGCGTAGTCACCGGTCTTGGTGGAGGAGGAGCTGCTCGCCACTGTCATCACGTCCGTTTCCGCCGGCATTCGGTGCAGTGGTGACTTCCCGGCTGCGGAGAATTCATCGCTCCTCACATGCCGGTCACGCGGGGGCCGCCCGCCGGTGAGTGGTACGTCGCTTTCTGGCCATCCGCCATCGACACGCTGAACTGGTGTTGGCCATGGCTTTTCCCGTCGATCTCCGCCGCTGCCAGTTGCTCGGCCTGGCCGGCACCGCCTTCCTCGCACTCGGCGGGGAGACGGCCGGTGCCCTGCCGGTCCAGGATCTCCTGGCGCCCGCCTCGGCGCAGGCCGCGCTCGGCCTGGTCGGGGTGTATTTCGGTGTCGTGCTGCTGATAGCGGCCTGGGTGCTCCTCGGACGCCTGGTGCGCGGCCCGCGACCGCCCGCTCCGCGCGCCCTGCTGCTCGTCCTTGCCGTGTGGGCGGCGCCGCTGCTGCTCGCGCCGCCGCTGTTCAGCCGGGACGTCTACAGCTACCTCGCCCAGGGGGCCATGGTCGACGCCCACATGGACGTCTACACCAACGGGCCAGACATGCTCGGCGGCCCGCTCGCCGACGAGGTGGCCCCGATGTGGCAGCACACCGGTGCCCCCTACGGGCCCGCCTTCATGGCCCTGGCCTCCGCCCTGTCCGGCCTGACCCGCGGCGAACTGCCCGCGGGCCTGCTCGGCATGCGCCTGGTCGCCCTGCTCGGCGTGGCCCTCATGGCGGCGGCACTGCCCCGGCTGGCCCGGCACAGCGGCGCCGACCCGGCCGCCGCGCTCTGGCTCGGCGCCCTCAACCCGCTCGTCCTGCTGCACCTGGTCGCGGGCGCCCACAACGACGCACTCATGCTCGGCCTGCTCGGGCTCGGCCTGGTCGCCGCGCGGGGCCGCCACCCCGCCCTGGGCGCCGCCCTCGTCACCCTCGCCGCCCTGGTGAAGGCGCCCGCGGCCCTCGGCCTCCTCGCGGTCATCGCCCTCCAGGTCCACACCGGCCGCCGCCCGCTGCCGACAGTCGTGTCGACGACGGTCGCCGCCGCCGGGACCACGGCCGCCGCCACCGCCGTCGCCGGGACGGGCTACGGCTGGATCGGCGCCCTGGACACCCCGGTCTCCGCGCACAACTGGGCGCTCACCAGCCTGCTGGGCCGCGCCACCGGTGCCCTGCTCGAGCACCTCGGCAGCGGCCTCGCCCCGCTGGCCGTCCCGGCCTGGCACCTGTTCGGCCTGGCGGTCACCGCCGTCGCCGTGGCGCTGATATGGCTGCGGCTGCGCCCGCGGCCGGTGTACGCGCTGGGCCTCAGCCTGCTCGCGGTCGCCGTGTTCGGCCCGGCGATCCGCCCCTGGTACGTCCTGTGGGGCCTGTTCCTGATCGCCGCCGCCGCGCCCAGCACCTCGGTACGGCACCGGGTCGCGGCCCTGGCGGGCGTGCTCGCCCTCGCCGTCCTGCCCAGCGGCGACCCCGCCGACCTCGGACAACTGGTGCTCGCCGTCTCCGGCGGGGTGCTCGGCCTCGTCGTCCTGTGGCAGGCCCACGAGACCTCCCAGGTCGCACAGGCCCACCAGGCCTCGGCCCCGGGCGGTACGGCATGACGGGCCCGCGTACGCCCCGGGGCCGCCTGCTGCTCGTGCTGGCCGCCGCTGTCGCCGTCACCGTCTTCACGGCCACCGTGCCGCTCCTGCGCGACTTCTTCGACCTGCGCGTCTACTACGGCACCGTGCACATGTGGATCCACCACGGCGGCCGGATCTACGACTACCGGGTGCCCGGCACGCCGTACGGCTTCACCTATCCGCCGTTCGCCGCCGTCACCATGCTGCCGCTCGCGCTGCTGGGCCGGACCGCCGCGACGGCGGCCTCGGTGCTGGTGAACCTGGCCGCGCTGGCGGCCGTCCTGCGGATCCTGGCCGGGCCCGGCTGGCGGCGGCACGGCTGGTACCGCTGGTCGCTCTGCCTGTGCCTGCTCGCCCTGTTCGAACCCCTGCGGGACACCTTCAGCTTCGGCCAGGTCAACCTGGTGCTGCTCGCGCTCGTCCTGACCGACTGCTGGCTGCTCACGACCGGGCGGGGCCGCTGGGCGGGCGCCGGGATCGGGCTCGCCGCCGCGGTGAAGCTCACGCCCGCCCTGTTCATCGGCCTGCTGCTGCTCGCCGGGCGGCGGCGGGCGGCGGGGATCGCCACGGCCGTCGCCGCCGCGGCGACCGCGCTGGCCGCCTGGGCGGACCCCGCGGCCTCCCGCTTCTACTGGACGGTGGCCCTGTGGGACACCGGCCGTGTCGGGCACCTCGACTACGTGTCGAACCAGTCGCTGCAGGGCGTCCTCGCCCGGCTCGGCGAACCCGGACGCCCCCTGTGGGCCACGGCGGTCCTGTCGGCGCTGTGCGTATGGGCCTGGCGGGCCCGCCAGGCGGTGACGGCCGGCGACTGGACGGCCGCGTTCGCGCTCACCGGTGCGGCGGCCTGCCTGGTCAGCCCGATCACCTGGGTGCACCACCTGGTGTGGCTGCTGCCGTCCTTCGCGGTGCTGGTCCGCGCCGGGCACCGGCGGACCGCGGGCGCCCTGTACGCCGTGCTGTGCACCAGCGTGGTCTGGCTGTGGTTCGACGACGCCTCCGGCATCGGCGGCTTCCTCGGCAGCAACGTCTACACCTGGATCACGTTGGGTCTGCTGCTGGGTCTGCCGACGGGTCAGCCGCGCATGGACCGGTTGCCCTTGAGCCGCAGCGCCAGCCCCACGGCCCCGGCGCCCAGCCCGGTGAGACCGGCCACCACGGCGGTGTCCGACCAGCCCGAGTCGTCGTCCGGCGCGGCCGAGTTGGCCGCCACCGGTGCGGCGGAGGGGGGCTGCGGGGCCTTGGGGCGCAGCCCGTCGAGCGAGCCGACGGGATCCACCCGCCCGGCCGCCGCGAAACCCCAGTCCAGCAGCTCACGGGCCTCCTCGTAGACGGTCAACCCGTTGCCCTCCTGAGGGTTCATCACCGTCACCACGAGCGTGCGCCCGCCCCGGCGAGCGGCGGCGACCAGAGTGTTGCCCGCGTTGCTGGTGTAGCCGTTCTTGATGCCGATCAGCCCCGGGTACGGCGCCACGCCGTCCTCGCCGGTCAGCAGGCGGTTGGTGTTCTCGATGGCGAACGACGAACCGTCACCGGGGAAGGAGGCCTCGGCGGTGGAGCAGTACCGGGCGAAGTCGGGGTCGCGCAGCCCGGCCCGGCCGAAGACCGCCAGGTCGTAGGCGGAGGACACCTGGCCGGGGGTGTCGTAGCCGTCGGGAGAGACGACATGGGTGTCCAGGGCGCCCAGCGAGCGGGCCTTGGCCTGCATCCGCTTGGCCGTGGCCTCCCAGCCGCCGCCCAGTGAGGCGAGGACGTGCACGGCGTCGTTGCCGGAGCTGAGGAACACCCCGCGCCACAGATCGGCCACCTGGTAGGTGTGCCCCTCCTCCACACCGACCAGGCTGCTGCCCTGGCCGATGTCCTCCAGTTCCGCGTTCCGGACCTGGTGCCGCAGGTCGGCGGGCAGGGTCGGCAGCAGGGTGAGCGCGAACAGGGTCTTCAGAGTGCTCGCGGGCGGCAGCATGCGGTGAGCCTCGCTCGCGGCCAGCACCTCGCCGCTTGCGGCGTCGGCGACGAGCCAGGACAGCGCGGACACGTCCGGAAGCTCAGGCGCGCCGGGATGCGGCCTGACCTGGGGGCCGGAGTCGTAGAGGAGGGACGGCTGGGGCACCGCCGCGTGCGGCCCGGGCGGCCCGAGGTGCGCGGCATGCGGTGCGGCGGCGGCCGGCGTGAGCGCCAGCACGCCCGCCACGCAGACCGCACAGACCGACACGGCCGCCCGATAAGGGAATCCGGTGATCATACGAGCAACGTACGAAGGCGTGCGCCGGGGGTCGCGCTGGGTGGGCCGGACGGCCCCATGGAACAACCCGGATGCCGCACGGGCCGGCCGGTCGCAGGGCCGGCTCGGGGTCAGCCGGACGGCAGGGTCGGCTGGACGCGGCGCAGGAACGCGGCGTTGTCCGGGGTCTCGCGCATCCGCTCCAGCAGCGTCTCCAGCCCGGAGGGTCCGCCTTCCCGGGCCCGCAGGACCCGGCGCAGACCCCGTACGGCCGTCAACTCGGCCGGGGCGAGCAGCAGTTCCTCCCGGCGGGTGCCGGTCGCGTCGATGTCCACGGCCGGGAAGACTCGGCGGGCGGCGGGCTCCCGGTCCAGCCGCAGTTCCATGTTGCCGGTGCTCTTCAGCTCCTCGAAGTAGTAGCCGTCGGCACGGGAGCCTGTGTCCACCAGGACGGTGGCGAGGATGGTGAGCGAGCCGCCCTCCTCGGCCTGGCGCGCGGCGCCGAAGAACCGCTTGGGGCCGAGCAGCGCGCCCGCGTCGACACCGCCGCTGAGGGTGCGGCCACCGGCGGCGGAGGCGTTGTTGTGGGCCCGGCACAGCCGGGTCAGGGAGTCCAGCAGGACGACGACGTCCTCACCGGCCTCGACGAGCCGCTTGGCCCGCTCGACGACCAGGTCCGCGAGGGCGATGTGCTCCTTCGGCGACCGGTCGAAGGTGGAGGCGTACACCTCGCCGCGCACCGAGCGCCGCATCTCGGTGACCTCCTCGGGCCGCTCGTCCAGCAGGAGGACCATCAGGCGGCACTCGGGGTGGTTGCCGGCGACGGCCGCGGCGAGCTGCTGGAGCAGCACCGTCTTGCCGCTCTTCGGCGGCGCCACGATCAGCCCGCGCTGGCCCTTGCCGACCGGCGCGAACAGGTCGGTGACACGGCCGGCGAGGCCGGAGGCCGGGTGCTCCAGCCGGATGCGCTGGCGGGGGTGGAGCGGCGTGAGCTTCTGGAAGACGCGGCGGTTCCCGCCGGGCGCGCGGCCGTTGACGCGCGAGACCTCGCTCAGCGCGCGCTGCGCAGCGCGGACGCCCTCGACGAGGTCGCCCTTGCGCAGTCCGTGACGGCGGATCAGCGTGGCGGGGACCTGCGGGTCGGCGGGGGAGGGGAGCAGGCTCGCGGCCCGCAGGTGCCCCTTCCCGTGTGCGTCGATGTCGAGGACGCCGGTGACGAGCCGGTCGGCGGCCTGGGGCTGCGGTGCCGCAGGGGGGTGTTCGAGTGTGGTGGTCATGGGTGAAGGTCCTTTCGCGGACGGACAGCGGTGGAGAAGGGGGGAAGGCCGCGAGCGGGAGACGTACGGATGCGTACGGATGCGTATGGCTGCGTCTCCGGGCGGCGGGAACGGCACCTCGGGGAGGCGATGACGGCCTCGTCACGAGGTGGTACTGAGAGAAGCGGCAGGCCGGGACCGGCCGACTGCGGGAGGAACTGGCACCGGCGCCCACGTGAGGGGGCGTACACAGGTGCTGACGGCACTATAGCGGCCGTTCTGCCTTCGTCAACAGGCCGGTGGGCTGATGTATTCCCCGGGTCGTGGTTGATTCCCTGGCACGGACCGCCCCTGCCGCCGACGTCGGGAGAATCCGTGGAGACCACCCCTGCCCTGCCACCGCACCGCCTGGACCCCGCGGGGGGCTGCCCACACGCCGACAACGCGCGGCTGCTGGCCCGCGGTGCCGTGGCCCCGGTCGAACTGCCGGGCGGGATCCAGGGGATGGCCGTACTCGGGCATGACGCGCTGAAGGACTTCCTCCAGCATCCCGAAGTCGCCAAGAACGCACGCCACTTCACGGACCTGCAGGAGGGCCGCATCGCCGCGGGCTGGCCGCTGCTGACCTTCGCGACCGTGCAGGGCATGACCACCGCCGACGGGGCCGACCACCGGCGGCTGCGGTCCCTGGTCAGCCGGGCCTTCACGCCTCGCCGGGTCGAGGAACTCCGGCCGCGCGTCGAGGAGTTGACGGCATCCCTGCTGGACGGCCTGGAGCGGGCTGCCGCGGAGGCGGGCGGGGTCGCTGATCTGCGGCGGCACTTCGCGCTGCCCCTGCCGATGGGGGTCATCTGTGAACTGCTGGGCGTGGCACCCGAGTTCCGCGACCGGCTGCACCACCTGAGCAGCCAGGTGGTGGCCACCGACATCGAGCCGGACGCGGCCATCGCCGCCAACCGCGAACTCGTCGAGGTCCTCGGCCAGATCGCCGCCGCGAAGGCCGCGCACCCCGGCGACGATCTCACCAGCGCGCTCATCACAGCCCGGGACGAGGGCGGGGACCGGCTCGGCCAGCAGGAGCTGATCGGCACCCTGGTTCTGATGATCATCGCCGGGCACGAGACCACGCTCAACCTGATCACCAACGCCGTGCGCGCGCTGTGCGGCCACCGCGACCAGCTCGACCTGGTGCGTGCCGGGCGGGTGAGCTGGGCAGATGTCGTGGAGGAGACGCTGCGCTGGGACGCGCCGGTCAGCTACTTCCCGTTCCGCTACCCGGTGCGGGACCTGACCGTCGACGGCACGCTCATACCGGCGGGCACGCCGGTGCTGGCCGGCTATTCCGCCGCCGGCCGCGACCCCGGCGCGCATGGCCCGGACGCCGACCGCTTCGACGTCACCCGCCCCACCCGCGCCGACGCCGTGCACCACATCTCGCTCGGGTACGGCGCCCACTACTGCCTGGGCGCCCCGCTGGCCCGGCTTGAGGCGACAGTCGCACTGGAACAGCTGTTCACTCGCTTCCCCGCAGTCGAACTCGCCGTACCCGAGACCGAGTTGGTCCGGCATGCGAGCTTCGTCGGGAACAGTGTGCGCGCTCTGCCGGTGCGTCTTGGGGAGACGGATGACTGAGGATGCGGGAGTTTGTCACCGAGCCGCATCAGATGTCCCCAGACCATAACGATCCCGGACGACAGGGGACTTGACCGCCAAGCGTGCCTTATCTTCACGACATGTCCACGCCACCGCAGCCACCGCAGCCGGCCGACCAGCCCGGGTCGCAGCCTCAGCCCCAGCCGCCCGCAGCGCAGCCGGCGGTCCCGGCGCAGCCGACGGCCTACCCGTACCCGAACCCGCAGTCGCCCCCGCCGGGGAACTTCTACGCGCAGCCCACGATGGTCGGCCAGCCCGCCGCCCAGCCCGTGCCGGGCCAGCCGCAGCCGGGAAACCCGTACGCACAGCCGCCGCAGTACGGGCCTGTGCCCGTGCCGCCGTCCGGTGGCGGTGGTGGCGGTGGTGGTGCCGGGCGGGCGGTGCTGTGGGGCGTCGTCGGCGCGGTCGTCGCCTCCGCCGTGTGGGCCGGCGGGGTCTTCCTGATCGGCGGCAAGGGCGACAGTGCGGACCTGCGCGGCTACTCGGCGCCCACGAACCTCTGCTCCGGCGCGGACTACTCGTCCTTCAAGGACGAGTACCCCGAGGGCGACTCCTCGCCCATCCACAATTCCCTGAAGCAGTCGGCGCTGGAGGAGGGTTACTGCAGCCTGGGCCTGAAGAAGAGCAGCGGCTCCACGCTCTCCGACGCCTACCTGACCCTCCAGCTGGACCTGCACAAGAAGACCGACCCGGGGCCCGAGTTCACCGCCACGTGGAAGAACTACGGTGACAGCCACAAGGGTTACGACGTCACCTCGGTCAGCGGCCTGGGTGACGAGGCCTACCTCGTCACGGAGGACACCACCAGTGGTTCCTCCAGCGGCTCCCGCTACGCCACCCTCGCCGTCCGCGACGGCTGGGTGACGTACACGATGAGCTACAGCTCCTACCTCAGCTCGTACGACGACGACAAGAACCCGCCGTCCATCTCCGACGTGTCGGGCTGGCTGAAGACGGACGCCAAGGCCACGCTGGACCAGCTGAAGGGCTGACGCTCACGGCCCGTCCGGAGCGGAGGCGCGGTGCTCAGGCGGACCGCGCCTCCGCCTCCCGCGCGATCTGCTCGAACTGCGCGCCCATGGCCTCGGCGAGGGCGTGCGCGCCGGACAGCGGGCGGACCATGACCATGAAGTCGTCGATCAGCCCGTCCTCGTTCACATGCAGGAAGTCGCAGCCGGTCACCTCGCGGTCGCCCACCCGGGCCTTGAAGACCAGCGCGTGGTCGGCGCCGTCCGGGTCGCCGATCTCGCGGACGTACCGGAAGTCCTGGAACACCCGGGAGACCCCACGCAGGATCGCCGCGGTGATCGCCTTGCCCGGGTAGGGCTTGAAGACGACCGGGCTGGTGAAGACCACGTCCTCCGCCAGCAGCGCCTCGATGGCGTCCATGTCCCAGGCCTCGACCGCCTCGCGGAACGCACGCATCGGATCACCTCACATCCTATACTCAATTAATTGAATAGGTGCGGGTGAGAGTAATCAACCGCTGTTAGCCTGTCCACATGTCGCTCAAGTACGCCGTCCTGGCCGCCCTGCTGGAGGGCGAGGCCTCGGGCTACGAGCTGTCGAAGGTGTTCGACGTCTCGCTCGCCAACTTCTGGCCCGCCACCCCCCAGCAGCTCTACCGCGAGCTGGAACGCCTGGCCGGCGACGGACTCGTCGAGGCCCGGGTCGTGCAGCAGGAACGCAGGCCCAACAAGCGGATGTTCACGCTCACCGAGGCCGGCCGGCAGCAGCTGCGCGCCTTCGCCGCCGAGCCGCCCAAGCGGCCCACCGCCATCCGGGACGAACTCCTCATCAAGATCCAGGCCATGGGCGACGGCGATCCCGAGGTCCCGCGGGCGCTGATCGAGGAGCGCCTGGGCTGGGCGCGCGGGAAGCTCGACCGCTACCGGCGGGTGCGCGAGCGCCTCCTCGATGGGCGGACCGAGGAGGAGTACCTGCGCACCGCCGAGCGCGTCGGGCCGTATCTCACCCTCATGGCCGGGATCGGCTTCGAGGAGGAGAACGAGCGCTGGTGCCGGCGGGCTCTCGCGGTCCTCGAACAGCGCGTGGCCCTGGGCTGAGGCGATGTTCAGCCCCGAGGGACCGACCCTCCGTGAACTCGCCGCGCAGGCACTGTCGTCCGTCGAGCACGGCTACGACCTGCTCGCCCCGAAGTTCGACCGGACCCCGTTCCGCACGCCGGGGCCGGTGCTGGAGTCCGTGGCGAAGGCGCTCGCGCCGCTCGGCCCGTTCGAGGACGGGCTGGACCTGTGCTGCGGCACCGGAGCCGGGCTGGACGTGCTCACCACCGTGTGCCGCCGCAGCGTCACCGGGGTCGACTTCAGTGCGGGCATGCTCGACATCGCCCGCCGCCGCTCCGCCAGGGCCGGCGGGCCGGGCGTCGCCTGGGTGCGCGGCGACGCCCGGGCCCTGCCCTTCACGGCGGCCTTCGACCTGGTGGTCAGCTTCGGGGCGTTCGGCCACTTCCTGCCCCGGGAGCTGCCCGGACTCTTCGCCCAGGTCCGCTCGGTGCTGCGGCCCGGCGGCTGCTTCGCCTTCCCGGTGCCCGCACCGCCGCGCCCTACGAGCCCGGCCTACTGGATGCTGCTCGGCTTCGACGCGGTGATGCGCGTGCGCAACGCCGTGTGGCGACCGCCGTTCGTCATGTACTACCGCACGTTCCGACTCTCCGACGTGCTCAGGGAGTTGGCGCGTGCCGGCTTCACCGTCGACCTGCGGGCACTGCCCGAGTTCGGACGGCGCGGCGACGGCAGCCCCCGGGCCCGGCTGGTGGTGGCGCGCGTTCAGCCCGCCGCCGGCAGGGTGAACTCGTAGACCAGGGCGTCCTGTTCGGCGTTCGCCACCAGATCGGTGATCTCCAGGGGGCGGGCGTACTGATCGTGCACCCGCCGGGTCACCCGGACCGAGGACGCGTCGCCGAGCTGGGTGATGGAGTCCCGGTGATGCAGGGCCAGGCCGGCCTTGCGCATCCAGTCGTAGGCCAGGCGCAACTGCGCCGGAGTGGCCCCGTCGGCCCGGTCGCGGTATCGCCCCAGCTCCGCCACCTCGGCCAGCGCCACGGCCGAGAACGACGTCACCGCCGTACGCAGCGACCGGCCGTCCGGCGTCTGCGACCGGTAGCGGTGCACCAGCGTCGGCCGGTGCGGGGCGAGCCCCAGCGCCTGCGCGTGCTGCGGCGGCGGGGCCTCCCAGGCCACCGTGGCCAGGTCCACCGTGCACGGGTCCCCCGGCCGCGCGCCCACCGGGAAGGTGAGCGCGTCCGCCGTCTCGACCGGGCGGCCGGGCAGTGTCGCGTGGCTGCCCCGCCGGTCGGTCGCGACCAGACCGCCGCGGCGCAGCACCTCCAGCGCCTGCCGGATCGTCTCCCGGCTGACCCCGAAGTGCCGGGCCAAGTGCCGTTCACCTGGCAGCCGTTCGCCCGGCGGAATGCTGCCGGCGCGCAGTTCGTCGAGGAGCAGCGTCGCGATCTGCCAGTACAGGGGCTGGCCGTCGGTCCCAGGAGAGTCGTACGGCGGATCGTGCGGGTGGTCGAAGGGGTGGTCGTGCGGGGTGGTGCGGGCCATGCCGCGCCTCCTGTTGGTGACAAGACGTAGCCGTTCGGGCTCATTGTGCGACCACATCTAGCATTGGTCTAAACCACAAGGGAAGAGCGGCCTGCCGGTTCGGCCGAAACACACCCGCCGGCACCTCCGCCGCCCGCTCCAGGAAGGCGCCCGGGAGCAGCCCGGAGACCCGTCACGACCTCTCCGCTCCGTCAGGCGTACGACCGCAGCCAGCGCACCTTCTCCGCCTCCTGGAACGGCCCGCCGCCCTCGTGGTCGTTGAAGTCGTACACCTCGATCGCCTTGTCCCCGTGCGCCCAGGCGTTGAACGCCGCGAACACCGTCGACGGCGGGCAGGTCTGGTCCTCCAGCGCCGCCGAGAACAGGGCCGGGGCCCGGCCCCGGGCCGCGAAGTGCACGCCGTCGAAGTAGGAGAGGGTGCGCAGCACCTCGGCCGAGCGACCGCGGTACGTCTTGAGGAACATGCCGATCTCCCGGTACGGGTGACGGTCCGTCAGCGTCGCCGCCCGCGGGAAGTCGCACAGGAACGGCACGTCCGGCGCGACCGCGACCAGGTCGGGGACGAGCCCGCCGACGGCGAGGGCGATGCCGCCGCCCTGGCTCTCGCCGATCGCCACCGTCCGCGACGCGTCGGCGAGCGGGTGCGAACGGGCCGCCTCGACGGCGCGCACCGCGTCCGTGAACACCCGCCGGTAGTAGAAGTTCTCGGGTGCGTCGATGCCCCGGGTCATGAAACCGGGGTAGGCGGGCGCCGCGCCCACCGGGTCCGGCGTGCCACCGCCGCCGCCCCAGCCGCTGCCCTGCCCGCGGGTGTCCATGACGAAGTGCGCCCGGCCCGTCGACGCCCACAGCAGCTTCTCGTGCGGCAGCCCGCGCCCGCCGCCGTAGCCGATGAACTCCACGACCAGCGGCAGCGGTTCCGTCGCGTCGGCCGGCACCCGCAGCCAGCCCCTGACCGGGTGCCCGCCGAACCCGGCGAACGTCACGTCGTACACCCTGACCGTGGCCAGCCCGGCCTCCACGGGCTCGAAACGGGCCGCCAGCTCGTGCTCGCGTGCCTCCTGCAGGGTCTTGCCCCAGAAGGAGTCGAAGTCCGCGGGCTCGGTGGACGCGCTGCGGTACTCGCGGAGTTCATCGAGGGGGAGGTCGAACAGGGCCATCAACAACCACCTTCGGGAGAGGACTTCGGACCGGACTCGGGACTGGTCGTCGGGCGGGAGGGGCCGGTGATCGGGTCACCCGGGGCTCACGCCCTGGGCTGGTTCCACTTCGGCCCCGTCAGGGCCCACTCCCGCTCCCACTCGTCCAGCCGGTGGCGCAGGGCGATCCGGCGTTCGACGGCGTGCCCGAGCAGGACCACGCCCGCCGCGCCGCCCGCCGCGCACAGGCCGACGGTCACGGTGTGCTGCCAGATCTGGACGGCGTCGGGCGGCGCGGCGACATTGTGGCCCTTGGCGTCGAACCACACGGAGACCACGTCCCCGGTCCGGACGCCCGCCGGGACCCGGGCCGGCGCGGTCCGTGCCCCCTTGCCGGGCTCGGTCCAGCGGACCTCGGCCCGGTAGGGGTGATCACGGTCGCCCTGTACCGAGGGCAGCTGCGAGGGAGTGTCGCCGACGACCACGGCACGCACCCGGTGCCGCTCGGCCCGCTGTGCGTCCGCGCGGCTCTGCGCCTGGTCATGGGCGCGCAGGCCCGCCGCCACCCCGACCAGGGGCGAGACCACGAACAGCAGGACGGCGACGAGCAGCAGCGTCCACGCCTCGACGACGTCCGACCGGCGCCGCAGCGGATTGCGCCGCAAGCGCCAGCCGCGCACCTGGGTACGCATGTCCACCTCCTCGCCGCCGCCGGAGCCGACGAGCCGGACGAGCCGCAGCACGGCCCGCCGCACCCCCGCTGCCGCTCACGCATACGAGCGTCCACACCCGTCTCGTACCCCGTACGGAGCACCTCGCTCACACTGCGAACCGCGAGTTCCAGCCCACCTGGAGCACGACGTCCGCTACGCGCCCCAGAAACGCGGGAGACGCCCCTCAGCCGAAGCGTTCGATGCGGATCCGGTGCACCGGCTGGCCTGCGTCGACCAGCAGCCGGGAGGCGTGCTCGGCGAAGCCGTTGGAGCCGCACACATAGGCCTCCCACCCACCTACGGGCTGCTCCGCCAGGAGCGGTGTCACATGTGCCGCGGCCATACGTCCCACCGGCACCCCCTGGGGAGCGCTGCGCGTGAACACGGTCGTCGTCTCCGCGCCGAGTTCCCCGGCGTAGATCAGTTCCTCGGGGCTGCGGGCGGACACGAGCATCCGCAGCGGGACGGCCAGGCCGCGCGCCCGGTGGTGGCGCACCATCGACATCAGCGGTACGACCCCGGAACCCGCCCCGAGCAGCAGCGCGGGCCGGTCACCGGGCCAGGCGAAGAAGCCGCTCAGCGGGCCGCGCACCTCGACCGTGTCACCGGGCCTGGCCACCGTGTGGAACCAGCCCGACACCTCGCCGTCCGGCACCCGGTCCAGGGTCAGCTCGATGTGCCCGGAGTCGTCCGGCGCGGACGCGATCGAATAGTGGCGCTGGGCCACATAGCCGTCCTCGGCCCGCAGCCGCAGCATCAGGTGCTGGCCGGGCAGATGCCCCGCCCAGCCCGGCACCGCGAGGCGGAAGGTGGCCGCGTGCGGCGTCTCGGCCCGGATGCCGGTCAGCGTGGCCGTCTGCCACGCCGACGCCACCTGCTCGTTCACCGCGATGCGCCCGGGCACGGCGAACGAAGTCGTCGTCACAGTCTCAGTCACCGGAGTACCGCTGTTCCTCCCACGGGTTGCCCCGCTCGTGATACCCATTGCCCTCCCAGAAGCCCGGCTCGTCGTGGTCGAGGAGCGTGATGCCCGCGATCCACTTGGCGCTCTTCCAGAAGTACAGGTGCGGCACGAGCAGCCGCGCCGGGCCGCCGTGCTCGGGCGGCAGCGGCTTTCCGTCGTACTCCCAGGCGATCCAGGCCCGGCCGCCGGTGAGGTCTGCGAGCGGCAGGTTCGTGGTGTAGCCCGTGTGTGAATAGGCGATCGCATGTGTGGCGGACCCATGGGGTCGCACCACATTGAAAAAGGCGTCCAGCGAGACGCCGCCGAACCGCACGCCGAACTTCGACCACCCGGTCACACAGTGGATGTCACCCTCGTACCCCGCGGCGGGCAGCGCCCGTGCCGCCTCCCAGTCCCAGGTGTACGGCCGCTCCACCAGGCCGTCGATGCGGAAGGACCAGTCGGCGGGGGACAGGTCCGGGGTGACCTCGGCGGACAGGACGGGCCACTCGTCGCGCGCGTCGTACTGACCGGGCGGCAGCCCCGGGTTGTGGACGCGGGGGCGACCCGTGAAGCCTCGGGTGACGTTCATGGTTCAACAGTACGAGATCCGGTGGGGGCCTGGCTCAGCCGGCCGTGGGGCCGCCCGCTGCGGCGTTGTACCGCTCCAGGTAGGCCGCGAACCGCACCAGGTCCTCCTCCGGCCAGTCCGCCAGCCGCTCCTGGAAGGCAGCCCGGCGACTGCGGGTGACCTGGGCGAGGATCTCCTCTCCGGCCTCCGTCAGATGCAGCACCTGCACCCGGTGGTCCTCCGGGTCCAGGCGGCGCTCGACCAGCCCGGCCCGCTCCAGCGCGGCCACCTGGCGGCTCACCGTGGACTTGTCCAGGGCGTAGTGCGCCGCCAGGTCGGTCGCCCGGCAGCTGCCGCGCTCCTCCAGGTGGCCGAGCAGGGTGTACGACACCAGCGACAGCTCGGGGTGCATGCGTCCCGCCGAGGCACGCGCCCGGCGGGCGAAGCGCGTCATCTCGCGCTGGATCGTCTCGACGGCCGACTTCGCTGTGCTCACGGGACTACCTCCTCCGGCGTTCTAGTTGTATAGTACAACTTGAAGTGAAAGTTGTATAAGCCAACCACCTGAGGAGTTCGCGCCCGATGAGGTCACCGGCACTGCGCCATGTGCTCACGCACCTGATCACCCCGCTCCTGATGTGCATAGGCATGGGGCTTGCGTACATGGGGGCCTTCGTGGCCCCGGAGCCGCACCACCTGCCCGTCGCCGTCGTGGGGACCGCTCCGAAGGCGAAGGTGTTCGCCCAGACGGTCAAGGACACCGCGGGGGACAAGCTCGACGTCCGCACCGTCGCCACCCGTGCCGACGCCGTCGACCTGCTCAGGTCCCGGGATGTCACCGGCGCCTATGTGCCGAGCGCCAAGACGCCCGAGCTGCTGGTGGCGAGCGCCGCCTCCGACATGGGCGCCACGGCCGTCGAGAAGATCTTCACGCCGGTCGCCGCGGAGGAGGGCGTCCCGCTGAAGGTCACCGACGTGGCCCGGCCGGTCGCCGACGACCCCACCGGGCAGGGCCTGTTCTTCCTCCTGATCGCGGTCAGCATCGGCTCCTACGCCTCGGTCGCCGCCCTCGGTGCCGCGGGCGCCGCCCTGCCCATGCGGGTACGGGCACTGCTCGCGTTCGGCGTCTCCGCCGTGATCGGCGGCATCGGCACGCTGCTCGCCGGGCCGGTGTTCCACCTCGCGCACCACGACCTCGCGGGCGTGTGGGGCATGGCCTGGCTGTACTCCGCCGGCATCCTCCTCATCGGCGTCGGCCTGCACACCTTCCTCAAGCGGTGGACCACGCTGACGATGATGGTGCTGTTCGTGATGCTCAACTTCACCAGCTCCGGCGGGTTGTTCCGGCCCGAGCTGCAGAACGGCTTCTTCGGCACCCTGCACGCCTTCTGGAACGGCGCCGGGTTCGTCGAGGGCATCCGCAGCCTGCTCTACTTCGGCAACGACGGCCTCGCCCGCAACGCGTGGACCCTCGCGGTCTGGCTCCTCGTCGGAGTGGCCGTGACCACGATCGCCGGTCGCTACGAAAGCACCCGGACCGGCCGGGAGACGGAACGCAAGGCGGAACGGAAGACCCACGAACAGGCCGAGGCGGAGGCCGAGGAAGAGATCGAGGAGACGGTCGGCGTCTGAGGACCCGTACCGCAATCCGCGCTGAGGGGCGCCACCCGTCCGCGCTGAGGGGCGCCCCCCCGGCCGACGGGCGGCGCCCCCTCTTCCGGAAGTGCTCATGAGGCCGCAGACCCGATGGTCACCACCCGCGCCCACGCCGGTGGCGCGTCCGGCCGGTACTCGGGACTGCTCTCGTTCCACCGCCGGGCCGGCGACCGGTGCCGGGGGAAGAGCCCCACCACGGTCCGGCACGGTGGCCGGGTGTCCGGCCAGGGCGTCTGCCCGTCGGTCAGGACCACGACGACGTCGGGCCGGGGCCGTGCGCGCAGCGCACGGGCGAACCCCGCCCGCAGATCCGTCCCGCCGCCGCCAGTCAGCGGGATACCCGCCGACTGGCACAGCGGATGCACGCTCTGCGCCGCCGCGTCGCAGGACACCACGGTGACCAGGTCCGAACGGCCGCCCACGGCACGGCAGATCGCGGCGACCTCCAGGAGCGCACCGCCCAGTTCGGTGTCGCTGACCGACCCGGAGGTGTCGATCACCACGCAGACCCGGGGCGGCTTGCGCCGCAGGCTCGGCAGCACCACCCCCGGCATCCCGGCCGCGCGCCGGGACGGGCGGCCGTAGGTGTAGTCATCGCCCGCGCCCGGACCGGAGACCGCCGAGCGGATCGCCGCGCCCAGCAACTCCCGCCAGGGCAGCGGCGGATGGAACACCTCCTCGGCCCAGCGCCGCCAGCCCTTGGGGGCATCGCCGGGGCGGCCGTTGATGCCCTGCGCCACCCGGAACCGGACCGCGTCCCGCTCCTGGTCGCTCAGTCCGTGCGCACCGTCCGGACCGAGATCCCAGGGGCGCTCCAGGCCGTCCGCCCCGCTGCCGCAGTCCAGCCAGGCCAGCCGGTCCAGCCGCCCGCCGAGCCGGAACATCCTCAGGTACTCCTCCATGAGGCGCCCCTCTGGCAGCCCCAAGTCCCCTGGGGCCGCGGCGCCTTCCGGCCGTACCAGCCCTTCGCCGTAGACATCGTCGTTGATCTCGAAGTCCGCGGCGATGTTCATCCGCAGCCGTTCACCCGGGCCGGTCAGGCCGTGCTCCCGCGCGACCCGGTCGCCACGTCCGTGATGGTCGCGGAGCAGATGCGACACCTCGTGCACCCACACCCCGGCCAGCTCCTCGACCGGCATGCGGTCCACGAACGCCGGCGAGACATAGCACCGCCAGTGCCGGTCGACGGACATCGTCGGCACCTGCCGCGACTCCACCGGGTGCAGCGCGAACAGCGCGGTGGCCAGGTAGGGCCGGACCCGGGCCGCGTGCAACCGGGCGGCGAAGAGCTTGTCCAGGTCGAGCGCCCCCGACACGTCCTCCTCCATGTGCGTGCCCGCCGTCACCGGCGCGCCCCGCTGCCTGCCTTCGCCCGGTGCGCCGCGTCGTCGGCCCTCCGGGACAGCTTCACCGCCCCGGCGAGGCGCTCGATCGACGCCGGTACGTTCCAGTCGTCCCGGCGCAGCGAGGCCAGCGTGGTCGCGGGAACGACCACCACGTCCGGGGCGCCGGTGTCCAGCGCGCGGACCAGCAGCGCCCAGGCCGCGTCCCAGCGAGGACGCTCCGGCCGTTTGCGGACGGCGTCCACCACCCCGTCCAGCACGGCCTGCCGCAGATCGCCGCGCTCGGGCAGCACCGCGCCGGCCGGGTCGGCCAGCAGCACCTCGGGGTCCGGCAGGTCGAGGCGGTCCAGGCTCGCCAGCAGCTCCAGGCCCGGACCGTCCCCGACCGCGCCCCTGACCAGCAGGGACAGCACATCGCGGGAGGAATCGGCGGCCGTCGCGAACGCGATCAGGCGCAGCGTCGCCTCCCAGCTCCGGGGCGACGGCCAGGCACCGCCCCGGCGGGTCTCGCCCTGAGGCAGCCGGTGCACGAGCCCCGGGCGCGCGGAGAGGAAGCCGCACACCGCGCGCCGCGCGAACGCCACGGCCTCCGGCAGTTTCTCGGGCTCCAGCCGGGGCAGCGTCGCCCGTGGCCAGGTCCCGCCGAGGCCGCGTACGACGACGTCGTGATCGTGCGTCCACTGCAGATGCACGAACCGGTTGGCCAGTGGAGGGCTCAGCTCCCAGCCGTCGGCCGCCGAGGACCGCGGATTGGCCGCGGCCACGATCCGTACCCCGGGCGGCAGTTGCAGCGCGCCGATCCGCCGCTCCAGCACGAGCCGCAGCAGGGCGGCCTGCACGGCCGGGGGCGCGGTGGACAGCTCGTCCAGGAACAGCAGGCCCCGGCCGGCCCGGACCAGCCGCACCGCCCAGTCCGGCGGGGCCATGGGCACCCCCTGCTCCGCCGGATCGTCGCCCACGACGGGCAGCCCCGAGAAGTCGGACGGCTCGTGCACGCTGGCGATCACGGTGGTCAGCGGCAGGTCCAGGGCGGTCGCGAGCTGGGTCAGGGCCGCGGTCTTGCCGATGCCCGGCTCACCCCACAGGAGCACCGGAAGATCGGCGGCAACGGCCAAGGTCAGCGCCTCCAGCTGGATGTCGGCGCGGGGTTCGGTGGTTGTGTCCCGGAGCAGAGCCAAGAGGCCGGCGGCCACGTCGAGTTGAGCGGCGGGAGGAAGGGCGGAGAGAGGGGCGGCAGGGGCGGCAGGGGTGTGCAGAGGCATGGTGATCACCTTGGGGCGAGTGGCGGACGGAACAGGCCGAGCAGAAAGGGCTGTTGAGCCGGAGTGGGAGACGGAGAGACCGCGTCGGGGACAGCGGGCCGGGATCAGGCGACGGGGGCCGGAATCAGCCGCGCACCGCGTGGCGCGGGCGGCGGCGGTGGGCCCGGGTGCGGCGGCGGTCAGCAGGAGCGGGGTTCGGGCCGGTGCCGATCAGCCCCGCCCGGTAGAGGCCGTAGGCGATGCGGCGCTCCGCCGCCGCCTCCAGCTCGTCCCGCAGGGCGCCGGCGCGCAGCAGCGCGTCGGGCCCCAGCAGCCCCTCGACCACGGCCAGCGCACCGGCGGTGTCTCCGTGGTCCAGGCGCTCACGGACCCCGGTGAGACAGTCCGGGCGCCGGTGCGCCTCGTCGATGGCCCGCAGGCAGGGGAGTGGCGTGCCGCCGAGCGCGACCAGCAGCTCCTCCCGACGGATCTCGTCCGGACCGTGGTCCAGCGGGGCGAGTACGCCGTCGACCAGACCGATGCGGTGTTCGGCACCCCGGCACTCCACGAGCCGTGGCGTGCCGACCGGGTCCGGACCGCGCGGCGCGCCGGACGGCACGTGCCCGGGGACCAGTGCGGCGGCGACCAGCGGGTGCGCCTGCTCGAGGCCGAGCAGACCCGCGCGGAGCAGCTCCAGGTCGGGCGGCACCCAGGTCGCCGCGTCGGGCAGCACGGGCACCGCGGAGCGGTTGTCGTCCGGCGGCACCGCGAGCCGCAGGGCGGGCGAGGCCGGACCGCCGGCGTCCTGGACCAGCTCCAGTACCAGCCGGTGCCGGCCGCCCAGACGTACGGCGAAGGTGCCGTCGGCTCGCCCTTCCGCGCGCAGCAGGATCCCCGCCTCGGCCGCCCAGCGGTCGACGGCACAGCCGCGCCCCGCCGGGACGGCCGCCGACACTGCGTCGTCCGGCGGCCCCAAGTCGCCGTCGCCCGGCGGCTGTTCGGCTCCGGACCGGACACGCAGTTCCGCGGCCCGGGAGGCGTCCCACAAGTGCCGGTGCAGATCGAGCCGGTAGCGCGGGCTGGGGTGCGGATGCGGATGGTGGCCGGCCGCCGGGCGGGAGCCGTCCCACAGGGCGAGGCCGATCCGCTGGCCGGCGTCCGCCCAGGCAGGCGGAGTCCGTGCCACGAGGTGCACCGGGCAGGCCGGGTCACGTCCCTCGTAGCGGGCCAGCGTGAGGGTGAGCCCCGGCCGCAACAGCCCGTCGGGCGCGATCCTCGGCATGTGCCAGCGCAGCAGGTCGGGAGCGAGACGGCGCAGATCCGCGCGGAGCCGGGCCATGAGCTCCCGCCCATGGGCGCGGGCGACGGTACGCAGATCGAGGTCGACGTCGACACCGGCGGCGGCGCACGCCCCCGCCCAGTCACCGGCGCGGCGGCGGGCGGTCGCGGTCTCGATCACGGGTGGCGGTACGGCGTACTCGCGCACGCGCCGCCACAAAGAGAGCCGGGAATCCCCGTACGCGGTTTCAGTGAGCATCAGCACTCACCTTGCGCGGACGGGACCCCCCATCTGAAAACAGAGTGAGTGGTCATCGCGGCGATCGTAACGGGCCCCACTCCACCGCGCCAGACAGTTTCGAACTCGGCGTGGACGACGGGCTTTGCGGGCGCTGGGGTATGGTGGCCGTCCCGCCGCGGACGTGCGCGGCTTCGGGCTGTCGAGGAGGTGAGACCCATTACCGCTGTGTCAGCTGGGGTGCTCTCTTCTTGTGACAGCCGTCTGTGACAGCGCGGAACGCCGGCACCGGTGACCGCGAGAGCGCCCTTCGGCTCCAGGTTTCCGAAAGGCTCTCGGTGTTCATGCCCTCTCTTCCCTTCCCGCCCCCGCTCTCCTCTTCCGTCGTCGTCTCCACGCTGCGCGCCGCCGGGTGCGTCTTCGCCGAGGACGAGGCGGAGTTGATCCTCGCCACCGCTCGCGGCCCGCGGGAGCTCGCCGCGATGGTGGACCGGCGCGTCGCCGGAGTCCCGCTCGAACACGTCCTCGGCTGGGCCGAGTTCCACGGACTGCGCATCACCGTGGAGCCGGGCGTCTTCGTCCCCCGCCGCCGTACCGAGTTCCTGGTCGACCAGGCCCTGGCCCAGGCCCCGGACGCGCGGGTCGTCGTCGACCTGTGCTGCGGCTCGGGCGCGCTCGGTGCCGCGCTCGCCACCGCCCTGGGCGATGCCGAGGTGCACGCCGCCGACATCGACCCGGCCGCCGTACGCTGTGCCCGCCACAACCTCGCTCCCTACGGCGGCACGGCCCACGCGGGCGACCTGTTCGACGCGCTGCCCGCCGGCCTGCGGGGCAGGGTCGGCATCCTGACGGCCAATGTGCCCTACGTGCCCAGCGCGGAGGTGGCGCTCCTGCCGGCCGAGGCCCGCGACCACGAGCCGCTGACCGCCCTCGACGGCGGCGTGGACGGCCTCGATGTCCTGCGCCGGGTGGCCGCCGGGGCCCCCGAGTGGCTGGCGCCGGGCGGCTGCCTGCTGACCGAGACCAGCGAACGCCAGGCGCGGTCCGCCGTGGAGGCGTTCACCGAAGCAGGTCTGACGACCCGTGTGGCGGTGGCGGAGGAGGCGTACGCGCATGTGGTGATCGGCGTACGGGAGCAGCCGTAACGAAGGTGCCGCTTACGGCAGTTCCTGCGCCCGGGCGATGAGCAGGGCCACGTCGTCGTGGTTGTCGGGGTGGTGCAGTGTCCGCAGGAGCAGGTCGCAGACCTCCTCCAGGGGGCGTGAGGGGTCGTCGAGCAGGGACAGCATGAAGTCCAGGCGCTCGTCCAGGGAGTGGCAGCGGGTCTCCACCAACCCGTCGGTGTAGAAGACGAGTTCGTCGCCGGGTTCGAAGTCGACGGTGATGGTGGAGAACTCGACCCCGCCCACGCCCAGGGGCACCCCGGTGGGCAGGTCCAGCAGTTCCGGCGGCCGGCCGGGGCGGACCCGGGCGGGCGGCAGGTGGCCGGCGTTGGCGATCCGGCACTGGCGCAGATGCGGGTCGTGGACGGCGTACACACAGGTCGCGATGGAGTGGTCCAGGGCCGAGGTGGTCTTGTCCAGGTGCTCCAGCAGCAGTGCCGGGTCGAGGCCGAGGGCGGCCAGCGTGGTGGTCGCGGTGCGCAGCCGGCCCATCGTGGCCGCCGCGCTGATGCCGCTGCCCATCACGTCACCCACCACCAGCGCCGTCCTGCCGCCCTCCAGCGGGATGACGTCGAACCAGTCGCCGCCGACCTCGCTGGTCGCGCCGGCCGGCTGGTAGCGCGAGGCCACCTCCAGGCCCGTCGTCACCGGCGGATGGCTGGGCAGCAGGCTGCGCTGGAGGGTGAGCGCGGTGTTGCGGGCGTTCTGGTACCAGCGCGCGTTGTCGATCTGCACGGCCGCGCGCGAGGCCAGTTCCCGGGCCAGCAGCACGTCGTCCTCGTCGAACGGCGCCGGGTTGCGGGTGCGCTTGAGATCGAGGGCGCCCAGCACCTCGCCGCGGGCGATGAGCGGCACCGCCAGATACGAGTGCAGGCCCGCCCGGCCGAGCAGGACGGCAGCCTCGGGGGAGCGGGCGATGCGCGGCAGGTCCTCGTCCTTCACCTGGGGCACCAGCACCGGGTCACCGGTGCGGACGCACTCGGTGACCAGCCGGTCGGGCTCGTACCGGGCGATCCCGCCCGGCGGGTCGGCGGCCCGTACGGCGTCCGTGCCGTCCTCCGCGCGCACCGCCAGGGCGCGGATCACCGCGGCCTCCGACGGGCCGAGCATGCTGGGCCGGCCCTCCGCCACCGCGTCCAGCAGATCCACGGCCGCCACGTCGGCCAGCTCCGGTACGGCGACCTCGGCCAGCTCGAAGGCGGTGCGCTCCAGCTCCAGCGTCGTACCGATCCGGGCGGAGGCGTCGGCGATGACCGCGAGCCGGCGCCGCGCCGCCTCGGCCTCCACGGAGGCCCGGTGCTGCTCGGTGATGTCGGACACCGAGACCGCCACACCGAGCACGTTGTTCATGGCGTCTTCCAGCCGGTACAGCGACAGCGACCACACGTGGTCCTCGTCGGGGTCGGCGGGGGTGCGGCCGACGAGCCGGTCGTCGATCAGCGGCGCACCGGTCTCCAGCACCCGCCGGGCCGCGCCCTCCAGGACGTCCGCGTCCAGCTGCGGCAGCACCTCGCGCAGCCTGCGCCCCACCTGCTCGGCGGCGGGGATTCCGTTGATCTTCTCCAGGGCAGGGTTGACGGAGACGAACCGCAACTCGATGTCGAGGACGGCGAGTCCGATCGGTGACTGACTCACCATTCGCTCGGACAGCGCCACGTCCTGCTCCAGGCGCCGTACGGTCGACTGGTCGGCGGCGAGCCCGAGCGCGTACACGTCGCCCCGGTCGTCCAGCAGGCGCATGTTGCGGAACTCGACCAGACGGGTGCTGCCGTCCTTGTGCCGGACCGGGAAGCCGCCGGCCCAGCTCTGCCCGGTGCGCATCACGTCGGCGAAGAGCCTGCCGATCAGTTCTCTGTGCTGCTCGTGCACCACCAGCCGGGCGGCGTACTGCCCGAGCGCCTCCTGCGCGGTGTATCCGAACAGTTCGTCCGCCTGGGGGCTCCACAGCACGATCCGGCCGTCGGTGTCGAGGACCACCGAGGCCACGCCCAGCACGTCGAGCAGGCCGCCCGGCCGCACCGGACCGCGCACGGGCTCGCCGCCGTCCGCTGCCGCCGGGACCTCGGCTGCACTCATGCCACGCACCGCCTTCGCCCGTCCGCACGGCACGTCGTCCCCCGTGCCGACTCCCCTTGTTCCAGCGCGCTCACATCCGACTCTCCGTCGCCGTATCCCTCCACCATCTCGCACCACGGCGGCAGGCGTGCGCCGGAGTCACCGCGCCGGGGGCGTGCGCGGTGCGCTGGACTCCTGCCCAGACCGTACAGCGCGGGGCCCAGGGCCGTGAGAGTTCGGACCCATGTTTGCTGCATTGGTCTGTACATGACTACTCGGGCGGGCCAGACTGTCCGCCGACCGAGTGCCCCCACCCCCCGTCCGAGGAGTCGGCCATGCCCGCGTCCGTGCCCGCAACCGCCAGACATCGTTGTCGCGCAGTCCTGACGGGACTCGTCACGCTCGCCACCGCCGTCGTCGTGTCCCTCGCCGCACCGGCACCCGCCTCCGCGGCCGACACCTGGACCGAGACCGGCTCCGACCGGGCCGACCCGCTGACCGAGAGCCAGGGCCTGACCTCGGTGGAGGTCCCGGCGGGCAGCCCCAACCACTACACCGGCATCGCAACCATTCCCCTCAGCGTCTCCATGCGCGGCTGGAATCACGTCGGCGACCCCGATGCCTCGTACAACGGCTACTACATCGAGCCCTACCAGCGGGACTCCGGCAACTCGAAGATGTTCCGGGTGCAGTCACCGGGCGGCACCTGGTCGGAGTACGTCCACACGCTCAGCGCCGGCGAGGCCCTCAACAACTCCTGGGACGCGATCTCCCCGGACGGCCAGTGGATGCTGTCGGGCGAGTGGGGCACGATGAGCCGCCTGCTGGTTTTCCCGACCCCCGGCGTGAACGCGAGCACCTCGCCCTCGGCGAACCTCCCGCAGGCCGCCACGGTCCGCCTCGACCACCCGGTCCGTGACGTCCAGGGCTGCGACTTCTCCGGCCCGACGACCCTGCTGTGCTCCTCCGACGACCCGGACGGCAGCCTCTTCGGCCTCACCAAGCCGCTGCTCCAGATCGACCTGTCGGCCGCCCCGAACGGCTCCGCGGACGTCTCCGGCCACGTCACGGCCCTGCGCCGGCTGCCGCTGCGCAGCGGTTGCTCGGGAACCTTCGAGGCGGAGGGGATCGACTACGACCGCCGTACCGGCATCCTGCGCGTGATCGTCGTGTCACCGGGGTTCTGCGTGCTCACGGACAGCAAGACCTACAAGTTCACCCGGGGCTGACACGTTCTTCTGCGGCTGACCCGACGGGGCCCGCAGCGGTAGTGCTCACCGGCCGGTGGTGCTTTGCTGGGGGTGGACGCGGTGGGGCGGCATGCTCGTGCCGCCGCAGCGGGCCACGAAAGGAGCGATCAATGACGAACACGGAGCGGTCGCACCCGGAAACCGTCTCGGTGGAGATCAGCGGATGCTCCAAGGAGGACGCCCGCATCGTCTTCGACGTGCTCGGCCTGTGCTTCGCCTCCGACCGCGGGCCGGACGAGGTGCCGCAGCAGATCCACGAGACCCGTCCGATGGTGTGGCTCGGCACGTACGACGTGGCGCAGGCCCGCGGGAAGAGCTGCCCGCCGGTCCACCTCGGCCACTCCGTCGTGGCGGACGTCCAGGGCGGGTACTGGGCCGTGGACCGCTTCCGCCACACCCTGGACTCCATGTTCACCGTGTACGAGACCTGCACGGCCTCCGGCGACCAGGAGAGGGACCTCCACCTCCGCCTGGAAAGCCGCTGACAGAAGCCCGCTACGACAACGCCCCGGCCGATTCCCCGTCGGCCGGGGCGTACTGCGCCAGCCCGTGGCCGAAGGACCAGTCGGCGGACTCGTTCTCGGTGACGGTGACGAACACGTTGCGCGGCTCGGTACCCGCGTACTCCTGGGCAAGCTCCGCGATCCGCCGGTACAGGGCGCGCTTCTGCTCCGCACTGCGCCCGGAGCGCATGGTGATCGCGACGAACACCAGGCCGTCGTCGCGGCGCACGCCGAGGTAGTCGTCGTAGCGCAGCGTGCCGGTCACGCCGTCGTGGCCGGTCAGCACCTGGAACCGGTCGTCGGGCGGGACGCCGATCGTCTCCACCAGAGCGTCCTGGACGGCCCGGCCGAGCGCCTCCAGGCGGTCGCGGTCGGTGCCGAGGGTGTCGATGCGGACGAAGGGCATGTCGGGCTTCCTCTCCGAGCGGGCGTCGGTCGGCCTGAGTGTACATACTAGTAGGTACAGAGTGATGGGCCTCACCTCGGCGTGTTTATGCAACTAGTTGCACAATGGCTCGCGCTTCCTCTACAACAAGAGGCGACGACACTGCGCACGGAGGGCCGGATGAGCCGATACCCGCACCTGATGACCCCGCTCGACCTGGGCTTCACCACACTGCCCAACCGCGTGCTCATGGGCTCCATGCACGTGGGCCTGGAGGAGGCCGAGCGCGGCTTCGAGCGCATGGCGGCGTTCTACGCGGCCCGCGCGCGCGGCGGAGTGGGCCTCATCGTCACCGGCGGCATCGCGCCCAACGACGAGGGCCGGCCGTGGGAGGGCGGCGCCAAGCTCACCACCGAGGCGGAGGCCGAGCACCACAAGGTCGTCACCGAGGCCGTGCACCGCGAGGGCGGCCGGATCGCGATGCAGATCCTGCACTTCGGCCGGTACGCCTACCACAAGGACCTCGTCGCACCGAGCGCCCTGCAGGCCCCGATCAGCCCCTTCGTGCCGCACGAGATGACCGACGCCGACATCGAGCGGACCATCGACGACTACGCGCGCGCCGCCCGCCTCGCCCGGCAGGCCGGCTACGACGGCGTCGAGATCATGGGCTCCGAGGGCTACCTGATCAACGAGTTCATCGCCGCGCAGACCAACCACCGCGAGGACCGCTGGGGCGGCTCGTACGAGAACCGGATGCGCTTCCCCGTCGAGATCGTCAAGCGCGTGCGCGAGGCCGTCGGCGAGGACTTCATCATCATCTACCGGCTGTCCATGCTGGACCTGGTGCCGGGCGGCTCCTCGCTGGAGGAGGTCGTCACCCTCGCCAAGGCGATCGAGGCCGCCGGGGCGACGATCATCAACACCGGCATCGGCTGGCACGAGGCCCGCATCCCCACCATCGCCACCTCCGTGCCGCGCGGCGCCTACGCCTGGGTCACCAAGAAGCTCATGGGCGAGGTGTCCGTGCCGCTGGTGACCACCAACCGCATCAACACCCCGGAACTCGCCGAGGAGTTGCTGGCCGACGGCTTCGCCGACATGGTCTCGATGGCCCGCCCGATGCTCGCCGACCCCGACTTCGTCGCCAAGGCCGCCGCCGGGACGCCCGAAGCCATCAACACCTGCATCGGCTGCAACCAGGCCTGCCTCGACCACACGTTCAACCTCCAGATCACCTCCTGCCTGGTCAACCCGCGCGCCTGCCACGAGACCGAGCTGGTGCTCTCGCCGACCCGGCGGCGCTTGAGCGTCGCCGTCGTGGGCGCCGGTCCGGCCGGACTCGCCTGCGCCGTCAGCGCGGCCGAACGCGGCCACCAGGTCACGCTGTTCGACGCCGCGAGCGAGGTCGGCGGCCAGCTCAACGTCGCCCGCAAGGTCCCCGGCAAGCAGGAGTTCGACGAGACCCTGCGCTACTTCCGTCACCAGCTCGACGCCCACGGCGTGGACGTACGCCTCGACACCTGGGTGAGCGCGGCCGACCTGGACGGCTTCGACGAGGTCGTCGTCGCCACCGGCGTCACCCCGCGCACCCCGGACATCCCCGGCGTCGACCACCCCCGCGTCCTCGGCTACCTCGAGGTACTGCAGGGCGGCGCCCCCGTGGGCGACCGCGTCGCCATCCTCGGCGCCGGCGGCATCGGCTTCGACGTCGCCGAGTTCCTCACGGACGGCGGCGACAAGGCGAACGAGGACCCTCAGACGTACTTCCGGCACTGGGGCGTCGACATGGACTACGCGGCACCGGGCGGCCTCGCCGCACCGCGCCGGCCCGCCCCGCCGCGCACCGTCCACCTGCTCCAGCGCAAGACCAGCAAGGTCGGCGCCGGACTCGGCAAGACCACCGGCTGGATCCACCGCGCCGAGCTGAAGCACCGCGGCGTCACGATGGTCCCGGGCGTGCGCTACGACCGGATCGACGACGCCGGCCTGCACATCACCGTCGGCGACGAGAGCACGGTCCTGGAAGTCGACACCGTCGTCCTCTGCACCGGCCAGGAGCCGCGCCGCGGCCTGTACGAGGAGCTGGTCGCCGCCGGGCGCAGCGCGCACCTGATCGGCGGCGCCGACGTCGCGGCCGAGCTGGACGCCAAGCGGGCCATCAAGCAGGGCACGGAGGTGGCGGCGGCGCTGTAGGGCGCGCACCGCGCCTCCTTAGGATGAGCCCATGTCCCTGCCGCACGCCATCCTCATCGCCCTGCTGGAGAAGCCGTCGTCGGGGCTGGAACTGACCCGCCGGTTCGACAAGTCGATCGGGTACTTCTGGTCCGCGACGCACCAGCAGATCTATCGCGAGCTGGGAAAACTGGAGGCAGAGGGCTACATCCGCACACTGCCGGCCGAGCAGCCGGCCCGCGGGCAGAAGAAGAGCTACGAGGTCCTGCCCGCGGGCCGCGCCGAACTGGCCCGCTGGACGGCCGCCTCCCAGGACCCCAAGCCGCTGCGGGACACGCTCCTGCTGCGGCTGCGCGCCGCCGCCGTGGTCGGCACGGCGGGCATGGAGGCCGACCTGCGCCGCCATCTGGAGCTGCACCGGCGGCAGTTGGCCGAGTACCAGGACATCGAGAAGCGCGACTTCCCGCCGGACAGGGACGCCCCGCAGGACCGGCTGCGCCATCTGGTCCTGCGGGCGGGCATCGACCTGGAGACCTTCTGGACGCAGTGGCTCACCCACGCCCTGGAGGAGCTGGACGGGCTCCCGGACGCCTGAAATCCTGACCCGGCGCGGTGGCTTCGGAGCCGGCGCGGGAGTCCACAGCCGGTACGGCTGTTCAGAGCCGGTACGGCTTCGAGCGGCGGCGCAGGTACCAGCCCGCAGCGATGACGCCCGTGCCCACCAGCGCCGCGCCCACCCCCAGGGTGAGCGTGCCGTAGTCCCGGGCGGCGCCGCCCAGTCCGCCCATCACGCCCCGGGAGGGGGCCGCCGTCGACGTCGTCGACGAGGTGGTCGGGGTCGTGCCGGACGAGACGTTGACCGACTGGGTGCCCGCCGTACTGCCGCTGGAGCAGATCACCACGACGGTGTACGTCCCCGGGCTCACCCCCGACCAGGCCGCGGACTGGCTGATGGTCGTGCCCGACAGGCTCACCTGCCGGCCCTGCGAGAAGTTCGCCTGACGGCTGGTCAGCAGGGCGGCGGTGCCCCAGCTGCCGTTGATCTGGGAGCACGCGCTGGTGACCACCGAGACCGTGGACCCGGTGGTGCTCACGGAGATGCCCGAGGCCGCGGCGGACGGCCCGGCGAGCCCGGCCGGGAGCGCGACGGCAGCCGCGAGGGCCAGGCCGGAGCTGAGAAGGAGTCGTCTAGTGCGCATTGACTGGCCTCCGGCGGCACGGGTGGCGGTACGTCCCATGCGCCGCCGGGGGTCGGGGAAGTGTCCGTGCTGCCTCACCCGCAGCCAACGCGGCCTGCAAGGGCTCCGCACGTGGACCGCACCCGGCCAGGTGACGGATTCCTTCGTCCGGCGCAAGCCGACACGCCGTGGGCGCGCGGACCGGCCCGGTCGGCTCAGTCGGCTGGATCAGCCGGATCGGCCCGATCAGCCGGTTGAGCCGGGTCGGCCGGGTCGGCCGGGTCGGCCGCGCGTGGTCACCGTCCGCTCCGCGGAGTACCCGCCCCAGGTGCCGTCGGGCAGCCGCGCCCGCATCCGCACCCGGTGCTCCGCCCCGGCATCCCGGCCGGCGTAGAAGCTGTACGTCGCCCGGCCGTGCGGCGGTGTGCCGCCCCACACCAGGGAGGTGGTCGTGCTTCCGTCGAGCAGGATCTGGTATTCGGTGATCACCCCGTCCGTGCGCGGCGGATCCCAGGCCAGGTCGATGTAGTACGCCCCGCCCGCCTCGTGGGTCGTGGCCGTGAAGCCGCCGGGCGCGGTGTCGCTGTCCCGCCCGTCGTCGGTGCCCGGCGTGGCGATCCGGACCGGGGCGCTCGCCGGGGAGAGGTTGTCGGCCGCGTCCCGGGCCCGCACGGTGAACACGTACCGGGTGCCGGGGCGCAGCCCGGTGACCGCGGTCGCCGTCCGGTTCCCGCCCACGCTGTGGATCTTCACCCCGCCCTGGTAGACGTCGTACGACACCACCGCCCGGTCGTCCCGGGACGCGGTCCAGGACAGCTGGACCACCCGGCTGCCCACGGCCCGACCCGACAGTTCCGACGGGCGTGTCGGGGCGGTGCGGTCCGCCGCCGTCAGGGCGGGGGTCCGCGCCCGCACCGCCTGGCTGGGCGGGCCGAGACGCCCGTCGGTGTCCCGGGCCCGGACGGTGAAGGCATACATGGTGGACGGCCTGAGCCTGGTGACGTCCACCATGTGCTGGGCGCCCGGTACTTCCTCCACTTTCGTGGCGTCGCGATAGACCTCGTAGGAATGGATGCCCGGCGCGTCCGGCACGGCGTTCCACATCACGTGCACGCTCGTGGCGCTGCCCGCCGCGGCGGTGACCCCGGTCGGGGCGCCGGGCGCGCGGCCCTCGTCGCCGTCGGCCGCCCGGCTCGAGCCGCAGGACGCGATCAGCAGCAGGGTCAGCAGCAGGGCCGCGGAGGACAGCGCCGGCGGAAGGGGAACGCGTCGCACGGCTCTGCCCCCCGGGAACGGCAGTACGGGAAAGGTCCGGACCAATATGGCCCGGCCGGGTCGGTCGCAGCAAGAGGGCCGCGGTTGGTGACCACCCCTGGGGGTTACGTATGCTGAGGGTCGCTACGGCTGAACTGCCCGAGAAGGAAAGGGAGTTCATGCCTCAGGCGCGGACACGCTGTCGTCGCCGAACCCGCGCCGACGCGGGCGGCCGGGGGGCCTATGCCGGCATCGGCCCGGGTCCCCGGCCCCTGTCGTCCTCGCGAGCCGCGGCCTGCGCCGCCCCCGTCATACCGATCGGTCGCACCTTTCGGTCACACCTTTCGATAGTCGTACGCCTCCTTGGCCGCCGCCTCCACCGCGTCCAGGTCGGCGCCCGCCGACGCCGTGACCACCGCGGCCACCGCGCCCTCGACGAACGGCGCGTCCACCAGCCGCGTACCGTCGGGGAGTTCGCCGCCCTCGGCGAGCAGCGCCTTCACCGTGAGGACCGCGCTGCCGAGGTCGGTGAGCACCGCGACCCCTGCGCCCCGGTCGACCGAGGCCGCCGCCGCGCAGATCAGCTCCGCGCTGGTACCCAGCTCGCCGCCCTCCGTGCCGCCCGCCGGGGCGACGGGCACGGCCGTGGCCCCGCCGGCGAGGCCCTTGGCCAGCTCGGCGACGGACGCGGCAACGTCCGCGCTGTGCGACACCAGCACGATCCCGACCAGCTTCTCCTCGCTCACGATCAACCCTCCGCAGCCTCGGCCAGCGCGGCGATCAGCAGCGCCGACGACGTCGCCCCCGGATCCTGGTGGCCGATGCTGCGCTCACCGAGATAACTCGCCCGGCCCTTGCGGGCCTGGAGCGGAATGGTGGCCACCGCCCCCTCCTCCGCCGCGGCCCGCGCGGCGGCGAAGCCCTCGCCGAGCGCGTCCACCGCCGGCACCAGGGCGTCGATCATGGTCTTGTCGCCGGGCGCCGCGCCGCCGAGCGCCATCACCCCGTCGACCCCGGCCCGCAGCGCCTCGGCCAGCTGCTCCTCGCCGACCTCGGCGGCATCGCCGAGCGCCTTGCCGGTCTTGCGCAGCAGCGTGCCGTACAGCGGCCCGGACGCACCGCCCACCGTCGAGATCAACTGGCGTCCGGCCAGCACCAGGACGGCACCCGGAGTCTGCGGCTCCTCCTTCTCCAGCGCGGTCCGCACGGCCGTGAACCCGCGCTTCAGATTGGTGCCGTGGTCGGCGTCCCCGATGGGCGAGTCGAGGGCGGTGAGCCGTTCCGCCTCGCGGTCGACGGAGGCGGCGGTCGCCGTCATCCAGCGGCGGAAGAAATCGGCGTCGAGCACTGGAACTCCTTGCGTGGTAGGGATGTCGACCGGCGCGACAGGGGTGTTGACCTGCTTGGCAGAGACGTCGACGGCTTCGGCCGCCGGGGTCACGGCCGCCTCACATCCCCCAGCGCAGCGCCGGGGTCCTCACCGGGGCGTCCCACAACCGCAGCAGCTCCTCGTCCACCTGGCACAGGGTGACCGAGGCACCCGCCATGTCCAGGGAGGTGACGTAGTTGCCGACGAGCGTGCGGGCCACGGTGACCCCGCGCTCGCGGAGCACCCGCTGCACCTCGGCGTTGAACCCGTACAGCTCCAGCAGCGGGGTGGCGCCCATGCCGTTGACCAGGACGAGCACGGGGTTGCGCGGGGGCAGGTCCTCCACGACGGCGTTCACCGCGAAGTCGGCGATCTCTCCGGAGGTCATCATCGGCCGCCGCTCCCGGCCCGGCTCGCCGTGGATGCCGATGCCCAACTCCAGTTCGCCGCCGGGCAGATCGAAGGTGGGACTGCCCTTCGCCGGCGTCGTGGAGGCGCTGAGCGCGACACCGAAGCTCCGGGAGTTCTCGTTCACCTGACGGCCGATCGACTCCACCCGCTCCAGCGGCTGTCCCTCGGCCGCGGCGGCGCCGGCGATCTTCTCCACGAACAGGGTCGCGCCGGTGCCGCGCCGGCCCGCCGTGTAGAGACTGTCGGTCACGGCCACGTCGTCGTTCACCAGCACCTTGGCGACCTGGATGCCCTCGTCCTCGGCGAGTTCGGCCGCCATGCCGAAGTTCAGCACGTCACCCGTGTAGTTCTTCACGATGAACAGCACCCCGGCCCCGCTGTCGACGGCCGCCGCCGCCCGCGCCATCTGGTCCGGCACCGGCGAGGTGAACACCTCGCCCGGGCAGGCCGCGGACAGCATGCCCGGGCCGACGAACCCGCCGTGCAGGGGCTCATGGCCCGACCCTCCGCCCGATACGAGCGCGACCTGCCCGGCCACGGGAGCGTCCCGGCGTACGATCACCCGGTTCTCCACGTCCACGGTCAGCTCCGGATGCGCGGCTGCCATTCCCCGCAGCGCGTCCGCCACCACGGTCTCCGGGACGTTGATCAGCATCTTCATCGGTTTCTCCTCAGACGCCTGGCAGGTGGGCCTTCGACCTCGGCCACCAGTATCGGGCTTGGGGCAGCGAAGGTCATGTGTGCAACCGCTAGGCTCCAGACATGCGGATCTCCGTCTCCTCCGACATGGATGAACCCGTGGCGCGCCTGCTCGTGGCGGAGCTGCGGCGGCGCGGCCACGAGGTGCGCGAGCACGGCGCGCTGCGGCCCGGGGCCGACCCCCAGTGGGCGGCCTGCTCGGAGGCCGCGGCCCGGGACGTGGCCGACGGCGCGGCCGACCAGGCGGTCGTGTGCTGCTGGACCGGCACGGGCGCCGCCATCGCCGCGAACAAGGTCCCGGGCGTACGGGCGGCGCTGTGCGCCGACGCCTACACGGCGAACGGCGCGCGCCGCTGGAACGACGCCAACGTCCTCGCACTGAGCCTGCGGCTCACCTCCGAGCCGGTCCTGAAGGAGATCCTCGACGCCTGGTTCGCGGGCGAGCCGAGCGAGGACGCCGTGGACCGCGAGAACGTGGCCCGCGTCGGCCGCCTGGACGCCGCCCGGAAGCTCTCCTAGGTCCTGTCGTCGAATTCCCGTCGTCCGCCCGAAGGGCGGGCCCCGCGGCGTTTGGCGCGTGCGATCGCAAGGCGCCGGAGCGTCCGCGTGGCGGAGTCACGTGGGCGCTTCGGCAACGCGGCGAGCGTGCGTGCCAGGCGTCGCGAGGCAGGCGGGAATCTGACGACAGGGCCTAGGGCGGGTCGGGGGCGGCCGGCGCGGGCCGGTGGCGTGTTCGGTGGGACTGCTGTCGTGTTCGGTGGGGGAGCAGGGCAGTAGGGCGTGGGTTCGCGTGGGTTCAGTGGGCGCCGAGTCCGCCGCCGCCGAACGAGCCGCTCGACCCCTTGCTCCAGCGCAGGCGCTCCTTCCTGGCGCTCGGCTTGGAGTCGATGTTGCCCACCTCGTAAGGGGTGAGCGGGCGACCGCCCTTGGGGATCTCGGGAACCTCCAGGGACTCCCTGTTCTCCCGGACCTCGCGCACCGGGCCCTCGGGCGGCAGGTGCGGCTGCTCCTCGGGCTTCGGCCGGGGAGACTCGCGGTACTTCATGCGGGAGTTCATCCAGAACCCGCCGGCAAGGAACGCCAGCAGGGCCACGGCCACCACGAAGAGCCCGAGACTCATCAGGCCGCTGGTCGCGGCCATCTGCATCGTTGCGGTACTCATAGGACTCATAGGACAGGAATACCCCACCCGGAACGGGACGAACCGGACACTTTGGGTAACCGGTCGTCCACGTACGGCGACCCGGCCCCGGTCGACGGCGCCCCCGCGCGACACGGGTGTTTACGCCGCCCCGCCCCGGCTACCCGCCCGGTGTGACCCGGCCGGCATCACAGGAGCAGCTCTACCGTTTCCTGGAGGACCGTTTCGCCTGCGCCCAGGCGTGCACCGAGTGCGCCAGGGCCTGTGCGGTGCGCGCGGGCCTCCTCGACCCGGACGGTACCGAGCGTCAGGAGCGCGTCCGCCGCCTGGGCGTCATGTGCGCCGAGGTGTGCGACGCGACCTGCCGCCTCCTCGGCGAGCAGGACTGGCAGGACGAGGAGGCGATCCGGGTCCGGCTGGACTGGTGCCGCTCGGTCTGCCTCGAATGCGCACGCGCTTTCGACGGCCGGCGCGACTCCGAGTCGGCCGCGAGGGCGTGCCGGGCCTGCGCCGATGCCTGCACGGACTTCCTGGCGACCCTTGGCTGACCTGGAGGGCTCGGACCGAGTCCGGGCCAATTGCCACCTGGCACGCCATTCCCAATTTCTGTAACACGTTCTACGGTGTGCGCCGTCAGGACCGCCCTTGGGGAGCCTGGAGGCGCCGTGCATCTCGACCACACGCCCGAGCAGCAGCGGCTGCGCACCGAACTGCGCGCCTACTTCGCGGACCTGGTGCCGGACCACGCCTACGCCCGGTACGCCGACCCGGCCGCACAGAAGCGGTTCTACCGCGACATCGTCCGCCGCCTCGGCATGGACGGCTGGCTCGGCGTGGGCTGGCCGAAGGAGTACGGGGGGCGCGGGCTGACCGCGATGGAGCAGTTCATCTTCTTCGACGAGGCCGCCCAGGCCGGCGTACCGCTGCCGCTGATGGCGCTCAACACGGTCGGGCCGACGATCATGCAGTTCGGCACCGACGAGCAGAAGGCGTACTTCCTGCCGAAGATCCTCTCCGGCGAGATCGACTTCGCCATCGGCTACAGCGAGCCCGACGCGGGCACCGACCTGGCCTCCCTGAAGACCCGCGCCGTACGGGAGGATGGGGGCACCTCCCGCTCGAGCGAAGCCGAGAGTGGGGGAGAGTACGTCGTCAACGGGCAGAAGATCTGGACCACCAACGGTGACACCGCGGACTGGGTCTGGCTGGCCACGCGCACCGACCCGGAGGCCCCGCCGCACAAGGGCATCACCATGCTGCTGGTGCCGACCTCCGACCCCGGCTACTCCTGCACCGTCATCAACACCCTTGCCTCGCACGACACCACGGCCAGCTACTACGAGAACATCCGCGTCCCCGTCTCCCGCCGCGTCGGCGAGGAGAACCAGGGCTGGCGGCTGATCACCAACCAGCTCAACCACGAACGCGTCACCCTCGCCGCACACGGCACCATGGCCATCCGCGCCCTGCACGACGTCCAGCGCTGGGCGATGGAGACCAAACTCGCCGACGGCCGCCGGGTGATCGACCTGCCGTGGGTACGCCGCCGCCTCGCGCAGACCCACACCCGGCTCGACGCGATGAAGCTGCTCAACTGGCAGATGGTGAGCGCCGTACAGGAAGGCACCCTGACCCCGCAGGACGCCTCGGCCGTCAAGGTCTACGGCTCCGAGGCCCGCCGGGACGCCTACGCCTGGCTGATGGAGGCCGTCGCCGCCGCGGGCCCGCTGAAGGAGGGCTCGGCCGGCGCCGTCCTCCACGGCGAGTTGGAGCGCGGCTACCGCTCGGCGGTCATCTTCACCTTCGGCGGCGGCAACAACGAGATCCAGCGCGAGATCATCGCCTGGATCGGACTGGGAATGCCGAGGGTGCGGCGTTAGCCTGCGGGCATGGGCGACCCTGGGCTCTTCACTCCGAAATCAGTGACCTGGCACCTGCACGCCGACCCCATGATGTGGGTCGCCGGCATCCGCGCGCTCTACCTCCAGGCCCTGCATCCACGCGCGGTGCGCGGAGTCATGCAGAACTCCGACTTCCGGCGCGACGCCTGGGGCAGGCTCATGCGCACGGCCGGCTTCGTGGCCACGACGACGTACGGCACGACGGAGGCCGCCGAACGGATCGGGGCCCGGGTCCGGAAGATCCACACCAAGCTGTCGGCGACGGATCCGGACACCGGCGAGCGGTACGGCGTCGACGAACCCGCCCTGCTGCTGTGGGTGCACTGCGCGGAGATCGACTCCTATCTGCACGTCGTGCGCCGCTCCGGCTTCCCGGTCGACGACGCCCTGGCCGACCGGTACATAGCCGAACACCGCGTCAGCGCAAGGCTGGTGGGCCTCGACCCGGACGCCGTACCGGCCAACCAGGCTGAAATGAACGCCTACTTCGAAAAGGTGCGGCCGGAACTCGCCGCGGGCGACGAGGCCCGCGTGGTGGACGACTTCCTGCTCCGCCCGCCGACACACCCCCTTCTCGTGCCGGCCCGCGAGGTCCTGTGGCGGCACGTGGCCCACTTGGCGTACTCCTCCCTGCCGCCGTACGCCCATGAGCTGTACGGCAGGCCGGCCCCCGCACCCGAGGTCGTCACCCGCCGGCTGCGCGCAACGGGCGCCCTGTTTCGCGCCTTCCCCCCCAAGCTGCGCTGGCAGCTGCCGCCCAAACACATCCTGACCGCGATGGCGAGGCTCGGGCCGGGGGCGCGTCCGGCACCGCACAAAGTCGGGCGATAGGCCGCCACGCCGGGCGAGCAGGCCCAGGCCTGCCTCTGGCCGCCGTGGATCTTCCCGTGTTACGAAGAACCATGTCTGCCACGTCTGCCACCGAGGGAACCCGCACGTACGACGCCGTCATCGTCGGGGGCGGCCACAACGGCCTGGTCGCCGCCGCCTACCTGGCCCGGGCCGGCCGCTCCGTGCTGGTGCTGGAACGCCTGGACCACACCGGCGGCGCCGCCGTCTCCACCCGCCCGTTCGCGGGCGTCGACGCCCGCCTCTCGCGCTACTCCTACCTGGTCAGCCTGCTGCCGTCGAAGATCGTGCGCGACCTCGGGCTGGACTTCCGCGTCCGGGCCCGCACCATCTCCTCGTACACCCCCGTGGAACGCGACGGACGGGCCACCGGACTGCTCGTCGGCGGCGGCGAGGAGCGCACCCGCCAGGCCTTCGCCCGGCTCACCGGCGGCGAGCGCGAGTACGCGGCCTGGCAGCGCTTCTACGACATGACCGGCCGCCTCGCCCAGCGCGTGTTCCCGACGCTCACCGAACCCTTGCCCAGCCGTGACGAGCTGCGCCGCCGCATCGACGACGAGAGCGCCTGGCGGGCCCTGTTCGAGGAGCCGATCGGCGTCGCCGTCGAGGAGAACTTCACCGACGACCTCGTCCGGGGCGTGGTCCTCACCGACGCCCTCATCGGCACCTTCGCCGACGCGCACGACGCCTCCCTGGCCCAGAACCGCTGCTTCCTCTACCACGTCATCGGCGGCGGCACCGGCGCCTGGGACGTGCCCGTCGGCGGCATGGGCGCCCTCACCGACGCACTGGCCGGCGCCGCGCGCACGGCGGGCGCGGTCATCGAGACCGGGCACGAGGCGGTCCGCATCGACACCGACGGACAGACCGCCGAGGTCGTCTACCGCACGCCCGACGGCGAGGGCGTCGCGGCGGCCCGGCACGTCCTGGTCAACGCCTCCCCGGAGGAACTGGCCGTCCTGACGGGCGATGCGGCACCCGAGGCCGCCGAGGGTGCCCAGCTCAAGGTCAACATGCTGCTCAAGCGGCTACCGAAGCTGCGCGACCCCTCCGTCGACCCCCGCGAGGCCTTCGCCGGCACCTTCCACATCGCCGAGGGCTACCGGCAGCTGGCCACCGCCCACGCCCAGGCCGCCGCCGGTGAACTCCCGGCCGCGCCGCCCTCGGAGATCTACTGCCACTCCCTGACCGACCCCACCATCCTCGGCCCCGAACTCGTCGAGCGCGGCTACCAGACACTCACCCTGTTCGGCCTGCACACCCCGGCGCGGCTCTTCGCCCGGGACAACGACGGCGTGCGCGAGGAACTGCTGAAGTCCACCCTCGCCCAGCTCGACGCCCACCTCGCCGAACCCCTCGCCGACTGCCTCGCCACCGATGCCGACGGGCGCCCCTGCATCGAGGCGAAGACCCCGCTCGACCTCGAACGCGACCTGCGGCTGCCCGGCGGCAACATCTTCCACCGCGCCCTTTCCTGGCCGTACGCCCAGGAGGGAAGCGGGCGTTGGGGCGTGGAGACCCGGCACGCGAACGTCCTGCTGTGCGGGGCGGGCGCGGCGCGCGGGGGCGGGGTGAGCGGGGTGCCGGGGCACAACGCGGCGATGGCGGTGCTGGAGGCGACGTCGTGACGCGATGAGGTGGAAATGCTGGGGCGAGCGATCTGACGGCACGTCAGAAAAACCCCTCCGTTGACTTCCTTCGGCATGGCGGCTGCGGCATCCTGCGCCCATGCAGACGGAGCTGAGCAAGCAACTGGGAGTCGAGTACGCCGTCTTCGGCTTCACGCCGTTCCCCGCCGTCGCCGCGGCCATCAGCCGGGCCGGCGGTCTCGGAGTGCTCGGCGCGGTCCGCTACACCGCCCCCGACGACCTCAAACGCGACCTCGACTGGATCGAGGCGCACGTCGGGGGCCGGCCCTACGGGCTGGACGTCGTCATGCCCGCGAAGAAGGCCGAGGCCCCGGAGAACCGGACACTGACCGAGGCCGACGTCGAGGCCATGATCCCCGAGGGACACCGGCAGTTCGTGCGGGACACCCTCGCCAAGTACGGCGTGCCCGAACTCGCCGAGGGCGAGGCCTCCGGGTGGCGGATCACCGGCTGGATGGAGCAGGTCGCCCGCAGCCAGCTCGACGTCGCCTTCGACTATCCGATCAAGCTGCTGGCCAATGCCCTCGGCTCCCCGCCCGCCGACGTCGTCGCCCGCGCCCACGACCGGGGGATCCTGGTCGCCGCGCTCGCCGGCAGCGCCCGGCACGCCCGCAAGCACCAGGAGGCGGGCATCGACATCGTCGTGGCCCAGGGGTACGAGGCCGGCGGCCACACCGGGGAGATCGCCTCCATGGTGCTGACCCCGGAGGTGGTCGAGGCCGTCGACCCGCTGCCGGTGTTGGCCGCAGGGGGCATCGGCAGCGGACAGCAGGTGGCGGCTGCCCTCACACTCGGTGCCCAAGGTGTGTGGATGGGCTCCATATGGCTGACCACCACAGAAGCGGACCTCCACTCGCCCGCCCTCACCCGCAAGCTGCTCGCCGCCGGTTCCGGCGACACCGTCCGGTCCCGCGCCCTGACCGGAAAACCCGCCCGTCAGCTCCGCACCGAGTGGACCGACGCCTGGGGCGACCAGGCGGGGCCCGGCACACTGCCGATGCCCCTGCAGGGCCTGCTGGTCGCCGAGGCGGTCTCCCGTATCCAGAAGTACGAGGTCGAACCGCTGCTCGGCACGCCCGTCGGCCAGATCGTCGGCCGGATGACCAGCGAACGCAGCGTCCAGGGCGTCTTCGACGACCTCACCCGCGGCTTCGAGCGGGCCGTGGACCGGCTCAACCGCATCGCCGGAAGGAGCGGCCAGGCATGAACGAATCCATGAGCGCGCCCGTCAGCACACCTCCCACCGGCTTCTGGGCCCAGGCCCGCCAGGACCCCGGGCGCACGGTCCTGATCGCCCCCGACGGCGAGCCGTGGACCGCCGGACGCCTGCACGCAGCCGCCAACCGGCTCGTGCACGGGCTGCGCGCGGCCGGACTGCGGCGCGGTGACGCCTTGGCCGTCGTCCTGCCCAACGGCGTCGAGTTCTTCACCGCCTACCTCGCCGCCACCCAGGCCGGGTTCTACCTGGTTCCGGTCAACCACCACCTGGTCGGCCCCGAGATCGCCTGGATCGTCGCCGACTCCGGGGCCAAGGTGCTCATCGCGCACGAGCGGTTCGCCGGGGCCGCGCGTGACGCCGCCGACGAAGCGCGCCTCCCGGCCACCCACCGCTACGCGGTCGGAGCGGCCGAGGGCTTCCGGCCGTACGCAGAACTCCTCGACGGACAGCCGGAGTCGGCGCCCGCCGACCGCACGCTCGGCTGGGTCATGAACTACACCTCCGGTACGACGGGACGCCCGCGCGGCATCCGCCGCCCGCTGTCCGGAAAGCCCCCCGAGGAGGCCTACCTCGGCGGCTTCCTCGGCATCTTCGGCATCAGGCCGTTCGACGGCAACGTCCACCTGGTCTGCTCGCCGCTCTACCACACGGCCGTCCTCCAGTTCGCGGGCGCGTCCCTGCACATCGGCCACCGCCTGGTGCTGATGGACAAGTGGACCCCGCAGGAGATGCTCCGCCTCATCCACACCCACCAGTGCACCCACACCCATATGGTCCCCACCCAGTTCCACCGGCTGCTGGCGCTGCCGGACGAGGTGCGGGCCCGCTACGACGTGACGTCCATGCGGCACGCCATCCACGGCGCCGCCCCCTGCCCGGACCATGTGAAGCGGGCCATGATCGACTGGTGGGGGAGCTGCGTGGAGGAGTACTACGCGGCCAGCGAGGGCGGCGGTGCCTTCGCCACCGCCCAGGACTGGCTGAAGAAGCCCGGCACCGTCGGCAAGGCCTGGCCCATCAGCGAACTCGCCGTCTTCGACGACGACGGCAACCGGGTTCCGCCCGGCCAACTCGGCACCGTCTACATGAAGATGAGCACCGGCGGCTTCTCGTACCACAAGGACGAGACCAAGACGCGCAAGAACCGCATCGGCGACTTCTTCACCGTCGGCGACCTCGGCTACCTGGACGAGGACGGCTATCTCTTCCTCCGCGACCGCAAGATCGACATGATCATCTCCGGCGGGGTCAACATCTACCCCGCCGAGATCGAGTCCGTGCTGCTCGCTCACCCCGCCGTCGCGGACGCCGCCGCCTTCGGCGTCCCGCACGACGACTGGGGGGAGGAGGTCAAGGCCGTCGTGGAACCGGCCCCCGGCCACCAGCCCGGCCCCGACCTCGCCGCCGCGCTCCTCGGCCACTGCGCCGAGCGGCTCGCCGGCTACAAGCGGCCCAGAAGCGTCGACTTCGTCACCGAGCTGCCCCGCGACCCCAACGGCAAGCTGTACAAGCGGCGGCTGCGCGATCCCTACTGGGAGGGACGCACCCGGCAGGTGTGAGTCGCCCGCATTCTCCCCGGCACAGTCCTTGACCTGCCCGTCCGGCGGCCCGAGGATCGGCAGTCATGACGCACGGACCGCAGGAACCGCAGGAACCGCAGGCACCGCCGGGACGAGGCAGCACGGTCGACGGGGTGCTGCGGCGCAGCGCCCGCCGCACCCCGGCGCGCATCGCGCTGGAGTACGGCGAGCGGACGTGGACGTACGAGGAACTCGACGGAGCCGTCTCCCGCGCCGCCGCGCTGCTGCTCGCCCAGGGCCTCGCACCGGGCGACCGGGTCGGCGCGTACGGCCACAACTCCGACGCCTATCTCATCGGCTTCCTCGCCTGCGCCCGCGCCGGCCTGGTCCATGTGCCGGTCAACCAGAACCTCACCGGCGAGGACCTGGCGTACCTGGTCCGCCAGTCGGGCAGCACGCTGGTGCTCGCCGACCCGGATCTGGCGGGACGACTGCCCGACGGCGTACGGGTGTTGCCGCTCCGCGACACCGAGGACTCGCTGCTGTCCAGGCTGGCGGACACCCCGCCGTACGACGGACCCGAACCGCGCACCGAGGATCTGGTGCAGCTGCTGTACACCTCCGGCACCACCGCCCTGCCCAAGGGCGCGATGATGACCCACCGGGCCCTGGTGCACGAGTACTTGAGCGCGATCACTGCCCTGGACCTGAGCGCGGGCGACCGGCCCGCGCACGCGCTGCCGCTGTACCACTCGGCGCAGATGCACGTGTTCCTGCTGCCCTACCTCGCTGTCGGCGCGACGAACATCATCCTCGACGCGCCCGACGGGGACCGGCTGTTCGACCTGGTCGAAGCGGGGCGTGTGGACAGCCTGTTCGCGCCGCCCACGGTGTGGATCGGCCTGGCGAACCGGCCCGACTTCGCCACCCGGAACCTCGACGGCCTGCGCAAGGCGTACTACGGCGCGTCCATCATGCCGGTCCCCGTGCTGCGACGGCTGCGCGACCGGCTGCCCGGCCTGGCCTTCTACAACTGCTTCGGGCAGAGCGAGATCGGCCCCCTGGCCACGGTGCTGGGACCCGACGAGCACGAGGGCCGGCTGGACTCGTGCGGCCGGACCGTGCTGTTCGTGGACGCGCGTGTGGTGGACGACAAGGGGGAGGACGTGCCCGACGACACGCCCGGTGAAATCGTCTACCGCTCACCGCAGTTGTGCGAGGGCTACTGGGACAAGCCCGAGGAGACCGCGGCAGCCTTCCGTGACGGCTGGTTCCACTCCGGTGACCTCGCGGTGCGCGACCCGGAGGGCTACTTCACCATCGTCGACCGGGTGAAGGACGTCATCAACTCCGGTGGCGTGCTGGTCGCTTCACGCCAGGTCGAGGACGCCCTCTACACCCACGAAGCCGTCGCCGAGGCCGCCGTGATCGGCCTGCCCGACGAACGCTGGATCGAGGCCGTCACCGCGGTCGTCGTCCCGCGCGGCGATGTCACGGAGGCCCAACTCGTCTCCCACGTGCGGGAGAAGCTCCCTGCGTTCAAGGCGCCCAAGAAGGTGCTCTTCGTGGAGGAACTGCCGCGCAACGCGAGCGGCAAGATCCTCAAACGGGAGCTGCGGGACCGGTTCAGCGGCTGAACCCTGCGGGGCGCCTGCCGGGCAGCGGTTGACCTCAAGTTCGGTCGAGCTTCTACGTTCGTGGTCATCGGTAACAGCCCGACCAAGGAGGCAGTTTCATGACCACGCACACGCCTGCGACCACGCCCACGGCCACCGCCCCTGACACCTACCGCAACGCCGTGATCGCCCATGCGATGGTCGACGGCGCCGCCGCCGCGATCGACTTCTACACCGAGGCGTTCGGTGCCGTGGAACTCTTCCGCCTCGCGGGCCCGGACGGACGCATCGTGCACGCCGAGGTCAGCGTCCAGGGCTCCACCATCATGCTGGGCGATGCCGAGGGGCCGGTCTTCAGTGCACCGACCGCCCTCGGCGGCACTACGGTGGGACTGCACGCCTACGTCGCCGACGTCGACGCGTTGGCGAGGCAGGCCGTCGCGGCCGGCGCGGAACTGCTCCAGCCCCCGGCCGACCAGTTCCACGGCGACCGCACGACGATTCTGCGCGACCCCTTCGGGCACGTCTGGGTCTTCCTCACGCACATCGAGGACCTGACACCGGACGAGATCGCCCGCCGGGCCCGGGAACTCTTCCACCGACCCTAACGCGGCCGGAGATCGACGATCCGGCGGATCTTGCCCACCGACCGCTCCAGCGACTCCGGCTCCACGATCTCCACGTCCACGGACACGCCGATGCCGTCCTTCACGGCGGCGACGATGGAGCGGGCGGCTGCCTCCCGGGTCTCCGGGGTGGCTCCTTGGCGGGCCTCGGCGCGGACGGTGAGTGCGTCCAGGCGGCCCTCCCGGGTGAGGCGGAGCTGGAAGTGCGGTGCCACGCCCGGGGTGCGCAGCACGATCTCCTCGATCTGGGTCGGGAAGAGGTTGACCCCGCGCAGGATCACCATGTCGTCGCTGCGGCCGGTGATCTTCTCCATCCGCCGGAACACCCGGGCCGTGCCGGGCAGCAGCCGGGTCAGGTCCCGGGTCCGGTACCGGATGACCGGCATGGCCTCCTTGGTGAGCGAGGTGAACACCAGCTCGCCCTGCTCACCGTCCGGCAGCACCTCGCCGGTGATCGGATCCACCACCTCCGGATAGAAGTGGTCCTCCCACACATGGAGGCCGTCCTTGGTCTCCACACATTCCTGGGCCACACCCGGGCCGATCACCTCGGACAGCCCGTAGATGTCCACGGCGTCGATCGCGAACCGTTCCTCGATCTCGCGCCGCATCTGCTCTGTCCACGGCTCCGCCCCGAATACGCCCACCCGCAGCGAGGTGCCGCGCGGGTCCACGCCCTGCCGTTCGAACTCGTCCAGCAGGGTGAGCATGTAGGAGGGGGTGACCATGATGATGTCCGGTTCCAGGTCCCGGATCAGCTGGACCTGGCGGGCCGTCATGCCGCCGGACGCGGGGATGACCGTACAGCCCAGGCGTTCGGCGCCATAGTGGGCGCCCAGGCCGCCCGTGAACAGTCCATAGCCGTACGCCACATGCACCGTGTCACCGGGCCGGCCGCCCGCCGCCCGGATCGAACGCGCCACCATGTCGGCCCACACGGAAAGGTCGTTGTCCGTGTAGCCGACCACCGTCGGGAGTCCCGTGGTGCCGCTCGACGCATGGATACGGCGGACCTGATCGCGGGGCACGGCGAACATCCCGTACGGGTAGTTCTCGCGCAGGTCGGCCTTGGTGGTGAAGGGGAAGCGGGCCAGGTCGGCGAGGGAACGGCAGTCCTCCGGGTGGACCCCGGCCTTGGTGAAGGAGTCGCGGTAGAAGGGCACGTGGTCGTAGGCGTGCCGCAGCGAGGCGCGCAGCCGCTCCAGCTGAAGCGCCCGCAGCTCCTCCGGTCCGAGCCGTTCGCCCGCGTCGAGCAGGTCCGTCGCATCCGCCATCGGGACGTCTCCCTCACCAGCCGCACATTCCGGACGACCGATCATTCGGTCGCCCTGTTCGGGGCCAGTAATTCAGGCCAATCGGTTCCAGGCAAGAGGTCTGCCGTGAATTTCGGCGTGGACCCCGACCCTGCGTCCGACCTCGCCCCCGGTCCGGTCGGTAATGCATTGCGGCGCGGCGGGCGGCACCGTGATGATCTCCGCATGCCCATCTTCACCGCGGCCGACGGGACTCGGCTCGCCTACCACCTCCGGGGCACCGGCGAGCCCCTCGCCGTCCTGCCCGGCGGTCCCATGCGCGCCTCCGCCTACTTCGGAGACCTGGGCGGACTCACCGCCCATCGCCGGCTCGCCCTGCTCGATCTACGGGGCACGGGTGAGTCCGAGGCGCCGGCGGACCCGGCGACCTACCGCTGTGACCGGATGGTCGAGGACGTCGAGCTATGGCGCGCCCACATGGGGCTGGAGCACATGGATTTGCTCGCCCACTCGGCCGGCGGAGCCCTGGCGATGCTCTACGTGGCCCGTTACCCGCACCGGGTACGGCGGCTCGTGCTGATCACGCCCAATCCGTCGGCTCTGGGGATGCGGGCGACTCCCGAGGACCGGCTGGCCGCGGCCCGCCTGCGGGCGGACGAGCCCTGGTTCGCGGAGGCCTTCCCCGCGTTCCGGGCCTGGCTGGCCGGTGACGCCGACTTCGACGACGCTTTCCTGCCGTTCTTCTACGGCCGCTGGGACGAGGCGGCCCTGGCACACACGGCCGCCGAGCTGGAGCAGACCAACGAGGAGGCGGGCGAGCGCTACTTCGGCGAGGGCGCCTTCACCCCGGACGTGACCCGGGCGGCCCTCGCCGCGCTGGCCGCCCCGGTCCTCGTGCACGCGGGCGAGGTCGACGGCGGTCCCCGCCCCGACCTGGCCCGCCGCACCGCCGCCGCCTTCCCGCAGGCTGAGGTCGCCGTCCAGCCGGGGGCCGGCCACTACCCCTGGCTGGACGACCCGCAGTGGTTCGTGCACCGCGTCACCGCCTTCCTCGACGCGGACGCCCATGGCGACGGCGGCGGCGATCTGCCGTCGGCAGAGCGGGGATTGCGGGCCTGACCGCGCGGCCAGCCTCCCGGCATGGACACCGAACCGCGATTCGTGACCGCGAACGGCATCAGGCTCGCCTGCCGCGTCCGGGGCCCGGAGGGCGCCCCGCCCGTCGTGCTGCTGCACTGCCGGGGCGCCGACGGCGCGGACTGGACGCGGATCGCCGAGCGGCTCGCCGCGCCGCCGCACCCGCGCCGGGTCTACGCACCGGACCTGCGCGGCCACGGGCGCAGCGACTGGCCGGGGGAGTACTCCTGCCAGCTGATGCGTGACGACGTCCACGCCCTGCTCACGGCGCTCGGGATCGACCGCGCCGACGTCGTGGGCCACTCGCTGGGCGGTGTCGTCGCCTACCTGCTGGCCCAGCGCCACCCCGGTGCCGTACGGCGTCTGGTGCTGGAGGACGTGTGCGCGCCGGTGCCGCTCGATCCGCCCCGCCCCCTCGCCGTCCAGCCCGACGAGGAGCTGCCCTGCGACTGGCTGATGGTGCGGGCCACCGACGAACAACGCAACGCACCCCCTCCTGTGTGGTGGGACCACATGGAGCGGATCACCATGCCCACGCTGGTGATCGGGGGCGGCCCGACCAGCCCCATCTCGCAGGACCAGGTCGCACAGCTGGCGCACCTCATCCCGGACGCCCGGCTGGTGACCCTGGACACCGGGCATCTGGTGCACGAGACCCGGCCGGAGGAGTACCTGGCCGTACTGGAGCCCTTCCTGGCAGGGGACGACGCTCCGGTCAGTGCGACGGCGGGCCGTACGCCCGCATGAACCGGTCCCGGAACGCGCTCATCGGCCAGACGGGAGCGTCGGCAGCCGGTTTCAGGCCGGCCGTCCAGCCCCAGCCGGAGATCCGGGCGAGGATCTTCGGGTCGTGGGCGACGATCGTGACGGGCACGTCCTTGCGCGGGCTGCCCGAGGTCACGGCCGGCACCGGCTGGTGGTCGCCGAGGAAGACCAGAACGGTGCGTTCGTCGCCGTAGCGCCGCAGGAACCCGACGAGGCTGCGCAGCGAGTACGCGATGGCATTGCGGTACTCGGTGCGCACGCTCTCCGGATTCTTCCAGACCTCCTCGGGGTCCTTGCCCTGCTTCTTGATGCCCCGGAAGACCGAGCCGTCGCCCAGGTCCGCCCAGTCGACCGGTCGGGGCACGGGTGCCCAGGGGTGATGGCTGGACGTGAGGATGATCTCCGCCATCAGCGGACCCCGGCGGCGCCTGTCGAACTCCAGCCGCCGGAAGGCCTCCAGGGTGAACTGGTCAGGCACCTGTGACCAGCCGAAGCGCGGACCGTGGTATCCGAGGTGGGCGGCGTCGTAGACGTGCTCCAGGCCGAAGAACCTGCCCTCGGGCCAGGCCCGTTCCACCCCGGGCACGATGCCGGCCGTGCGCCAGGCGCCGGTCTCGCGGAAGTACCGGGTGAGGGTCATGCGGTCGCCCGAGGTCAGATTGCGGAACCGCTGCTGGTTGGAGATCCACAGGCCGGACATGAACGTCGAGTGCGCCAGCCAGCTGCCGCCGCCCGTCACCGGCGACCCGAGCCAGCCGCTGCGCGCCGCGAAACCGGCCGCCTTCAGCGAGGCGGTGCCCTCCTTCAGGACCTCGCCGATGCGCGGGGCCATCGCCGGGTCCTCGATCGCCGTACGGCCGTAACTCTCCACGAACGTGAACAGCACGTCCTTGCCGCGCAGTCCGGCCAGCAGCCGCTCGCGCGGGGTGTGCGCGAAGGCGTCGGCGGCGACCTCCCGGCGGAACACCTGGGCGTCCTGGAGGCCGGTGCGGACCTGCTGGACGCGGTTGGCGACGAGTTCGGCGTCCGTCTTGGCGGCGACCGGGGCGTCGCCGATCCGCAGGCCCAGGGTGACGCAGACGATCCAGGCGGTGCCCAGCACGATGATGCCCTTCATGGCGGGCTGACGGTGACGGGCCATCAGGCGGGTCAGCCGGACCATGGCGAGCGTGGTGAGGACAAGCAGCGCCAGCGCGAGCAGCAAGGCGCAGCCGAGAGCGAGCAGTTCATCGGTCCGGCCGAAGGACTTGCACAGGAAGTCCGCCGCGGCGTCGAGCACCACCCAGTCCAGCACCAGGTCGAAGGGGCGCTCCAGCACCGAGTAGAAGCCCATGTCGAGGCACTTGAGGACAGTCAGCAGCCCGAGCAGCAGGCCGACGGCGACCGCGGCCAAGCCCCGCGTCCGGGGCGGCAGTACGAGCAGCAGTGCGGCGAGGAGGACGGCCTCGGCCGGGATGCGCAGGAACGCGTCGAGGGTGAGCTGGTCGAGGTGGTTCGGCAGCAGCAGGGCGCCGAGCACCAGGACGGCGGCCAGGACGGTCGTCGCGACGGCGGCCCCGCGCGCCAGCCGGGATGCCCGGGGTGCCGAGGAGTCCTCACCCGTCTCATCGCTCTCCGAGACGTCGTCGGGCGGTAGTTGACGAGCAGTGAGGTGCGACACCCGAAGGTCCTTCCGTGCGTGCCCCGATCGGGCGCGCACAGCGTATGTCGTGGCGGACCCCGCACGACGGCGGGACACTCCGGGGCAGACTCACGTTTCCGCAGGTAACCGGCGCGTCCCAAAGGCCGCACGCCCGCTACCGGTCGTACTTGTCGTGCCGGTTCCGCCGGTCCTGGCGGTCCGCCGACACCGCCGCCTCCCGGGCCCACCGGTAGTCCGCCTTGCCGCTCGGGGAGCGGCGGATGGCGTCCGTGATCACCAGCTGGCGCGGGATCTTGTAGCCGGCCAGCCGGGTACGGCAGTGGTCCTGGATGTCGGTGAGCGACGGCCGGCGCGCCCCCTCGCGCAACTGGACGACGGCCGCCACATGGTTGCCCCACCGCGCGTCCGGCACCCCGGCGACCAGCGCGTCGTACACGTCCGGGTGAGCCTTGAGCGCCTGCTCGACCTCCTCCGGATACACCTTCTCGCCACCGGTGTTGATGCACTGCGAGCCGCGGCCGAGGACGGTGACGACCCCCTCCTCGTCGACCGTCGCCATGTCGCCCAGCAGCACCCAGCGGATGCCGTCCTTCTCGAAGAAGGTCTCGGCGGTTTTCCGCGGGTCGTTGTAGTAGCCGAGCGGCACATGGCCGCACTGGGCGACCCGGCCGACCTCGCCCACCGCGACCGGCTCGTGCGTCGCCGGGTCCACCACCTGCGTACGGGAGTTGACCCGGATGCGGAAACCCCGCTCGGGCCCCGAGTCCTCCGTCGCCGTGCCGTTGAAGCCGGACTCGGACGAACCGAAGTTGTTCAGCAGCAGCGCGTTCGGGACCAGCTCGCGGAACTGCCGCCGTACCGTCTCCGACATGATCGCCCCCGAGGAGGAGACGCTGAACAGCGCCGAACAGTCCGTGCCCTTCAGCGGCCCGTTCAGCGCGTCGATCAGCGGCCGGAGCATCGCGTCGCCGACCAGCGACATGCTGCTGACCTTCTCCTTCTCGACGGTGCGCAGCACCTCCTCCGGCACGAACCGGCGGTGCAGCACCACCCGTTGGCCGAAGTTGAAACCGATGAACGCAGTGAGCGTCGAGGTGCCGTGCATCAGCGGGGGAGTGGGGAAGAAGGTGATTCCGGAGCCGCCCGCGGCGACTCGTTCGGCCAGCTCCTCCGGCGCCTTCACCGGCACCCCGGTCGGCGCCCCGCCGCCCAACCCCGCGAAGAACAGGTCCTCCTGACGCCACATCACGCCCTTCGGCATGCCGGTCGTGCCGCCGGTGTAGATGATGAACTGGTCGTCGCCGGAACGGGCCGGGAACCCCCGCTCGGACGAACCGGACGCCTCCGCCTCCTCGAACGGCAGCGCCCCCGGCACCTCGCCGCCGGCCGTCCCCACGCGCAGCAGATGCCGCAGTCCCGGCGCGTGCGGCAGCGCCCCCGCCACCCGCTCCCCGAACTCCGCGTCGAAGACCAGGGCCGCCAGATCGGCGTCCCGGTAGAGGTACACCAACTCCTCTTCGACATAGCGGTAATTGACGTTCACCGGGACGATGCGGGCCTTCAGGCAGGCCAGCACCGTCTGCAGGTACTCCACGCCGTTGTACAGATGCAGGCCCAGATGCTCGCCGGGGCGCAGACCGGCGTCGATCAGGTGGTGGGCGACGCGGTTGGCGGCGGCGTCCACCTCCGTGTACGTCAGGCGGCGCTCCGCGCCCGTGCCGGGGTGGTCGAGGTACACGAGCGCCTCGCGGTCCGGGACCACGTCGACGACGGACTCGAACAGATCGGCAAGGTTGTACTCCACCGCTCCTCCTGACCCCGGTGCTCCCGGCGAAGAAAGGGCATCTGTCGGCTCGCCGGTCATCAGAGCAAAGGGCGGCGCAACTGGGAAGGGTGCGCGCGAAGAAATCTGACTGCCTGTCAGGAAACCCTTGAAGTGCTCCCTCGCCTACTGCAACCTGTTCTCGTTCTCACCGAGGGGAGAAGGGTAATGGGAGGGACGGAACACCTCACCGTGCGGCGCGAGGGCGCCACACTGGTGCTCACGCTCAACAGGCCTGACGCGAAGAACGCGCTCTCGCTGCCCATGCTCGTCGGCCTGTACGACGGCTGGGCCGAGGCCGACGAGGACGACGCGATCCGCTCGATCGTGCTCACCGGGGCCGGCGGAGCCTTCTGCGCCGGCATGGACCTCAAGGCCCTGGCCGGCCAGGGCATGGCCGGGGAGCAATACCGCGACCGGCTCAAGGCCGACCCCGATCTGCACTGGAAGGCCATGCTGCGCCACCACCGGCCCCGCAAACCGGTGATCGCCGCCGTCGAGGGGTACTGCGTCGCGGGCGGCACCGAGATCCTCCAGGGCACCGACATCCGCGTCGCGGGCGAGTCCGCGACCTTCGGCCTGTTCGAGGTGAGGCGCGGCCTCTTCCCGATCGGCGGCTCGACGGTCCGTCTGCAGCGCCAGATCCCGCGCACCCACGCCCTGGAGATGCTGCTCACCGGACGGCCCTACAGCGCCGCCGAGGCCGCCCGGATCGGGCTGATCGGGCACGTCGTCCCCGACGGCACCGCGCTCGCCAAGGCGCTGGAGATCTCCGAGCAGATCAACGCCTGCGGTCCACTCGCCGTCGAGGCCGTGAAGGCATCGGTGTACGAGACCGCGGAGCTGACCGAGACCGACGGCCTCGCCGCCGAACTCGCCCGCGGCTGGCCGGTCTTCGACACCGCCGACGCCAAGGAAGGCGCCCGCGCCTTCGCGGAGAAACGGCCCCCCGTCTACAAGCGCGCGTGACCCGAGGAGCCCTCGATGCCCGCAGCCCTCAAAGCCCCCCTCGTCGTAGAATTCCCCTTCACCCGCTCCCTCGGCCCCGTGCAGAGCGCCTTTCTGAGCGGCCTGCGCGAACGCGTCGTTCTCGGCGTGCGGACCACCGACGGCCGCACCCTCGTACCACCCGTCGAGTACGACCCCGCCACCGCCGAGGAGATCCGCGACCTGGTGGAGGTCGCGCCCACGGGCACGGTCACCACCTGGGCATGGAACCACGCCCCCCGCCGCGGCCAGCCCCTCGCCGGCCCCTTCGCCTGGGTCCTGGTCCGGCTCGACGGCGCCGACACCGCCCTGCTGCACGCCCTGGACGCCCCGGGCCCCGAAGCCGTACACACCGGCATGCGGGTGCGGATCCGCTGGGCCGGAGGACGCTCCGGCGCCATCACCGACATCGCGTGCTTCGAGCCGTACGACGGCGAACCGGAGGAACCGGGCGGCCACACCGGCGAGTTCGAGAACCCGCTCACCGGCATCGTCGCCCCCGCCCGCCTCGACTACACCTACTCGCCCGGCCGCGCCCAGTCCGCCTACATCGACGCCCTCGCCGAACAGCGGACCGTCGGCGAGCGCTGCCCCGCCTGCCGCAAGGTGTACGTCCCGCCGAGGGGTGCGTGCCCCACATGTGGCGTGGCCACAGCGGAACAGGTCGAGGTGGGTCCCCGCGGCACGGTCACCACGTTCTGCATCGTCAACATCAAGGCGAAGAACCTGGACATCGAGGTGCCGTACGTCTACGCACACATCGCCCTCGACGGCGCCGACCTCGCCCTGCACGCCCGGATCGGCGGCATCCCCTACGACGAGGTGCGCATGGGACTGAGGGTCGAGCCGGTGTGGACGCAAGGAGCGCGCCACCCCGGTCACTACCGGCCCACCGGCGAACCCGACGCCGACTACGACACGTACAAGGAGCTGCTGTGACCAGTGCAGAAGCCCCCGCGGTCCGGGACATCGCGGTTGTCGCCTTCGCCCAGACCGACCACCGGCGCTCCACCGAGGAGTCGTCCGAGGTCGAGCTGCTCATGCCGGTGCTGCACGACGTCCTGGACCGGACCGGCCTCAGGGCCGCCGACATCGGCTTCACCTGCTCCGGCTCCAGCGACTACCTCGCCGGCCGCGCCTTCTCCTTCACCCTCGCCCTCGACGGCGTCGGCGCCTGGCCCCCGATCTCCGAGTCGCACGTCGAGATGGACGGCGCCTGGGCGCTGTACGAAGCGTGGACGAAGCTGCTCACCGGGGACGCCGACACCGCGCTCGTGTACGCCTATGGCAAGTCCTCGCCGGGCTCGCTGCGGGACGTGCTCACGCGACAGCTCGACCCCTACTACCTCGCCCCCCTGTGGCCGGACTCCGTCGCCGTCGCCGCCCTTCAGGCACAGGCACTCATCGACGCGGGAGACACCGACGAGGCCGCGCTCGCCGCGATCGGCGCCCGCAGCCGCGCCGACGCCGCCGCCAACCCCCACGCCCAGCTCAAGGGCCAGGTCGCCCAGGGCGACTACGCCGTACGGCCGCTGCGCACCGGCGACTGCCCGCCCGTCGGCGACGGCGCCGCCGCCGTGATCCTCGCCGCCGGGAACCGGGCCCGCGAGCTGTGCGAGCGGCCCGCCTGGATCCGCGGCATCGACCACCGCATCGAGGCCCACGGGCTGGGCCTGCGTGACCTCACCGACTCACCCTCCACCCGGCTCGCCGCCGAGAAGTCCGGCGCCTTCGAACGGCCCGTCGACACGGCCGAGTTGCACGCGCCGTTCACCGCGCAGGAGGTCGTCCTGCGCAAGGCACTCCGCCTCGGCGACCGCGTCCGCGTCAACCCCTCCGGCGGCGCCCTCGCCGCCAACCCCGTGATGGCCGCCGGCCTCATCCGCATCGGCGAAGCCGCCGCCCGCATCCACCGCGGTGAGTCCGACCGCGCCCTCGCCCACGCCACCTCCGGCCCCTGCCTGCAACAGAACCTGGTCGCCGTACTCGAAGGGGAGCCACGATGAGCAAGGAGCCCGTCGCCGTCGTAGGAATCGGCCAGACCAAGCACGTGGCCGCCCGCCGGGACGTCTCGATCGCCGGACTCGTCCGCGAGGCGGCCCGAAGGGCGCTCGAGGAAGCCGAGTTGACGTGGGCCGACATCGACGCCGTCGTCATCGGGAAGGCGCCCGACTTCTTCGAGGGCGTGATGATGCCCGAGCTGTACCTCGCCGACGCGCTGGGCGCCGTGGGCAAGCCCATGCTGCGCGTGCACACCGCCGGCTCCGTCGGCGGTTCCACCGCGCTGGTCGCCGCCAACCTGGTCGCGGCCCGCGTGCACGGCACGGTACTGACCTTGGCCTTCGAGAAGCAGTCCGAGTCCAACGCCATGTGGGGCCTGTCCCTGCCGATCCCCTTCCAGCAACCCCTGCTCGCCGGCGCCGGCGGCTTCTTCGCCCCGCACGTCCGCGCCTACATGCGGCGCAGCGGTGCCCCCGACACCATCGGCTCCCTCGTCGCCTACAAGGACCGCCGCAACGCGCTGAAGAACCCCTACGCCCACCTCCACGAGCACGACATCACCCTGGAGAAGGTGGTGGCCTCACCCATGTTGTGGGACCCCATCCGCTACTCCGAGACCTGCCCGTCCTCCGACGGCGCCTGCGCCATGGTCCTCACCGACCGCGCCGGAGCCGCCCGAGCTCCCCGGCCGCCCGCCTGGCTGCTCGGCGGCGCCATGCGCAGCGAGCCGACCCTGTTCGCCGGGAAGGACTTCGTCTCCCCGCAGGCCGGCAAGGACTGCGCCGCAGACGTCTACCGGCAGGCCGGCATCGCCGACCCGCGCCGGGACATCGACGCCGTCGAGATGTACGTGCCGTTCTCCTGGTACGAACCCATGTGGCTGGAGAACCTCGGCTTCGCCGCCGAGGGCGAGGGCTGGAAGCTCACCGAGTCCGGGGTGACCGAGCTGGACGGCGACCTGCCCGTGAACATGTCGGGCGGTGTGCTCTCCACCAACCCCATCGGCGCCTCCGGCATGATCCGCTTCGCCGAGGCCGCCCTCCAGGTGCGCGGGCAGGCGGGGGAGCACCAGGTGGACCGCGCCCGGAAGGTCCTCGGGCACGCCTACGGCGGCGGCTCCCAGTTCTTCTCCATGTGGCTCGTGGGCTCCCGGCCGCCCGACGCCTGAGGACCGCACGAAAGTCCACCTCACGCGGCCTGTCGGCCGTCCCGGGCGATCGCTAGGCTGACCCGCGGACGACGGAACCGGGAGGAGCACGGACGTGGCCGAGAGCACCACCCAGCAGCAGCCGCTCGTGGGCTGGGACAAGCCGGAGCTGGACCTCAGCAAGGCCGACTGGCAGTCCAGCAGCCGAGGTCGGGGGGATGTCCAGATCGCTTTTGTCGAGGGCTTCATCGCGATGCGCAACAGCGACCGGCCGGAGAGTCCCTCCCTGATCTTCACCCCTGCCGAATGGGGTGCGTTCGTTTCCGGAGCGCGGGAAGGGGAGTTCGACCTGACCTGAGTGCACCCGCTCCCGATCCGGCGACGCGGGCCGAACCGGGGGTGTTCCGGCCGGATTTCCGGACACGCGACCGTTGAGGCCCTGCCTGAGCCCGCGCCTGAGCGAGGCTGGCCCGGCAGAGCGGGGGTCGTGTTCCGGAGGTGAGGAAGGATGAGCGCTGCGCCGGTCATCGCCGCGGTGGACGGGTCGGAGGACAGCCTGCGCGCCCTGGAGTGGGCGTGGGACACGGCCCGTCGCCGCGCGGCGACGCTGCGGGTGGTGCACGTACGGCAGTACGCAGCCTGGGGCCAGGCCGACGTACTGGTCGCCGGGCCGCCCGAGACGGCAGGCGACCCGGTGCTCGACCAGGTGCGCGCCCTGCTCGCGGACCGCGCCGAGCCGCCCGCCGTGGAGTACGTGGGCCTGGAAGGCGTGCCCGGCGCGCTGCTGCCCGAACTCGGCGCGGACGCCCAGCTGTTGGTGCTCGGCTCCCGGGGACGAGGTGGCTTCGCCAGTCTGCTGCTCGGCTCCAACAGCCTGGCCGCGGCGCGGGACGCCGCGTGCCCGGTGGTCGTCGTACCCCGGCCCGGCCGCGATGGGGGTGCCTCCCACGCCTTGCGGGCAGAGGGGGACCACGGCGACGGACCCGCCGCGCCCGGCCCCCGCGTGGTCGCCGGCCTGCACGTCGACAGCCCCGACGAGGCCACGCTCGCCTTCGCCTTCGCCGAGGCCGCCGCGCGCGAGGCCCGGGTGCAGGTGATCGCCGCCTACCCGTGGCCGATGCAGCCCTGGGCCGCGGCCGGCCAGGTGCTGCCGCTCCTGGTCGACCAGCAGGCCGTCGAGAGCGAGACCCGTGTTCTCGCCGAGGGCTTCCTCGCCCCGCACCGCGGGCGCCACCCCGGCGTCCGCGCCGTCGTCGAGGCTCTGCCCGGCGACGCGGCCGGTCACCTCGTCGCCGCCTCCAAGGACGCCGGCCTGGTCGTCGTCGGCCGCCACCGGCGACGCCTGCTCGCCCCCGCCCGCATGATGGGCTCGGTCACCCAGGCGGTCCTGCTGCACGCGGCGAGCCCGGTCGCGGTGGTGCCACCGGAGCCGTCGGAGGAATGACCGGGCCCCACCTGCGGTGTGCTCAGGTACGGCGACACGCCGTAGTGGGCCGAGCGGCGGGTCGGGCCCGGCGGGGCGCCGCCCGCACGTCGTCCAGCACGCGCGGGCACGTACCATGGCCGCATGTCGTTCCTCCGCCGCCGCAGCGCCACTCCCGCCGGACCCGACTTCGACGTGCTGGCCATGGACCCGGGCGACTGGCCGGGCAACCTCGGCGCGGGCCTGCTGCCCGCCCCCGACGGCACCTGCCAGGGTGTCTTCCTGCGCTACGACCTCTTCGGTGGCCGCGGCCCCGCCATGATCATCGGCAACCTGCCCGAGGGCTCCCCGGCCCGGGACGTCGTCGAGGGCGAGATCCCCTTCGAGGTGGGGCAGCTGCTGCTGGCACTGGAGAACGACGAGGAGGTCACCGTCGTCGGCACCGAGGACACCCCCGTCCTCCAGGGCGACAACCTGCTCATCGTGCGGCGCCTGAAGCTGTCCGAGAGCCGGATCTCCTGCGTGCAGTTCGACCGCAGCGACGGCGTCCTCGTGACCATCGCCGCCTGGGACCGCCCCATCACCGACGACCTCTACGCCCTGCTGAAGCCGCTCCCGGCGGAGCTTTTCCAGCAGGGCTGAGAGATGATCCGCTAGCCGGCCGCGCCTTCGAGGCGGACGTCCGCGGCGCGTACGAACGCGACCCGGTGGCCGTACTGGATCTCGTAGTACAGGTCCTTGCCGACGACGACCCGGTGCGAGTCGGTGGTGAAGGTGACCGCGTAGAAGTACTCGCCCGGCACCTCGTCGCCGACCACGTACTTCTGCCCGGCCGGGAGGGTGTACGGCAGCGGCACCACCGACTGGGCGGGAACCCCCGCCGGGTAGGCGTCCTTCTCCGGGTAGGCGCGGCCGTACACCGGAATGCTGGTGAGGCCGTCCTTCGGGGTCACCACGCGGCCGGAGGCAGCCACCGCCGTCGGCTCCTTGGGCGGGTTCTGGAACCAGGCCTTCTGCCCGAGGTACCAGATGGCCGTCCAGTCGCCCCAGCGGTCCGCGACCGCGAACTGCTGGCCGGTGGAGACCCGCGAGGACAGGTCGTTCACCTCGGTGGTCGGGTCGCTGCGGAGCCCGACGTCCTTGATCAGCGGCGCGTTCGCGTCGTGGTCGGAGTAGAGCCGCACGTCGGTGGAGCCGTGGACCGTGCAGGGCTCGCCCGCGGTGGTGCAGCCCGTGTACGTGGGCCGGTTGGCGTCGTAGTCCGGCAGGATCGTGACCAGGTCGGCGTCCTTGCGGCCGGTCCGCTTGAACGGGTGGCCGAGCAGCTGGAAGTAGTGCTGCCAGTCCCAGTACGGGCCGGGGTCCGTGTGCATGCCCGGGATGGAGCCGGCCGTCGGTCCGGGCACGGTGTCGTGGCCCAGGATGTGCTGCCGGTCCAGCGGGATGCCGTAGGTATCGGCCAGGTACTTCACCAGCCGGGCCGAGGACCGGTACATCGCCTCCGTGTACCAGGCGTCCGGGTTGGCCAGGAAGCCCTCGTGCTCGATGCCGATGGACTTGGCGTTGATGTACCAGTTGCCCGCGTGCCAGGCCACGTCTTTCGCCTTGACGTGCTGGGCGATCAGACCGTCGGTGGAACGGATGGTGTAGTTCCACGACACATAGGTGGGGTCCTGGACCAGGTTCAGCACCCCGTCCCAGGTGCCCTCCGTGTCATGGACGACGATGTACTTGATGCCCTGTGACACCGGCCGGTCGCCGAGGTCGTGGTTGCCGTAGTCGTCGTTCCCGAACTCGGCGTACGGCGCCGGGACCGACTCGCAGGACACCGATGCGGGGCACTCGGTGCCGTCGGTGCGGGGCGCGCGCAGGCCCGCCCGTGCCAGCTGGGCGGTGTCGGGGCTCAGCCCGGGCTGGGCGGCCAGGGCGACCAGCTGGCCCGCGTCCGTGGTGCGTTCCTCACCCGTGCGCAGGACGTCGTAGACGTCGTTCGCGTACGCCGCCGCGGTCGCCGAGTCGTCCGCACCGGAGAAGCGGGCCACCGCGCCGTACCACTCGGCCGGGTCGTTGCTCAGCGGTTCGCCCAGTTCCTTCTGTGCGTCGGCGAGCAGGGCGGCGCCCCCGGTCACGTTCGCCACCGGGTCGGTGCGCAGCTGTTCGGCGGACAGGCCGGTCAGCTCCGCCGCCTTCGGCAGCGTCTTCAGGCGGGCCGGGAGCGTGGACTCGGCCGGCACCTTGAGGTCGGGGTCGGGGTGCAGGGCGGCGCGGGCCGCGTCGCCGCGGGCGTCCTCGCTGCCCTCGGCGAAGTGCTCGGCTGTGGCGAGCGCGGCCCGGGCGTCCGTGAGGTGCATCGGGCCGTAGCCGCCGGTCACGCTGGGCGCGCCGGCGTGGGCGTCCCAGCGGGACTGGAGGTAGGAGAGGGCCAGCAGGACGCTCTGCGGGACGTGGTACTCGGCCGCCGCGGTGGCGAACGCCTGCTGGAGCCGGCCGGTGGAGGTCTCGGTGGCGCTCTGGGCCGGGGCCGCGCCGAGCAGTGGCAGCAGCAGGGCCGCGGAGGCGAAGGTGCCGGCGGTCGCCCTCAGATGTCTGTGACCGGGCCTGGACGTGGGGTCGGTGGCGGATCCTCGCAATGCAGCCTCCTGTGACGGGCGGGCGTGGCGGGGCGAGCGGCGCCGAACTGGGTCAGTGGTACCGGCTTGCCGACGATCCGTCAATGATGCCTTCAGGGCGATGATTTCCCACGTCATGGAGGGTTTCGGCGAGTTTCGCGGCGGCGGTGGCCGGGCCTGCGGGGCGTCAGTGGCGTACACCTGTGGGCGTAACCCCCGGGTCCCTGTGAACGTTTGTGGTGCGCGTGCACATACGAAGGTCCGCGGTGCGCCGCAGCTCTGGCGCTCCGCGGACCTTCGTCCCCGTCAGCGAGTGCCGACCGCCGCGCGCACCGCCTTGCGGGCCAGCTGGCAGTCGTCGTGCAGCCGCCTGAGCAGCAGCCGCTGTTCCTCGCCGGACGGCGCAGCACCAGGATGGGGCGTGCCCTGTGCCGCCGGGGCCGAGTCGTGCATCGAACGCTGCACGGCCGTCTCGTAGGTACGGATCTCCCGGGTGAGCAGGAGCATCAGGTTCACCAGGAAGGCGTCCCGGGCGGCCGGGCCCCCTGACTGGGCGATCTGGCTGATCTGCTTCCGGGCCACCGGCGCGTCACCGAGGACCAGCCACAGCGTCGCCAGGTCGTGCCCCGGCAGATACCAGCCGGCGTGCTCCCAGTCGACCAGGACGGGACCGGCGGGGGAGAGGAGCATGTTCGACAGCAGCGCGTCGCCGTGGCAGAACTGCAGCATGCCCTGGCGGCCCGCCGCGTGCGCGATGCCGTGCAGCAGCTTCTGCAGGTCGCCGAGGTCCCGGTCGGTCAGCAGGCCCAGCTCGTGGTACCGGGAGATGCACTCCGCGTAGTCCAGCGGCATGTCGAAGGTGCCCGCCGGGGGCCGCCAGGCGTTCAGCCGGCAGATGGCGCCGAGCGCGGCCCGGATGTCGGCGCGGGGCGGGGCCTCCAGCGGATGCCGCTGCAGGGCGGCCACCCGGCCCGGCATGCGCTCGATGACCAGTGTGCAGTTGTCCGGATCCGCTGCGATCAGCCGAGGCACCCGGACCGGCGGCCGGTGCCTGACGAACGAGCGGTATGCAGCTATTTCGTGGCGGATCCGCTCGGCCCAGGTGGGCGAGTGGTCGAGGAGACACTTGGCGACGGCCGTGCTGCGTCCCGTCGTTCCGATGAGGAGGACGGACCGCCCGCTGCGGCGCAGCACCTGCACCGGAGCGAACTCCGGGCAGATGCGCTGCACCGAGGCGATCGCGGCGCGCAGCTGCGTGCCCTGGGGGCCGGACAAATCGAGTCTCCCGCTGAGCGGTTGGGGGCCTGGCTGCCCCGGAACGCGCCGCGGGCGGCCCACGCCCAGCACGGGAGCCGCGGGCCGCGCCGCCGGATCGAGGTACGGACCGCTGTCCGCCGGGCGGGAACGCAGCGGCCGGGGCGGGGCGGACACGGAGGACGATGCTGCGTACATGGGAGATACAGATCCCTTCGTGTGCCTGCGGTGCCTGCCTGTACGTCCAGGCGTTCGGTCCATGCTTCGCGCGCATGGTCCGAGCGTGGGCGCCCACCCGGCCCGGCCGCCCGGGTGCACCCTGGGGAATGCCCCGTCATCACAACTGGCGACCGGGTCGGGGTGGCGCGTTCCTACCTGACACCCGATGCCCAGTGGCACACCATCTGGCGCACCCTGGCGAACCGTGGCGAATAGTCGCTCGGCAACCTCCACCCGGCTACTGTCAACTCAGCCGAGAACCTGGGGGCTTGACGTGAGCGGACAACCCAACACCCGCCTTGCGGACCTGTTCGGCCTGGCCGGCTGGTCGAAGGGCGAACTCGCGAGGCTGGTCAACCGGCAGGCGGCGGCCATGGGCCACCCCCAGCTGTCGACCGACACCTCTCGGGTCCGACGGTGGATCGACATGGGAGAGATCCCGCGCGATCCCGTGCCGCGGGTGCTGGCTGCTCTGTTCACCGAGCGACTCGGCCGTGTCGTGACCATCGAGGACCTTGGTCTGGTGCGGCACGGGCGTGCAGGGAAACGGCAGGGCGGCGGGATCGACGTACATCCCGACGGCGTGCCATGGGCGCCCGAACGGACCGCCGCGGTCCTCACCGAATTCACGGGAATGGACCTCATGCTCAACCGACGCGGCTTGGTGGGCGCGGGTGCCGCGCTCGCCGCGGGATCCACACTCAGCAGCGCCATGCACGACTGGTTGCACACCGACCCGGCCCTGAAGGCCGACGCCCCTGTCCTCGACGACCCCCTGCATGCCGACCCCGCTGGGTTCGACCGCTATGAGGCCGCCCCCATCGGATCGCAGGAGATCGAGGAACTGGAGCGCTCGGTCGAGGTGTTCCGTGCCTGGGACGCGGCCCGCGGGGGCGGGCTTCAGCGCAAGGCGGTCGTGGGCCAGCTCAACGAAGTGGGCGGCATGCTCGCCTACCACCACCCACCTCATCTCCAGCGGCGCCTGTGGGGCGTCGCGGCCAACCTGGCCGTACTCGCGGGCTGGATGTCACACGACGTCGGCCTGGAGCCCACGGCCCAGAAGTACTTCGTCATCGCCGCCCATGCCGCCCGCGAGGGCGGTGACCGGCCCCGCGCCGGAGAAGCCCTCTCCCGGGCGGCCCGTCAGATGGTGCACCTCGGCCGGCCGGACGACGCGCTGGACCTGATGAAGCTCGCCCAGGAGGGTTCGGGAGGGCATCTGCAGCCGCGTACGAAGGCGATGTTCCACACCATCGAGGCCTGGGCGCAGGCGTCGATGGGCAAAGGCCAGGCGATGCGCCGCACACTCGGACAGGCGGAGGACCTCTTCGTCTCCGAGCGCCAGGACGAACAGCCGGACTGGATGCAGACCTTCAAGAACGAGGACCTGTACGGCATGCAGGCCCTGGCCTACCGCACCCTGGCGGAGTTCGACCCGGGCGCCGCCTCGCACGCCCAGCACTTCGCGGAGAAGGCGCTGGCGCTGCGCGTCGACGGACGGGAGCGGTCGAAGATCTTCGACCACTTGTCCATGGCGTCAGCCTGCTTCATCGCCGACGACCCCGAACAGGCCGACCGCTACGCACGGTTGGCCCTGATGTCGATGGGCTCGAACTCCTCGCGCCGTACCTGGGACCGGCTGCGCCAGATGTACCGGCTCACCGCCGAGTACGCCGGATATCCGAAGATCCACCAACTGCGGGAGGAGATCAGGCTCGCCCTGCCCAAGCCGAGGGCCAAGGGCGACAACAGCGCACGGGCATAGGGGGCCTGCGCGCTGCAGTCCGAGGCGGTGCCGTCGGGTTGTCCGAGGTGGTGCCGTCAGTCGATCACCCGGGCGACGAGCAGGCAGGCGTCGTCCGCGCGCTCGGTACCGCTGAACTCCTCGACGACCGTCCGCACACAGTCCTGCGCGGTGCGCGCCGTACCCAGGTGCGGGGCGAGGGCCTGCAGGCGGTCCGTGGCGGCTGTCGACCTGTCCCCGTGCACCAGCCCGTCCGTGTACAGCAGGAGGAGGTCACCCGGCTGAAGGAGCTCAACGGCTTGCCCGTAGTCGGCGCCCGAGGTGGCGCCGAGCAGGACGCCCGTCGGCGCGTCCAGCAGCCGCCCCGTCCCGTCGCGGTACAGCAGCGGGGCGGGGTGTCCTGCCTGCGCCCAGACCAGCGTGCGGCTCGCCGGCTGGTAGCGGCAGCAGACGGCGCTGCCGAGGGCGGGCTGTACGGTCGAGTCGAGTAACTGGTTGAGCATGACAAGGAGTTGGCCCGGCTGGGCGCCGGCCATCGCCATGCCGCGCACGGCCCCGAGCAGCATGGCCATGCCCGAGGCGACGGCCGCGCCGTGCCCGGTGAGGTCGCCGACGCCGAGCAGGGTGTCGCCGTCGGTGAGCTCCAGCACGTCGTACCAGTTGCCGCCGATCCGCGCGTCGGTCGCGGCCGGCAGGTAGTGGGCGGCCAGGTCGAGGCGGTGCGGGCCCTGACGGGGGAGCCGCAGGGAGCCGCGCCACGGCGGCAGTACGGCTTCCTGCAGTTCGGCCGCGAGCCTGTGCTCGGTCTGCTCCTGCCGGCGCTGACGCTGCAACGAGTCACGGGTCTCGCGCACCGTCCGCTGGTTGCGGCGCAGTTCGCTGACGTCCCGCAGGACCGCCCACATCGAGGTGGTGCTGCCGTCGGTGCCGAGCACGGGCTCGCCCATCATGTGCACGGTCCGCACGGAGGCGTCGGGCCGGACGACGTGGAACTCGCCGTCGATGGGCTTCGCGTCGACCAGGCAGTCCGTCACCATCGCGGTCAGTTTCGGCCGGTCCTGCTCCAGGACCACGGAGGGCAGTTCGTCCAGGGTGAGGGCGGGACCGGCCGGGTCGAGCCCGAGGATCTGGTACAGCTCCCCGGACCAACTCACCTCGTCCGTCAGCAGGTTCCACTCCGCGCTGCCCACGCGGCTGAGCAGGGAGCCCGGCGCGGGACCGGCCGGGGCGGGCCGTACGACGGGCAGGTCGGCGACCGGGTCGGTGAACTCGGCCGGGGCCTGCGGCCCGGACGTCAGGCCGTCCCGCAACTGCGCCAAGTGGGCGTCCAGATCCTCGAGTTGATGCAGGGCGAGATCGCACAGCGCGCGCTGCCAGCGTTCCTCCGGGTCCGCACCGTCGCTCTGCGCGTCCTGTCGTACCGCATGCACGTCGACCTTGAGCCGCCGCGTCTGCGATATCAACGCCTCGACCGAGCCGCGTTCGGGCGGCTGGGCGGACGGACGGTCCGCGGAGACTGGGGACGGCATGACGCACTCCGATGGGGGACGGTACGGCCAGGGAGGACGAGGAGAACCGTTACGACTGTTGCACAGCCCGCGACGCCCTGTAAGGGATTTGGCAACACACGATACGGTGGTGCTTCCGGCATATGCCAGAGTCTTCCCGGAGCGATTTCAGAGTACGGATGACGTACGCGTCTGCGGCATCAAGTCGTAGACGAACTACGGGAGTTCACCCATCCGTGCGGCTCTCGGCGTAGCACTCAATCGCATGTTCGACGCGAATGTGTTCAGTGCTGCCGTTCGGCCGTGCGTCACGCACCGAACTCTGTCCGGATTTGGCGTCATTCGAACGGCCTCCGCGGACTCCTAAAAGCATGGACGCCATTATCGAGCAACTCACCTACGCCCGGCTCATCGCCGCCGAGGACCAGGAGATCCCGGTGGCGGCGACGCTGCGCTACACCACCGGGGACCCGCTGGCCGTCTTCGTGGACTTCCCCGCCGAGGCGGCCCTCGACGGCGAGGAGGTCACCTGGACCTTCGCACGCGCCCTGCTGGACCAGGGGCTGCGCGCCCCGGCCGGACACGGGGACGTGCAGATCTGGCCGTACGCCGGCACCCGCACGGTCCTGGAGTTCCACTCGCCGTACGGACTCGCCGTGCTGCAGTTCTCCACTTCCTCGCTGCGCCGCTTCCTGCTGCGCACCTACACCGTGGTGGCGGCCGGGCAGGAGGACGTGGCGGACGTCGTGGAGCGCGGGCTGAGCGCCCTGTTCGGCGGGGTGTGAGCGGGTACGGGACGGCCCGGGCACGACTTTGAATATTGTTCATCTTTGCCTCACCGCACGGGTATGGCCCCCGACGGCCGGCCCGTGCACCCTTGCGCGCGGTGTGCCGCACGGGCACTCCGCTGACGAGGACGGGGCGAATGACACCGATCAGTCGAAGGGGTTTTGTGGGGCTCGGTGCCTCCGTGGCGGCGGGCGCTGCACTGGGCGTCGGCGCGCGGACGGCGAACGCGGCCGTGAATGCGGCGACCGGCACGATCCAGGACGTCAAGCACGTGGTGATCCTCATGCAGGAGAACCGCAGCTTCGACCATTACTTCGGCCGCCTCAAGGGCGTCCGCGGCTTCGACGACCGCAGCGGCATCACCCTGAGCGGCGGCCACTCGGTCTTCAACCAGCCCAACGGGCTCGGCCGCCAGTACCCGTGGAAGCTCAGCGCGACCCCAGCCGCGGGCGGCAAGGACGGCGAGACCCTCGCCCAGTGCAACGGCGACCTGCCGCACTCCTGGTCCTCGCAGCACTCCGCGTGGAACAAGGGCCGCATGGACAGCTGGGTCTCCGGCGTCGGGAACGTGCGTTCACTCGGTTACCTGGACCGCTCGGACATCCCCTTCCACTACGCGCTCGCCGACAACTACACGATCTGCGACGCCTACTTCTGCTCCGCGCTCAGCGCCACCGGCCCGAACCGCACGTACCTGTGGAGCGGCAAGGTCGACTCCGCCAGCTACGACGGCGGCTCGGAGTCCGGACTGACCTGGCAGAACTACGCCGAGGCGCTGCAGGCGGCCGGGGTGAGCTGGAAGGTCTACCAGAACGCCGCGGACAACTACGGCGACAACGGCTGTGCCTACTTCAAGAACTTCACGAACGCCCAGCCCGGCAACCCGCTGTACGACCGGGGCATGTCCTCCGTGCCCACGGTCACCGGCTCCACCCCGGACGACATCGCCGCCGCCATCAAGGCCGACGTCGTCGCGGGCACCCTGCCGCAGGTCTCCTGGGTGGTCCCCAACCAGGCCTTCTCCGAGCACCCCTACGCCCCGCCCGGCGACGGCGCCCACTTCGTCAACCTGGTCTACCAGGCCCTCGCCGCCGACCCGGACGTGTTCGACTCGACCGTCCTGTTCCTCAACTACGACGAGAACGACGGCTTCTTCGACCACGTCCCGCCTCCGGCGCCGCCCGCCGGAACCGCCGGCGAGTTTCTCAACGGGGTGCCCTACGGCTTCGGCTTCCGCGTGCCGATGCTCGTCATCTCGCCCTGGACGCGCGGCGGCTGGGTCTCCTCCGAGGTCTTCGAGCACACCTCCGTGCTGCGCTTCCTGGAGACGTGGACCACGGCGATCGGCAAGCCCACGGCCTGCCCCAACGTCAGTGACTGGCGACGCAAGGTGAGCGGCGACCTGACCCGCGTCTTCGACTTCGCCAACCCGGTCTACGGCACGGTGTCCCTGCCCGCGACCGGCGTCATCGGCCTCAGCACCTGCGGCCCGCTGCCCAACCCGGTGCCGACGAACAACGCGCTGCCCGCCCAGGAGGCCGGCAACCGCCCGGCCCGCGCGCTGCCGTACCAGCCGAACGGTTACCTGGACCACCTGGAGTTCGGGGCCGCCGGGAAGATCCTCGCCTGGTTCACCATGACCAACCAGGGCGCCGCGGCGACCCGCGCGGCCCACTTCTCCATCCACCCCAACGCCTACCGCGACACCACGCCGTACCAGTACACGGTCGACGCGGGCGGCACCGGCTCCGACTACTTCAACATCGGCATCGGTTTCGGCGGCGGCAAGTACGACCTGTCCATGGTCGGCCCCAACCGCTTCCTGCGCCGCTTCCAGGGCGACGCCACCAAGGCCGGCAAGTCGGCGGAGGTGAGCACCCGTTATGCCGTGGAGCCCGGCACGGGCAAGCTCGCGATCTACTTCAAGATGACCAACTCGGGTTCCTCGGCGGTGAAGTTCACGATCACCTCGAACCACTACCGCAGCGACGGCCCCTGGACGTACACCGTCGCGGCGGGCGCCTCGACGGAGGACTTCTTCAACGCTGTCGCCTACCAGGACGGCTGGTACGACTTCACGGTGACCGTCGACTCCGACGCGACCTGGGCGCGCCGGTTCACCGGGCACCTGGAGACGGGCGCGGCCAGCGTCAGCGGCTGACCTCGGCATACAAGTCCGGGCGCGGGGCGAGTTCGACGGCCGCACGGCCGCCGGTCTCCAGCGCCCGGACCCCCGCCTCGGCGACGACGGCGGAGGCGTAGCCGTCCCACACGCTCGGGCCGGTGACCCGGCCGCGCCGCGTGGCGTCGACCCAGGCCTGCACCTCGCGGTCGTAGGCGTCGGCGAAGCGGACGAGGTAGTCCTGCGCCACCTCCTCGGCGGCCCTGCCCCGGCGGGTGACCACCATGGTGTGTTCGTCGCCGATCCGGGCACTGCCCGCCTCGCACACCGCCTCGCAGCGCACCTGGTAGCCGAAGCCGCAGTTGACGAAGACCTCCACGTCGACCAGGGCGCCCTGCTCGGTCTCGAACAGCACGAACTGCGGGTCGAGCAGGCCCTCGGGCGCACCCGCCGAGGACGCCGGACGCAGCACGGTCACCGCCGTCAGCTCCTGCCCGAGCAGCCAGCGGGCAGCGTCGATCTCGTGCGCGACCGAGCTGTTGATCAGCATCTCGCTGGTGAAGTCGGCGGGGGAGGAGACGTTGCGGTGGGTGCAGTGCAGCATGAGCGGCCGGCCCAGGCTTCCCCCGTCCAACAGGGCCTTGAGCCGCCGGTACTCGGCGTCGTAGCGGCGCATGAAGCCGATCTGGGCCAGCCGGCGGCCGAGCCGTGCCTCGGCCTCCAGCACCCGCAGCGCGCCGGTGGAGTCCGGCACCATGGGCTTCTCGCACAGCACCGGCAGTCCACGGTCGAAGACGGCGAGCAGCGCCTCCTCGTGTGCGGGGCCCGGGGAGGCGATCAGTACGGCGTCCACGCCGGGCGCGTCGAGCGCGGCCAGCGGGTCGGTGTGCACCGCGACCCCGTCCAGGCCCGCCACGGCCTCCTCGGCCCGGTCGGCCTCAGGATCGGCCACGGCGACCACCCTGGCGCCGCTCACCGCCTCATCAAGACGTCGTATGTGGTCGGCGCCCATGTGCCCGGCACCCAGTACGGCCACACCCAGCAGGTCACCCATGCGTGCGCTCCCTCTCGCCGATGATCACGCCGTAGCGTACGCGGCGGAGGGAGCGCTGCCAGGGGGCGCTTCCGTGCAGCCCGGGGGTGCCTCAGTACCGCAGCACCCCCGCGATTCCGCTCTCTTCGCCCAGCGTGCCGTCGGGCACGAAGCGGACCTCGGCGCCGGTCTCCAGACACTGCTCGACGATCTCGTCCACGATGTCGTCGCGGGAGTCCAGGTCACCCGGCTCGGCCGGGATGAGGTGGTCGCCCTGGTCGCGGACGGTGGTGCGGTAGTTCTCCTCGACCGCGAGCAGCCGGACCCGGCCCTCGCGGGCGGTACGCCACAGCTCGTCCACCCCGGCCGCGAAGGTCTTGTGACCGCGTGCCGAGGTCAGTTCCCTCATGACGGACTCGGTGTCCCTGCGGGCCTCCTCCTCCAGGACCGGCCGCAGGGCCTGCCACACGGCCTCCGGGCCGGCGTGGGCGAGGCCCCCGTGCGGAACCTGTACGCCGGACCTGGCGACACTGCCGACCTCGTCCAGTGCCGACAGCGCCGCCTGCTCGCCGGTGATGTACAGCGGCCGGGGTTGGTCGCGCAGGACGGCGGCCATGGCGATGTCCGCCTCGCGCAGGTAGTGGCGTGTGCCCTCGTCACGGAAGGTGCTCGGCTGGTCGCCGATCTGCATCTGCCGTTCCGCGTCGAAGTTCTCCCGGGTGTGGACCCTCGGGAAGCCGCCGGAGCGGTCCTCCACGACCCGCTCGGGGCCGCCGCTCCACAGCGTGCAGCGGTCCGCGGAGACCGACAGCACCCAGAAGGGGCGCTCGGCGGCGTGCGCGGAGACCAGATTGCGGGTCAGGAAGGTGTCCGAGAACACCACCCGCTCGGGGACGCTGCGGGCCAGCGACCAGACCTGGTGCTCACCCGGCGCCGCGAAGATCACGAGGCCGTCCTCGGCGTGTGCCAGATCCACCTCGGACAGTGCGCGGTCGAGTTGTGCCACGACGTCGGCGCGCCGTTCGCGCGTGACCGAGGGGTCGGACTCCAGCCGCTTCCTGGCCTCGGTGACCACATTGCGCAGTCGGACCGGATCCTGGCCGTTCTCGGGTTCGCGGCGGTGTGTCGGGGTCAGCACCGACACCGCAGGGTAGGGACGCGGACGCCGCAGTTCGGCAAGGGTCGCGGGACTCAGTGCGTGCTCCATGACAGCACGATAGGGCGGATTCACCCATCCGGCATTCGGGGTGATACCGGACCCATGGACGCAGGGTCCGGTGGTCGCCCCGGCCACGATTTCTCCGGCGGACGCCGATGACGCCAGGGCGCGCGACAGGCTAGCGTACCCGCCAGTAACCGGACCGCACCGCACCGCACACCCCAGGAGGCCCTCATGCCGCAGCTCGAACTCGACGGCGCCCGCCTGATGTACGACGACGAGGGCCCCCGCGACGCCGCGGAGACGCCCCTGGTGTTCGTCCACGGCTGGACCGCGAACCGGCACCGCTGGGACCACCAGATGGCGCACTTCGCCGCCAGACGCCGGGTGATCCGGCTGGACCTGCGCGGGCACGGGGAGAGCACCGGGGCCGGGGTGCGCACGATCGCGGAGCTGGCGCAGGACGTCCTAGCCCTCCTCGACCACCTCGGAGTCGAGCGGTTCGTGCTGGTCGGGCACTCCATGGGCGGGATGATCTCCCAGACCATCGCCCTCGCCCACCCCGAGCGGGTGGAACGCATGGTGCTGGTCAACTCGATCAGCCGCATGGCCTACAGCCGCGGCCGGGGCCTGCTCATGGCGGCCTCCACGCTGGCGCCGTTCAAGCTCTTCGTCGCGGCCAACATCCAGCGGGCCTTCGCCCCGGGCTATCCGCGCGAGGAGGTCCGCGCACACATCCGCTCGTCCGCGGACACCCCGCGCGAGGTCGTCATGACGCTGTACGGCGCCATGCGGGACTTCGACGTCCTCGACCGCGTCGGTGAGATCCGCACGCCCACCCTGATGGTGCACGGCTACCACGACATCCAGCTGCCGGTGCAGCAGATGCTGCGCATGGCCAAGGCCTATCCGGACGCGGTCGTACGCATCATCGACGCGGGCCACGAGCTGCCGGTGGAGAAGCCGGCCGAGCTGACCGCGGCCGTGGACCGGTTCGTGACCGAAAAGCTGTGATCCGTTGCGCGCAGGGAGCCTGGCCGGGTTTCCGCCCCTGACCGGTTTCCGAGTTGACCGCCCCCGGCGCCTGACCGACGCTCGTCACATACGTCGGATAGGTGCTGGATACAGCTGGTTGCTTGGCGGAGGTTGCGCATGTGCGGCATCACCGGATGGGTCTCCTTCGACCGCGACCTGACCGCCGAGGCCGCCGCCCTGGAGGCGATGACCGAGACGATGGCCTGCCGGGGCCCGGACGACCGCGGGACCTGGACCGAAGGCCCCGCCGCCCTGGGTCACCGCAGGCTCGCGGTCATCGACCTCGTCGGCGGACGCCAGCCGATGACCGCGCGCACGCCCGAGGGAACCGTCGCACTCGTCTACTCCGGGGAGGCGTACAACTTCACCGAACTCCGTCGCGAACTCGCCGACCTGGGCCATGAGTTCGCGACCGACTCCGACACCGAGGTGGTCCTGCGCGGCTACCTCGCCTGGGGAGACGCGGTCGCCGGGCGGCTGAACGGCATGTTCGCCTTCGCCGTGTGGGACGGCCGCCACGACCGGCTCGTGCTGATCCGCGACCGCATGGGCATCAAGCCGCTCTACTTCCAACCGACCCCCGACGGCGTCCTGTTCGGCTCCGAGCCCAAGGCGATCCTCGCCAGTCCGCTGGTCCGCCCCCGCGTGGCCCTGGACGGCCTGCGCGAACTGTTCGCCCTGGTCAAGACGCCGGGACACGCCGTGTGGGACGGCATGCGCGAGGTCGAACCCGGCACCGTCGTCACCGTCGACCGCACGGGCCTGCGCGCCCGCGAGTACTGGCGGCTGGAAACCCGGCCGCACACCGACGACCGCGGCACCACGATCGCCACCGTGCGCGCGCTCCTGGAGGACATCGTGCGCCGCCAGCTGGTCGCCGACGTGCCGCGCTGCACCCTGCTCTCGGGCGGCCTCGACTCCTCCGCGATGACCGCGCTCGCCGCACGCATGCTCGCCGAACAGGGCGAGAGCGTACGCAGTTTCGCCGTCGACTTCGTCGGCCAGACCGACAACTTCGTCGCCGACGAACTGCGCGCCACCCCCGACACCCCGTTCGTGCACGACGTGGCCCGGCTGGCCGGCACCGAGCACCAGGACATCGTCCTCGACTCCCGCTCCCTCGCCGACCCCGCCGTACGTGAGCGGGTGATCCGCGCCCGCGACCTGCCGGTCGGCTTCGGCGACCTGGACACCTCGCTGCTGCTGCTCTTCCACGCCGTCCGCGACCAGTCCACGGTCGCCCTCTCCGGCGAGTCCGCCGACGAAGTGTTCGGCGGCTACCTGCAGTTCTTCGACGAGGAGGCGCGGCGCGCCGACACCTTCCCCTGGCTGGTGCGCGCCGGCCGGCGCTTCGGCGAGTCCACCGACGTGCTCCGCGCCGACCTCGCCAAGTCGCTCGACCTGGAGTCGTACGTCGCCGACGGCTACCACACGGCCGTCGCCGGCATCCAACGCCTGGACGGCGAGAGCGACTTCGAGTACCGCATGCGGCAGATCTGCCACCTCCACCTGACCCGCTTCGTCCGCCTCCTGCTCGACCGCAAGGACCGCATGAGCATGGCCGTCGGACTGGAGGTCCGGGTGCCGTTCTGCGACCACCGGCTGGTGGAGTACGTCTACAACGCGCCGTGGGCCCTGAAGTCCTTCGACGGCCGGGAGAAGAGCCTGCTGCGCGAGGCGGTCGCGGACCTCCTGCCGCGCTCGGTGTACGAGCGGGCCAAGAGCCCGTACCCGACCACCCAGGACCCCCGCTACGCCCGCGCCCTCCAGGGCCAGGCCAAGGACCTCCTCGCCCGGCCCGGCCACCGGGTCTTCGAGCTGCTGGACCGTGAGAAGGTCCGCCGGTCGGCCGAGCGCGACACCCCGCTCGCGACCCCGGCCGACCGGCGCGCCCTGGAAGTCACCCTCGACCTCGCTCAGTGGCTGGACCTGTACTCCCCGGAGCTGGATCTCGGCTGAGGCCGGGGCCCCGGCCGGCGGTCACCGTGCGGCTGTCCGTCAGCTTTCGGGCGTGTTCGGGATCGCGTTCCAGTTGTTCCCGTCCGCCGGACAGGAGCTGCCGTTCGCGGGCAGGGAGCCGTACAGCAGGAAGTCGTTGACCTTGCGGTGCACGCACTTGGAGGACGAGTACCCGGTGTGTCCCTCGCCCTTGTTGTCGAGCACCACCGCCGACGGGCCGAGCCGCCTGGCCGTCTCCACGGTCCAGCGGTACGGCGTCGCCGGGTCGCCGCGCGTGCCGACCAGCAGTATCCGCGCCGAGTGGACGTTCTTCACCCGGTCCCGGATGAAATCCGTGCCCTTGGGGCGGCCGTAGCACATCAGCAGCTGGGTCAGCCGGTAGCGGCCGAAGACCGGGGAGGCCTCCTCGTAGGCCGCCAGCAGGCCCTTCAGGTCCCGGGTGATCTGTGTGGCGGTGGGCCGGTCCGGGTCGTCCGCGCAGTTGATCGCCATCAGCGAGGCGAAGAGGTTGTCCGCCGGGACGTTCTGGGCGTCGACCAGCCCGCCGTCCGACCGGTGCCGGCTGTCCTCGCCGCGCCGCAGGCCCATGCCGCCCGTGGAGAAGGCCAGGATGCCCCGCGTGTCGCCGTCCTGGACCAGCAAGGCCAGCGCGCGCTCCAGCGACGGCCACAGATCCCTGCTGTACAGGGCCTGCCCCATGGCTCCCACCAGGTCCTGGCCGGAGAACGTGCCCCCGGCGTCCGACGGCACCGGGTTCTGGTCCAGCGAGTGGACGAGCCCGACGACCTGGTCCCCGGCCGCCCGCCGGTCCTGCCCGAACGGACATGCGATATCCGTCGTACACCAGCCGAGAAAATCGTCCAGCGCGGTCTGCTGCCCCTCGGCACCCGCGATGCCCTGCTCGGACAGCGGCTCGGTCAGGGTGTCCACGCCGTCGAGGGCCACCCGGCCCACTCGGTGCGGGAACTGCGCCGTGTACACCGCGCCGAGCCGAGTGCCGTACGAGAACCCCAGGTAGTTGAGCTTCTTGTCGCCCAGCGCCTGACGGATGACGTCCAGATCGCGGGAGGTGTTCACGGTGCCTATGTACGGCAGCACCGGTCCGGAGTGCTTGGTGCACTGCTCGGCGGTCTCCCGCAACTGCTTGAGCAGCGTCTGCGGACGGTTGAGGTCGGGGTTCTCGTTCGCGGCGGTGGACAACTCGTCGGAGCTCTCGCCGCAGCTCACGGGGGAGGACCGGCCGACCCCGCGCGGGTCGAAGGTGACCACGTCGTAGCCGTTCGTCAGGTCCATGAACTGCTTTCCGGCGACGGCGAGCGAACTGACACCGGGACCGCCCGGACCTCCGAAGTTCAGCAGCACCGAGCCCCTCGACGGGCCGGTGGCGCGGTAGCGGGCCAGTGCCACGTCGAGCGTGCCCTTGCCGGGCCGGGCGTAGTCGAGCGGCACGGTGACCTTCGAGCACTGGAGGTCCTTGGGCATGTCCGGGCCCTGGCAGCGCGCCCAGGTGAGCTTCTGCCGGTAGAAGCGGGACAGGTCGGGCTGAGGCCGTTCGGCCGCCGCCGCGGGCAGCCCGGCCCCGAGCAGCGCCAGGGCGAGGACACCCGCACCGGCGCAGCGCCGTACGGCGGGCCGTATGGACAGCGTGACCAGCATCGATCGCACCTCCCGGGCGCTCGCTGCGGACCGGGACGGCGCCCTCGGATCACCATAAGTGGGCCCCGGACGGCCCGCCTCCCGGCGAGCGGAAGAGCGCCCGATGTCGTACCCTTCGCCGCCTCTGTTCATATCAGTGATGATTAGTCGGCTTTACATGAGGTTCGATACCACTGTCACTCAACGGGGTGAAAGCGCGATAAGCCATAACTCGGATGGTTCGCCGGCGTTTTAAGAGTTGCGGGTGAGTACCCGCTGCAATGTCTGGAAGGCAGGAAACCAATGAGACGGGCTACCCGTAACCGCGTGATCGCCGTCGCCGCCGCTTCCGGCGCGCTCGCCGTGGCGATGCCGGTGTCCGCCGCTCTCGCAGCCGGCGGCGCCTCCGCCGACGGCTCCGCGGCCGGCTCACCCGGGGTGATCTCCGGCAACACCGTTCAGATCCCGGTGCATGTGCCGGTGAACATGTGCGGCAACACCTTGAACGTGGTGGGGCTGCTGAATCCCGCGGCGGGCAACGCCTGCACGAACGGCGGCGGCTCAGGGACGGGCGGATCCGCCACGTCCGGCGGCGCGACGGCCCAGGGTGAGGCGACGGACTCGCCCGGCGTGATCTCGGGCAACGACATCCAGGTCCCCGTCCACGTGCCGGTGAACGTCAGCGGGAACACCGCGAACGTCGTCGGCGTGGGCAACCCGGTCATGGGCAACACGTCCGTCAACGGCTCCGGCGACCAGCACGCCACTCCGAAGCCACCGGCGACTCCGAAGCCACCGGCGACCCCGACGCCGCCGGTCATCCCGACGCCGCCGGCCGTCCCGACGCCGCCGGCCGTCCCGACGCCGCCGGTCATCCCGACGCCGCCGGCCGTCCCGACGCCGCCGGTCATCCCGACGCCGCCGGCCGTCCCGACGCCGCCGGTCACTCCGACGCCACCGGCGACCCCGACGCCACCGGTGACCCGGAAGCCTCCGACCACTTCGAAGCCGCCGACCACTTCGAAGCCGTCGGCCCCCGTCAAGTCCCACCCCGTCCCGCAGCCCCCGTACGCCGTCCCGGCGTCCGTGGGCAGCCTGGCCAACACGGGAACGGACCTGACGCTCCCCGCACTCGCGGGCAGCACCGCGCTCGTCCTCACCGGCGGCCTCCTCTACCGCCGCTTCCGCCCGGCCCGCTCCCGCTGACCCACGCTCCCTAGCCCACTCCAAGGCCCCACCGGACGCCGGCCCGGTGGGGCCTTGGACTTGTCGCGCGACCGAGCCGTGGCCGAACCCCTCATGGTGTGGCCCGCGTTGATCCGGAAGGATGAAGCACCCGTTGCAACACCGGTGAAACCGATGAAAGGGAGCGTATCGATGACCTCTCCGGCCCCCCAGGACCTCGTCCTCACGCAGGCCACCCTCGAGGACTGGCCGGTGATCAGCGCGTGGGCGGCGGCGGAGGGGTGGAATCCCGGGGTGTCCGACGGTCCCGCCTTCTTCGCGCAGGACCCCGACGGGTTCTTCCTCGGCCGGATCGACGGGGAGCCGGTATCGGCCATCTCCGTCGTCAACTACGGCACTGACTACGCCTTCCTCGGCTGCTACCTCGTCCGCCCCGACCTGCGCGGTCACGGCCACGGCCTCACCACCTGGAAGACCGCCCTGGCCCACGCCGGCGACCGCACCATCGGTCTGGACGGCGTCGTCGCCCAGCAGGACAACTACCGCCAGTCCGGCTTCGAACTCGCCTACCGCACTGTCCGGTTCACCGGCATCGCGACCGAGAGCGAAACACCGCAGGGGGTTCGGCCGGCCGGGTCCGACGACTTCGCCGCCCTCTCCGCCTACGATGGCGCCTGCTACCCGGCCGATCGCCCGCGCTTCCTCGCCGAGTGGCTCGCCACCCCCGGCCACCGCACCCTCGTCCGCCACGACGGCACCCGCCTCACCGGTTACGGGGTGATCCGCCCCGGCCGCGACACCCTCCGCATCGGCCCGCTGTTCGCCGACACCGCCGACGACGCGCGAGCGCTGTTCGCCGCCCTCACCGCCGACGTCGCCGGACGCGAGGTCGCCATCGACGTACCCGAGCCCAACACGGCCGGCGCCGCCCTCGCCGAACAGGCCGGATTCACCGCCTCGTTCGAGACCGCGCGCATGTACACCGGACCGGTCCGTGCCCATGCGCAGGAGCGGGTCTTCGGCGTCACCACCCTGGAACTCGGCTGACGCCCCACCCGGGCGGACGCTTATCCCGTTGCCCGGCCCGGCCGCCCATGCTGGAGTGACTGCATGGATCACGCCACGGTGCTCGCCCTCTTTGACCGGGACATGCGCGAGCGCGCCCGGCCCGACGGGCCCGGAGCCCGGATCGAGCGGACCGGTGCCGTGGTGCGCCAGGTCGCCGACGCCCACGGCTGGAACGGTGTCCTCTGGTCCGGCCTGGACGCGCAGGGAGCGGACCTGGCCGTCGAGGAGCAGATCGCGTACTTCACCGGTCTGGGCCGGGACTTCGAGTGGAAGCTGTACGGCCACGACCGGCCGGCTGACCTCGGAGCGCGGCTTGCCGTCGCCGGGTTCCGGGCCGAGCCCGAGGAGACGCTGCTGATCGGCGAGACCGCCGAACTCGCCGTTGACGCCCGACCTCCCGCCGGCATCCGCTTCCTGAGGGTCACCGATCCGGCCGGTGCCGATCTCGTCGTGGACGTGCACGAGAAGGCCTTCGGCACCGACGGCACCCGGCTGCGCCACCGGCTGCGCGCCCAACTGGCCGCCGGCCCCGGCACGGTCGTCGCCGTGGTCGCGCTCGCCGGGGACGAGCCCGTGAGCGCGGCCCGCATGGAACTGGTGCCCGGCACCCGGTTCGCCGGGCTGTGGGGCGGCGGCACCATCGAGGCCTGGCGCGGCCGGGGCGTCTACCGCGCCCTGGTCGCCCACCGCGCCCGCGTCGCCGCCGCCCAGGGCTACCGGTACCTCCAGGTCGACGCCTCACCCATGAGCCGCCCGATCCTGGAGCGCCTCGGCTTCCACGCGCTGAGCACCACGACGCCCTTTCTGTACGGGATTTGACGGCTGTCGGCTGTTTCGAAGCAGCTCCTTGTCACCGGAACTCTCTGTTCACCAGGCCGTCATGCCATGTACCTTTCAATTGGTTGACGCGTGTAGAACCCTCAAACCGGTTCTACGCGCGCAGACTTGGCGCCCGCACCGCCTCTCCCCACCCCTCATGGAGGTACGTCCGGATGCTTGGATCCAGAAGGTCCAGCCGCAGATTCACCACAGCCCTGGCCGGATTCGGTCTGCTCCTCAGCGGAGCCGCCCTGCAGTTCGGCGCCGGTGCCGCCCCCGCCCACGCGGCGACCACGCACCGCATCCTGTTCGACAACGCCCACGCCGAGACGGCCGGCAACGCCGACTGGATCATCTCCACCAGCCAGCCCGACCCGCTCGGTCAGAACGCCTCCCCGTCCGCCGAGACGGACTGGACCGGCGCCCTCTCCTCCTGGGGCGTGGACCTCCAGAAGACCGGCAGCTACAGCCTGAAGACCCTCCCCACGGGCTCCAGCCTCAGCTACGGCGGCACCTCCACGACCGACCTGTCGAACTTCGACACGCTGGTCCTGCCCGAGCCGAACACGCTGTTCACGGCCGCCGAGAAGACGGCGATCATGAACTTCGTGAAGAACGGCGGCGGCCTGTTCATGATCTCCGACCACACCGGCGCCGATCGCAACAACGACGGCTCCGACGCGGTCAAGATCCTCAACGACCTGATGACCAACAACAGCGTCGACTCCACCGACCCGTTCGGCTTCTCCATCGACGCGTTGAACATCGCGTCCGACCACCCGGCGGCCATCAGCGACAGCACCGACCCCGTGCTGCACGGCTCCTTCGGTGACGTCTCCAAGAGCCTGATCGCCAACGGCACCACGGCCACGCTCAAGCCGGCCGACAACCCCGCCGTCAAGGGCCTGGTCTACCGCACCGGTTACTCCGGCAACACCGGCGCCTTCTTCGCGACCAGCACCTTCGGCTCCGGCCGCGTCGCCTTCTGGGGCGACAGCTCGCCCATCGACGACGGCACCGGCACGCCCGGCAACACCCTGTACGACGGCTGGAACGACACCACCGCCACCAACGCGCCCCTCGCCCTGAACGCCACCGCCTGGCTGGCGGGTGCGGGCACCACCGGCGGCGGCGGAGGCGGCGGCACCGGCACCTGCACCGCCGCCCAGCTCCTCGGCAACAACGGGTTCGAGTCCGGCAACACCACGTGGAGCGCCACCAGCGGCGTCATCACCAACTCCACCGGTGAGTCGCCCCGTACGGGCTCCTACTACGCCTGGCTGGACGGCACCGCCACCGCCCTCACCGACACCCTGTCCCAGTCGGTGACCATCCCGTCCGGCTGCACGAACGCCAACCTGAGCTTCTACCTGCACATCGACACGGACGAGACCACGACCACCACGGCCTACGACACCCTGAAGGTCCAGGTCCTCAACAGCTCCGGCACGGTCCTGGGCACCCTGGCGACGTACTCGAACCTCAACGCCGCCTCCGGCTACACCCAGCGCAGCTTCAACCTCAGCAGCTACGCCGGGCAGACCGTCACCCTCAAGTTCACCGGCACCGAGGGTTCCAAGTACCAGACGTCGTTCGTCGTGGACGACACCGCGCTCAACGTCAGCTGAGCCCGGAAAGCCGGAAGCCGGAAAGCCGCAAAGGGGGGTGGGCCGTACGGTCCACCCCCCGCCGTCATGTGGCCGGTACCGTCTGTTCCCGCGTGTTCCAGCCGGAGATCCGCACACGCGGCGCGGAGCCGTGCAGGTCGGCCGTCCGGTAGGCGGCGGTCAGCGTCACCGACTCGCCCGGCCACAGCGTGACCTCGTTGTCCGACCACCGCACCGGCAGTACCGGCCGGCCCTTCGCGTCGACCAGATGCACGTCCGTGAGGAGCGAAGGCGTCTTCCCGCTCCCGCTGTTGCGCACGGTCACCGTCGTGGTCGAGGTGTCGCCGGACGACTCGGTCGACGCCGTCGCCGACACCGGCACCTGCGCCATCGAGCCGAGCCCCTTGAGGTCGGCGTAGGCCGTCGTCGGCGTGTGGTACCAGTCGGTATGCGCCCAGTCGAGCGTGTCGGGCCTGGTGGAGAGCCAGTACACGTTCCGGCTCACCTCCTTGCCGCCGGCGTCGGTCAGGGTCAGCCGCAGCAGATACGTGGCCGACAGACCGCTCACCGACGACGGCAGGGTCAGGGCGGTGGCGTGCGCGCCGTCCCCGGACACCGTCACACCGGTGACGGTCCTGTCGTACTTCTGGGTACCGTCGGCGTTGAACAGCGTGGCCCGTGCCGTGAGTTCGCCGGCCCCGCGGTGCCGGTTGCCGACCACGACGACCGAGCGGTTGTCGTACGAGTACTGGATGTGCAGCGGCTCGTTCGCCTTCTTGGCGCCGAAGTAGGCCCCGCCCTGGTCGAGACAACGGTCCGTCAACTGCCAGTGCAGGGACGTCCAGCCGCTGCTGAACATCCAGTAGATCACCCCGGTGGCGGGCTTGCTCGCATCCGTCGCGTTGCGCCCGTACGCCTCGTACTGGGCGCGGACGTTCTCGTACTGGGCGAGCTGGGCCTTGCGCACATAGTCGGCGAGGCTCTTCGGGGCGCCGTAGCGTCCGGTGAGGGCAGCGTCGTAGATCTTGAGGGTGCCGAACACGGCGGACGGCGAGCGGTGGTACTGCCGGGCGTCCGGCTTCCGCCAGAGGGTGTCCAGCTCGGCCGGGGTCAGCATGGCGTGCAGGGTGTCGAGGGTGGGGATGTCGGGGCCCGCGCTGGTCTCGGAGTTGAAGCCCGTCGCGCCGCCCTCGCGCTTCGCGTACCAGTAGTTGGGCGGCACCCAGTCGTAGGGGCCCGTCATCTTCAGGCCCGAACTCCCCAGCTGCGGCGAGGAGCTGTCGGAGGCGGAGGAGACCACAGGGAGGGTCCAGTCCGCCGCCCTCAGGGCGTCCAGGTAGGTCCTCTCGATCCGCGCGTCGGGCGCGAAGTCGCTGCCGATCAGGAAGGAGGCCACGCTCGGATGGTCGCGCAGCCGGGCGGCCTCGGCGGCCATGGACGCCTTCGCGACCGGGTAGTCGGCGGCAGTCCACTTCTCCCCGGTCTTGCCGCCGTTGACGTTGCCCTCCCACTTGTCGCAGCACTCCCAGCCCGGCAGCGTGAGCACGCCGTAGCGGTCGGCGAGGTCGAAGAACTCGTCCGGCTCCAGATGGCCTTCCAGGCGGATGGTGTTCAGGCCCAGGTCGAGGGCGTACTTCAGCCGGTCCTCGGCGTAGGTGCGGTCCCAGCGCAGGTACTCGTCCGGCGACCAGCCGCCGCCCTTGATCAGCAGCTTGCGACCGTTGATCCGGTACTGGCGGGCGCCGTCGGCGTTCAGGGGCGCTCGGACGTCACGGATGCCGAAGGTCTCGTGCGCGGTGTCCGACACCGTACCGGCGACGGAGGCGGTCAGGCCGAGGTCGTACAGCGGCTGCCCGCCCATGCCCGCCGGCCACCACATCTTCGGGTCGGTGAGGTGCAGGCCGGGCGTGTCGGCGGGGGAGAAGGTGACCGTCTTCGTCTCGTGCGCGGCGAGCGGCACGGTCCGGGTGAAGCTCGTCCCGCCGATGGTGCCCTTGATCTCCGCGGTGACCGCCGCGCCGGTGTCGTTGCGGGCCCGCGCCTTCACGGTCAGGTCGGCGGAGGCGAGCGACGACACGGCCGGCTTGGTCAGCACGTGCGCGTCGCGCAGCGCGACCGGGCCGCCGCGGCGGACCAGGACGTCCCGGACGATACCCATGTTCTGGTCGGGCGGCGGCTGCAGCCAGTCGATCCAGCCCATGGTCAGGCGTTTCTTGGGGTCGTTGGGCCGGATACGGAAGGCGACGGTGTTCGTGCCCGCCCGCACCAGCGAGGTGACGTCCAGCTCGTGGCGGGTGTAGGCGCCGGTGACGTCCGCCGCCCCGGCCACCCGGTGGCCGTTGACGTACACGTCGGCCGCCGAGACGACGCCGCTGAAGTCGAGGTACGTGCGCCGGCCGGTGTCCGGCACGGTGAAGTCGGAGCGGTACCACCAGGGCACCTGGAAGCGGGACTTCGGGATCTGCTGCTGGTTGGTGGAGTAGAACGGGTCGGCGTACTCGCCGTCCGCGAGCAGTGCCGCCAGGACCGTGGAGCGCGGGCCCGCCGGATACCAGCCCGTGGCCCGGTAGCCCGGAGAGGAGACGGCCGCCGCTGAGTCCGCGACCTTCGCCGTCGACTGGATCGCGTAGCCGGAGAGAGGAGTGGCGGAGCCAACGGCTGAGGATACGCGGGTGACGGGGGCGGGCCCAGCCCGCGGTACGGCAGGGCGGGGACCCGCCCAGGCGCCGGTGGTGAGCGAGCAGAGCAGGCCCAGGGCCACGCAGGCCGCGGCCGACCGGCGCCGGGGGGTGAGGCGAGGGAACACGCGGGTCTCCAGCCTTCGTAAGCCTTGTGAGCCTTCATAAAGTTAGGAAACTTTACTAATCTGGCTCAAGCTAGGGCGTGCGCCGGACCCTGTCAATCATCGCGCCCGGCGCGGCACATGCCCGGCGGAACCGCCGGGCGCCCCGTCGCCGGTCCCTCGGACGTCGGTTCCTCAGCCGCCGGCCGACCGACGCTCGAACACCAGCTCCCGGGCCGTGCCCAGCGCCGTCGCGACCGCGCCCAGGAGCACCGCGTCCTCGCCGAGCCGGCTCGGCGCGAGCCTCGGCCGCAGCGGGGTGAGTGTGCGCAGGTGCTCCTGGACCGGTCCGAGCAGCAGGTCGACGCTGTGGCCGACCCCGCCGCCGAGCACCACCAGGTCCGGGTCGAGCACGGCGGCGGTCGCCGCGACCGTGTGCGCGATCCGCTCGCCCTCCAGCTCCACCGCCCGTACCGCCGCCTGGTTGCCCTGCCGGGCCGCGTCGAACACCGCCTTCGCGGTGAGCTGCCCGCTCATCCCGAAGTGCCGGGCGGCCTCCACCACGGCCACCCCCGACACCGCGTCCTCCAGCCGTCGCGGCTTCTGCCGCCCCGGCCAGGGCAGGAAGCCGATCTCCCCGGCCAGCCCGTGCGCCCCCGTGAACAGCCGCCCCTCGCTGACGACCCCCATGCCGAGACCGGTACCGATCAGGATGTACGCGAAGAGCCGGCTGCCCGTGCCGACGCCGTACGTGTACTCGCCGAGCGCCGCCAGATTCGCGTCGTTGTGCACCTCCAGGGGCACGCCCAGCTCCTCGCGCATCCGGTCCACGAGCCCCGCCCGGCCCCAGCCCGGCAGATGCATCGCGTACCGCACCCGCCGCTGCTTCTCGTCGTACACCCCGGGCGTGCCCACCACCCCGTGCACCACCTCGGCCGGGTCGACGCCCGAGTTGGCGATCACCTGGCGGGCGGTGCCGACGACCAGGTCGGCCAGGGCGGCGGAGGCGCGGGCGCGGTTGCGTACGTCCGCCCGCGCGACCACCGTGCCGTCCAGGTCGACCACCGCCACCCGCAGCCAGCTCCGGCCGATGTCCACGCCGAGCGCGTACCCGGCGGCGGGATCGGGGGCGTACAGCACGGCGGTGCGCCCGCGTTCGGGCGCGTGCGTGCCGACCTCGTGGACCAGCCCCGCGGCCTCCAGCGAGGCCAGCGCGCTGGAGACGGTCGGCTTCGACAGGCCCGTGTCCCGGGCCAGCTGGGCTCGCGAGGCGGCGCCGAGGGCACGCAGCCGGTCCAGGAGCAGCCGCTCGTTGGTGCTGCGCAGGCGTTGCCGGCTCCAGGGCTGTTCCGGCTGGTCCACGGCGTTGCTGGCGGGCATCGCACCATTCTCACGCATTGCTGACGCATACTTGACGCCTCTAGTAAGGCTCCTTAACTTTATCGGCCAGTCAGTCCGGCCGGGTGAGCCGCCGCGCAGCACAGCGCGCGGCCCGTGCGCCCGTCGCGTCAGGAGTCCCCATGTCCGGAAGCCCGCCACCCACGGGTGGTTTCGTCCGCCGACTCGGCCTGTTCCAGGCCACGGCCATCAACATGAGCCAGATGTGCGGCATCGGCCCGTTCGTGACGATCCCGCTGATGGTCACCGCGTTCGGCGGCCCGCAGGCGGTCATCGGGTTCGTCGCGGGCGCGGTCCTGGCGCTCTGCGACGGGCTGGTCTGGGCCGAGCTGGGCGCCGCCCTGCCCGGCTCGGGCGGCAGTTACGTCTACCTCCGCCAGGCCTTCCAGTACCGCACCGGCCGGCTGATGCCGTTCCTGTTCGTGTGGACGGCGATGCTCTTCATCCCGCTGATCATGTCCACGGGCGTGGTCGGCTTCGTCCAGTACCTGGGCTATCTCGCCCCCGATCTCGGCCGGACGTCCGGCGACCTGATCGGCCTGGGTGTCATCGCCCTGGTCGTGCTCCTGCTCTGGCGCGGCATCGAGAACATCGCCCGCATCACCGCCGTCATGTGGGCCGTGATGATGGCCGCGGTGCTCCTGGTGGTCGTCGCCGCCGCGAGCGACTTCAGCGCCCACTTGGCCTTCACCTACCCGGCGCGCGCCTTCGACCTGACGAGCAACCACTTCTGGCTCGGCTTCGCCGCGGGCCTCACGATCGGCATCTACGACTACCTCGGTTACAACACCACGGCGTACATGGGCGCCGAGATCAAGGACCCGGGCCGTACCCTGCCGCGCTCCATCCTGTACTCGATCCTCGGCATCATGGCGATCTACCTGCTGCTCCAGATCGGCACGCTCGGCGTCGTCGACTGGCGCCGGATGACCGACCCGCACGATGTCGCCGCCACCTCGGTCGCGTCGGCGGTGCTGGAGAAGACCTGGGGCAAGGGTGCGGCCGACACGGTGACCGTGCTGATCCTCATCACGGCGTTCGCCTCGGTCTTCACCGGCCTGCTGGGCGGTTCCCGGGTGCCGTACGACGCCGCGCGCGACCGGGTCTTCTTCCGGCCGTACGAGAAGCTGCACCCCAGGCACCGCTTTCCGATGCTCGGCCTCGCGACCATGGGCGTGATCACCGCGGTGGGCTTCCTGATCGGCCGTCACACCGACCTCGCGACCCTGATCCAGCTGCTTACGACGGTGATGGTCATCGTCCAGGCGCTCGCCCAGATCGTGGCGTTGACGGTCCTGCGCAAGCGCCGGCCGACGCTGAACCGCCCCTACCGGATGTGGCTCTACCCTCTGCCGAGCATCGTCGCCCTCGTCGGCTGGTGCGTGATCTACGGCTACGCCGACCGGAACTCCCCGGGCCGCCACCCCATCGAATGGTCCCTGGCCTGGCTGGCCCTCGGCTGCGTGGCCTTCCTGATCTGGGCGCGGCTGGAGAAGGTGTGGCCGTTCGGGGAGAGGGAGATCAGCGAGGAGTTCGTGAGCGTGGGGGCGCCGGACGCGCAGACCGCCGGAGCCTGAACCCCAACGGTCGTGCGGCGCAACGGAGTTCGACCGAGCGGCGAAGGCCGGTCCACCCGGGTGGACCGGCCTCCTGTTCTTGCCTGTCTCTACTGATGGGTCTTCCTTTCCTCGTGTCCTGACTTCGTGGCTCTTATGGCTGGGGAGCGCTCTTCGCCGCCGTACCGGCGCACATCAGCCCTAGTGCGAAGGCCAGCGCGCCGATGATGACGTTGTTGATGATCACGCCCTTGTCCGGGCTCGTGCCCACGATCCACGGCGCGATGATCATCCAGACACCCAAGGCGCACATGGCCCAGCTGAGGCCGTACATCCGCTCGGGGGCCCGGGTGAATCCGAGTGCCAGCAGGCCTATCGCTATGCCCAGGATCAGGTTGTGGGTCACGAGCGCCGGCTGGCTCGTCGTGTAGTGCAGGATCCACGGTGATGCCGCGCAGTACAGGCCGAGCAGGAACACCGGCCCGTCCACGAGCGCAACATCACGACCGCCGAGCATGCGGGCGTAGCGTGCCCGCATTTCGGAGATATCGGGGTGGGTCGTCATGTCACCCCTGTGCGAGACGTCGGCCATGACTCGTCTCCCTTGACTTGCAGGCCCGACCGCGTCTGGTGCGGTATCGGTATGCGGTAAGCGCCGCATATAGCACATTGTGCTCTTATTTCCCCTTTATGTGTAGAGCTCAGCGGGCTGCCCGCGTCAGGAGGCCGGTCGAGTTCCCCCGGGCGGCGGTCGCGGGTGCTGAGCGCCCGCTCTGTTCGGCCGGGTACCGTGCGTAGGGTGATCAACTCGCTGTGACAAAGTGCCTGTTCATGACGCGAAAGCCGAACGACACAGGCCCGTACGTCACTTTCGGGCTGCTGGCCGCGTGGGCTCTGCACGACTCCGAGGAAGTGGTGATGGTGCCGCGCTGGGTGCGGACGCACACCCCGGAGCTGCGCAAGAGATTTCCCCGGGTGCCCGAAACGGTGTGGCGGCGGCTGGAGTCGGTGGACGCGCGTGAGTTCAGTACCGCCGTCGCCGCGATGGCGGTCGTGGTCGCGGCCTGCGCGGCCGAGGGGCACCGCACCGGGGGGCGCTCGGCCGTCTACCAGACGGCGCTCAACGCCTTCGGGCTGCACGGCATGGTCCACCTGGCGCAGGCCGCCGTCGTCCGTGGCTACACACCGGGTTCCGCGACCAGTCCCCTCGTGGTGCTGCCGTTCACCGCATGGGCGCGCGGCCGGCTGCGCCGGGCCGGAGTGCTGCGCCCGGCGCGTCCGGCCGACGCGGTCCGGGGCCTCGCGTTCGCCGCCGCGGCGGCCGTCGGTACGCACGCGCTGGCGCAGCGCGTACTGCGGCGCCGGTGACGGCCGGAGTCTCCTCGAAGGTTGCCCGACGAAGTCTTCTTCCGGATTCCTGGGGCGGACGGATTTACTTGGCCACCTGAAAGGTTGGCCTTTACATCTGACCGGGAGGCTGCCCTCGACCACCAAGCCGCTCGACTGACCTCCGCGGCCGGGGGCGGTTGTGCGAGACTCCGCCGATGACCGCTGAAACGATCACCACCGCGGACGCCTCCGGCACCTTCACCCTCGGCGAACTGCCCGTCCACCGCCTCGGCTTCGGCGCGATGCGGCTGACGGGCAGCGCCGCCTTCCACCTCGGTACGCCCAGCGACCGCGCCCGCTCGCTCGCCGTCCTGCGCAGGGCCGTGGAACTCGGCGTGAACCACATCGACACCGCCGCGTTCTACTTCTCCGCCCTGCGCTCCGCCAACGAGCTCATCAACACCGCGCTCGCCCCGTACGCCGACGACCTGCTGATCGCCACCAAAGTCGGCCCCTTCCGCGAGTACTCCGGCGAGTGGGGCACCTCCGCCCGCCCCGACCAGCTGCGCGGCCACGTCGAGGAGAACCTGCGCCAGCTCGGCCGCGACCACCTGGACCTCGTCTACCTCCGCCGCATGCGCCAGGACTCCATCGCCGAGCACTTCGGCGCGCTCGCCGAACTGCGCGACGCCGGAATGATCCGGCACCTCGGGATCTCCGCCGTCGAACCCCGGCACCTCACCGAGGCGCTGGAGATCGCGCCCGTGGTCGCCGTGCAGAACCGGTACGGACTGGCCGCCCCAGACCCGGACGGCGACGAACTGCTGCGGATGTGCGGCGAGCGGGGCATCGCCTTCGTGCCCTTCTACGCCGTCGCGGGCGAGGGCGCTGATCACGGTGCCGTCGCCGCCCGGCAGGAGGACGAGGTGCTCGCGATCGCCCGCGCGCACGGCGTGAGCGCCGCGCAGGTGCGCATCGCGTGGACCCTGCACCAGGGTCCGCACGTGCTCGCCATCCCCGGCACCGGCAACCCGGACCACCTCGCCGACAACGTAGCCGCAGGCGCCCTGAAGCTCACGCCGGAGGAGCTGGGCCGGCTGGACGAGCTGCGCCGGGCGGCCTGACGGCCTGCGCCGGTGGCGGTAGTCCGTTCATCATCGGTTCGCATAATGGGCTCGCCGGCGCACCCTGTGGACGGCACCCGGCTGACTACAATCCAGTAGACGGTCATCCGATGCCGTGGACCAGGACGGAGTGAGGAACGTTCCCATGACCGAGGCCAAGGACGAACGCCGGCCGGCCGGTGAACTCGAAGCGAGTGTGATGGCCGCACTCTGGGCCGCCGGTGCGCCCCAGACGCCCGGCCAGATCCAGCGGAGCCTCGGCGCCGGCCTCGCCCGCACCACGGTCACGACGATCCTCGCCCGGCTGCACGACAAGGGCGTGGTCGAGCGGGAGCGGCACGGCCGCGGCTACGCCTACCACCCCGCCCGGGAGGCCCGGGACGCCCAGGGCCTCACCGCGCGCCGGATGCACAGCGAACTCGACCGCGACAGCGACCGTGAGACGGTCCTGGCCCGCTTCGTCGCCCAGCTGAGCCCCGACGACGAACGCATCCTGCGCGACCTGCTCGAACCCGACGACCGATGACCGCACTGCTCCTGCTGCCCCTGCTGCTGCCGTTCGCTCTCCCGGCGCTGGCCCGGCGGGCCCTCGACCGGCTGGCCCCGGTCGCCGCGCTGTGGGCCGTCACCACCTGTGCGGTCGTCCTCGCGGGCTCCTCGCTGGCCGCGCTCGGCGCGTTCGTGCTCACCGGGCTGCTCCGGCTGCCCCTCTTCGCCGCGCTCGGCGAGCTGGTCCACCCGCTGCACACAGCCTCCGCCCTCTTCATCGTGCCCGCCGCGGCCGTCTCCGTCGGCGCCCTCGCCGTGGGCGGCTGGACCCTCGTCCGCTCCGTGCTGCACCAGACCCGCGCCTTCCGTGCCGCCCGCACGGAGGCCGGGCGCGGACCCGCCGCCGGTGACCTGTGCGTGGTGGACTCGCCCCGCCCGGACGCGTACGCCCTGCCCGGCCGCCCGCACCGGATCGTCGTCACCACCGCGATGCTGCGCAGCCTCGACGGCCCCGAGCGGGAGGCACTGTTCGCCCACGAGCGGGCCCACAACGAAGGCGGCCACCACTACTTCCTCGCCGCCGCCGAACTCGCCGCCCACTGCCACCCCGCCCTGCGCCCGGTCCGCGACACCGTCCGGCTCGCCGCCGAGCGGGCCGCCGACGAGGCCGCCGCCGCCCTCGTCGGCGACCGGCGCCTGGCGGCCCGCGCCATCGCTCGCGCGGCTCTCGCCGGGCAGTCCGCCCGCTCCGCCCGCCCCGACTTCGCCGCCGCCGCGACCACCGGCCCCGTCCCGCAGCGCGTCCAGGCGTTGCTGGCCGCCCCACGCCGCCCTCACCGGACCGGCCGCCTGATCGCCGCTCTGCTGCTCGCCTGTACGGCCGTCTCCTGCGTGGCCTCCGTCACCGGAATGGCCGACTTCCATCACCGGGTCGAGGTCGCCCAGGGCGACGCGAGGCCCTGACCAGGGCGCACCCCGCCGCCACGTCCACAGCCCGCTCCCACCCCACGCGGACGCGCGTAGACCAGGGACTGGCGCCTGCGTAGTTTTACGTATAACCTCACCCGCTAACCACCTCCACCGGAAGGTCCCGATGCGACGCGTTGCCCTGGTCGCCCTCGTGGTCGACGACTACGACGAGGCGATCCGCTTCTACACCGAGGCCCTCGGATTCCGGCTGGCCGAGGACGCGCCCCGGCCGGACGGCTCCCGCTGGGTCGTCGTGGAACCCGGTCCGGACAGCACCGGCACCGGCCTGCTGCTCGCCCGCGCCAAGGGCGACGAACAGCGGGCCCGGATCGGCGACCAGACCGGCGGACGCGTGGGGTTCTTCCTGCACACCGACGACTTCGCCCGCGACCACGCCCGCATGACGGCCGCCGGCGTGACCTTCCTGGAGGAGCCGCGACACGAGCCGTACGGCACCGTCGCCGTCTTCCAGGACCTCTACGGCAACCGCTGGGACCTGCTCCAGCCCGCCACCGCCTGAACCACTGCCCACCCCGCACCACCTGCCGAGGAAGCACGCCCATGACCGCGCCCCGCATCGACATCGAGACCCTCCGCCGGCTCCCCAAGGCCGTCCTGCACGACCACCTCGACGGCGGCCTGCGCCCCGCCACCGTCGTCGAACTCGCGGCTGCGGTCGGCCACACCCTGCCCACCACCGACCCGGACGAGCTGGCCGCCTGGTACTTCGAGGCCGCCAACTCCGGCGACCTGGTCCGCTACATCGCCACCTTCGAGCACACCCTCGCCGTCATGCAGAACCGCGAGGGCCTGCTGCGCGTCGCCGAGGAGTACGTCCTCGACCTCGCCGCCGACGGCGTCGTCTACGCCGAGGTGCGCTACGCCCCCGAGCTGAACACCCAGGGCGGGCTGACCCTGAACGAGGTCGTGGAGACGGTCCAGGAGGGCCTCGCCGCGGGTATGGCGAAGGCCGCGGCCGCGGGCACCCCGGTCCGGGTCGGCACCCTGCTGTGCGGCATGCGGATGTTCGGCCGGGTCCGCGAGGCCGCCGACCTGGCCGTCGCCTACCGCGACGCCGGTGTCGTCGGCTTCGACATCGCCGGTGCCGAGGACGGCTTCCCGCCCGCCGACCACCTGGACGCCTTCGAGCACCTGCGCCGCGAGAGCGTGCCGTTCACCATCCACGCCGGTGAGGCGCACGGCCTGCCCAGCATCCACCAGGCCGTGCAGGTGTGCGGCGCCCAGCGCCTCGGCCACGGCGTGCGCATCACGGAGGACATCCCCGACCTCGCGGCCGGCAAGCTCGGCCGCCTGGCGTCCTGGGTCCGCGACCGCCGGATCGCGCTGGAGATGTGCCCCACCTCCAACCTCCAGACCGGCTGCGCCACCTCGATCGCCGAGCACCCGATCACGGCCCTGAAGGACCTGGGCTTCCGGGTCACCCTCAACACGGACAACCGTCTGGTGTCCGGTACGACGATGACCCGCGAGATGTCCCTGCTGGTCGAGGAGGCCGGCTGGACCGTCGAGGACCTGCGCACGGTCACGGTGAACGCTCTCAAGAGCGCGTTCATCCCGTTCGACGAGCGAAACGCCCTCATCGAGGACGTGGTCCTGCCGGGTTACGCCGCCGCGCTCTGAACCAGCCCCTTGAGGTAGGCGGCCTGTCCGACGTGCTGAAGGTCGTCGGACAGGACGCTCACCAGGCGCACACCCAGGGTGACCGGCGGGTCCCAGCGCACGTCCACGATCCGCTCCAGATCCTTGGCGGCGAGGGTGCGCAGGGCGCCGAGCGTCTGCTCGTGCACGGCGTCGTAGTACTCGGCGAGCGGGCCCGCCGACTCGACCCGCACCTTCGTGACTTTGGCGGGATCGTGACCGTAACCGGTGTCGTCGCGCGGCAGGTCGAGGCCGAAGCGCTTCTGCCAGCCCTGGGAGAGCCACACCTGGTCGAGGTCGAAGGCGTCGGCGATGTGGTCGTCCTGTACCCGGGTCAGGTGCCAGACGAGCCAGGCGATGGAGTTGGAGTCGGGGGCCGGGCGGGCGTGCAGCTCGGCCGGTCCGAGGCCGTCGAGGGCGGCGTGGACTTCTTCCTGGATGCGGCCGTAGCCGTCGATGAGGATGTCCTTGGCAAGCATGGCTCCACCATCGCGCATCGCCGTGATCCGTGCGTGCGGAATGCGCCGCCTGCCGTCCGCTCGCACTTCGGACAGTGGTAATCGGGCGTCAGATACACCCCGGCGTTCTGTCAGAACTGTCTCGCCGAACGCCGGGGCATCTGTTCATTCGTGAGAGATCAAGCTGCCTTGAACCAGGCCTCCAGCGCTTCGTACAAGCCATCGTCCGTGGTGCCCTGCCAGGCGACATAGCAGTCGGGCCGGAGAAGCAGTGCGGTGTCGAGCTCTGGGACGGTCACGGTGTCGACGTGCGACGCCCAGACACCCGCATCGAGTTTGCCGGTGGGGTCCAGAAGGAGCGGGCGGCCGGTGCGGGTCAATTCGCGCAGGCCCGGCAGGTCCGGCGCCCATCGGCCGACGAGCGGTCCGGTCGCCGGCGCCATGTCGTAGGTGATGTCCGCGCCGGACAGCAGACTCGCAATGTGCTGCCGTGTCGCAGGCTGAGCGAGCAGCTCGCCGAACAGTTCACGGAACGCCGTCACATCACTGCCCGGGCCGATCAGCAGTGACTGCGACTGAGTGCTCATAGCGACGCGCCGCGCCACGGGGGATCGCTCCGACTCGTAGGTGTCCAGCAGACCCTTCGGCGCGTGGCCGTGCAATTCCGCGGCCAGCTTCCAACCGAGGTTCACCGCATCCTGCAGGCCCAAATTGAGCCCCGGGCTGCCGATCGCCGCGTGCACGTGCGCGGCGTCACCGAGCAGGAACACGCGGCCCGCGCGGAATTGCGACGCGACCCGGGTGTTGCCGCCGACCAGCCGCCTCATCAGGTGTGGTCCCGGTCCGGTCGGCGGGTGGAGCGGCAGGTCCGCGCCGAGGACCCGGGCGGCGCTGGTCCGAAGCTCCTCAAGTGAAACCTCACCCTCGGCCGGCTGATCCCACTCCGTTGTGCTGACCATCGGATCGCCCGGGAACGGTGCCCAGGTGATCATGCCGCGTTCAGTGCGCGTGTGTCGAAACGGCGCTAGGACACCGAAACCGGGTACGACCAAGCCGCCATCAGCACCGACCATCTCCGAGGGCACGCTCACGTGTGCAGTGCACATCACCGAGGCGTCCGTGGTCACGCCGGGGAACTCGATGCCGGTGAGCTTGCGGACCGTACTGTGCCCGCCATCGGCGCCGACCAAGAAAGCCGCCTCCACCGACTCCCCCCCGCGCAGCTCGACCGTCACCGAGTCTTCGCCCTGCGTCAGGCCGGTGACCTCGTGGCCGCGGCGGACCTCGACGCCCAGTTCGGCCGCGCGCTCAGCGAGCATCTGCTCGACCTTTTGCTGCGGCACCGTCAACGTGTAGAGCGGGTTGTCCGGCAGGTCGTTCAGGTCGAGGGGGAACGCGCCGAACACGAAACTGGGCGCCGGCTCGGGTGTGGCACCAGGTGTGGTCAGCCGCTCGTACATTCCGCGCCGGTCGAGCATGCGGACGACCTGGCCGACTAAGCCTTGCGCACGCTGCTCGCTGGACGGTTCGGTGAGGCGTTCCAGGACGAGGGGGCGCGCGCCGGCAAGGGCGAGTTCGCAGGCGACCATCAGGCCGTTGGGCCCGGCGCCCGCGATGATGACGTCGATCATGGGGAGATTCCTTTTCCGGGCAGGGGACATCGGCCCGACCGCCCGCCGGGCTTTCCGTCCGCAATGGGTTGCTGTGGATTGCTAGGGGGGTGGCGAACCCTCCGCGAATCAGGTGGGGGGCATCTGTTATCAGGTGTACAGGAGCTCAGTGGAGTCGCAGATGAGGATGAGAAGAGACCGCATGTGTCGCGAGAAGGGTGACCAGGGCGCGGGCCGCCGGGCTGGTGGCCCGCTCCGGCGGCAGCAGGGCGACGGTCTCGTACGCGGCCTCGTCCGTGTCCGTCAGCGGGAGCGCCGTGAGCGTGGGCCGCTTGTGCCGGAAGTGCCGGGGGACGACCGCGATGCCCAGGTTTTCCTCGACCAGGTCGAGGAGACCGTGCACGTCGTTGACCTCCAGCGCCACCGTCCGCCGGACCCCGGCCGCGGCGAAGGCGGCGTCCGTGGTGCGGCGCGGGCCCCAGTCCGGCTGGAAGTCGACGAAGACCTCCCCGGCCAGGTCTTCCGGCGTGAGCACGGCGCCGGCCGCGGCCAGGCGGTGGCCGCTGTGGCACAGCACGGTCATCGGCTCGCTGGTCAGGGACACCGAGCGCAGCTGGTCGGAGTCCGCCTGCGTGCGGTACGCGAACGCCAGGTCGAGCCGGCCCGCCGCGACCTCCTCGGCCAGCGCGCCCGAACCGGCCTGCCGCAGCCGGATCTCCACGTCCGGGTGCCGGCCCCGGAACGCTGCCAGCAGCCGCGCCACATGCACCCCGGCGATGCACTGCTCGGTGCCCAGCGCCAGCGTGCCGCGCAGCACGCCCTGCACCGCGGCGACCGCCTCGTGCGCCGAGCGCACCTGGGCCAGGATCCGCTCGGCCTCCACCAGCAGCGCGCGCCCCGCCTCGGTCAGTGTCACCCGGCGGGTGGTGCGCACGAACAGGGGCGCCCGCAGCTCCCGCTCCAGCGCCCGGATGGAGGCGGACAGACCCGACTGGGACACCATCAGGCGTTCGGCGGCCCGGGTGAAATGCTGGTCCTCGGCGACCGCGACGAAGTGCTGAAGATGGCGCAGTTCCATGATTGAGAAGCCTATCCGCTGAATTCCATCGGATTCTCCTGTTGGACCGCTGCCCGGCTCCCGGGGAAAAGTGGACCGGTAGACCGTGTGCCAACCCCTCTGGAGTCGCGTTGTACACCGCACACCCCGACCGCTACGCCGACATGCCCTACCGGCGCACCGGGCGCAGCGGCCTGAAGCTTCCCGCGCTGTCGCTCGGCCTGTGGCACAACTTCGGCCCCGACCGGCCCGTCGAGACCCAGCGCGCCATCCTGCGCCGCGCCTTCGACCTCGGCGTCACCCACTTCGACCTGGCCAACAACTACGGCCCGCCGCCCGGCGCCGCGGAGTCCGCGCTCGGCGACGCGCTGAAGGCGGACTTCGCGCCGTACCGCGACGAGCTGGTCATCTCCACCAAGGCGGGCTATCTCATGTGGCCCGGCCCGTACGGCGAATGGGGCTCCCGCAAGTACCTGCTCTCCTCGCTGGACCAGAGCCTGAAGCGGATGGGCCTGGACTACGTCGACGTCTTCTACTCGCACCGCTTCGACCCGAAGACTCCGCTGGAGGAGACGATGGGCGCCCTGCACTCCGCGGTGCAGCAGGGCAAGGCGCTCTACGTCGGCGTCTCCAACTACTCGGCGCAGCAGACCCGGGAGGCCGCCCGCATCCTGGGCGAGCTGGGCACTCCGCTGCTCATCCACCAGCCGCGCTACTCGATGCTCGACCGGCGCCCCGAGGACGAGGGCCTGCTCGACGCGCTGGACGAACTCCAGGTCGGCTCGATCGCCTACTCCCCGCTGGAGCAGGGCCTGCTCACCGGCCGCTACCTCGACGGCATCCCCGAGGACTCCCGGGCCGCGAGCGACAGCCCCTTCCTGAACTCGGACGCCGTCACCGAGGACCTGGTCGGCCGGCTGCGCGCCCTGGACGAGCTCGCCAAGTCCCGCGGCCAGACCCTGGCTCAGCTCGCCCTGGCCTGGGTGCTGCGCGGCGGCCGGGTCACCTCCGCCCTGGTCGGCGCGAGCAGCGCGCGGCAGATCGAGGACAGCGTCGGCGCCATCCGCAACCTCGACTTCGACGCGGAGGAGCTGGCGCGCATCGACGCGCTCGTGCGGCCGTAGGACGGCAGGTGGGGGAGGAGGGCGTGGCGCCCTCCTCCCTCTCTGCGCCCGCGCCTCAAACGCTGACCGGCACCCGGTCCAGGAACCCCAGCACCTGCCGGATCCGGCCCTCCTCGTCCAGTGTGACCACGTCGAACCCGGCGACCGGCGCCGAACTTCCCCCAGAGGGGGTACCCCCAGCTTCGTTCACCAGCTCCCAGGCGAAGCGCGCGGTGTCGTGGTGTCCGTCCACGATGCCGAGCGGCACGAACACGAATCCCGGGAACTGCTCGTGGACCGCCGCGATCACGGCCGCGATCTGCTCGTGCCCGCGGACCTCGGCGAGCGGGTCGGTGTAGCCGCCGTCGGCGGTCCAGGCGGCGGCGACCGCCTTGGCGATGGCTTCCGGCTGGGTGGCATTCCAGGCCTCGAAGTAACGGGCGGCGGCGCTCTCGTAACGGTCGGTGTTCACGGTCATGGTGAATCAGCCTCCATCGAGGAAGTATCTGCTGGTCAGGAGCCGGATCTGAGGGTTCGTCGATCCGGTGTGACCACCATGCCCGAGCCCCGCGGGGCCGGTCGATTACCTCTCGCGTAATCACGGAAGCCCCTGTCACGCCCGTACAGCCGGTGCATTCTCGGTCAGAACGGGCGGTGAATATGCCAGGAGTGTGGCCGGAAAGTCATGGTGACAGTGTTTCGGGAGTGTCGATACTCGAACGCCAGGGGCACTTCACCGGACAGGAGCCGCACAGGAATCGGGCCTGGTCGGCGCACAGCGAGGCGACGGGGGAGTGATCGTGCACGACGAATTCCTGTGCCATGTCACCGCGTACGGCATGGCCGGCGGACGGCGCATCGGCGTACCGCTCGGCACGTACCGGGCACCGACCCTGGCGCTGGCCCTGTGGTGGCTGCGCGACCGGGCGTCCTGGATAGCCGAACGGCTCGATCCGGCTCCCGAGGGTGCAGTCTTCCCGGCGGGCGCGCTGGTGCCGGTCGCCGACACGGTCGCCGACGTCCCCGCGCTGCTGCGGGCCTGGTGCGCCGACGACGTCCGGCAGGAGCTGGTCGCCGACGAGTTATCGGGCGGGCGACTGGTGCGGATCGCCGCGAGCGACGACACCACCGAGTACGAACTGCTCGCCGAGTCCATCGACGCGTTGCGTATGCAGCGCACCCTCCCGGCACTCGTCGTCCCCGTGGCCTGACCGGCGTCACCGGCTCCGCCCACGCAGGCGCACAGGTGAGCGAATCGGTAGAATTCTGGCCATGGCGGAGCGTCCGGTGACCCCGACAGCGCCCGAACTCGTCGAGGCAGGCGCCCGATGACAGCTGCGCGAACACCGACGGGCCAGGGATTCCGCCCCACCCATGTGGTCCCACCCCATGGCATGCCCGCCTGGGAGGCCCCCGACCCGGCCCGGCCCACCCTTCCCCTCGACCCCCTGCTGCCGGTGCAGCTCGTGGAGCGGCTCGGCGACTGGGGGCACATCTGCTGCGCCAACGGCTGGGCCGCCTGGGTCGACAGCCGTCAGCTGGTCGCCGTACCCCAGGACCCGCCCGCCGCCGAGGGCACCGACGCCGCCGCCGACCCGCTGCCCCTGCTGGCCCGCGCCGAGCAGGCCCTGGCCGAGTACCGGGCCGCGGTGGAGGAGCTGGCGGCAGGCGACCTCGACGGGGAGACCTTCGAGAGCCGCACCCAGGGGCTGCGCATCGGGCTCGTGGTCGACGGGGAATCCCTGTGGGTGTACGACCCGGAGGAGGGGAAGTGGGCGTACGGCGACGGGCGCCGGCTGAGCACCTACGCCACCGACCGGGCGGTCACAGGCGCCGACGATCCCGGGCACGCCCCGACCCGGCTGGTCGCACCCGAGGGTGAGCGCTGATGGCCGGGCAGACGAGCCTGTTCTCCGGCCGGCCCTCCGAGCTCGTCGGCCGGAAGGTGGCGAACTACCTGGTCGAGAGCGAGGTGGGGCGCGGCGGCATGGCGGTCGTCTACCGCGCCCGCGATCTGCGCCTGGACCGGACGGTCGCGCTCAAGCTGCTCGCCCCGGAACTCGCCCGCAACGACACCTTCCGGCAGCGCTTCACACACGAGTCCCGGGTCGCCGCCGCGATCGACCACCCGCACATCGTGCCCGTCTTCGAAGCCGGCGAGACGGACGGCGTGCTGTACATCGCGATGCGGTACGTCTCCGGCAGCGATCTGCGTCATCTCCTCGACGAGCACGGCCCGTTGGCGTTGCCGGACGCGGTCCGGATCGCCGCCCAGGTGGCGTCCGCGCTGGACGCCGCCCACGAGCACGGCCTGGTGCACCGGGACGTCAAGCCCGGCAACATCCTGGTCGCCGAGGGCACCGACAGCGACCACCCCGAGCACGTGTACCTCACCGACTTCGGGCTGACGAAGAAGTCGCTGTCCCTGACCGGGTTCACCAGCGTCGGGCAGTTCGTCGGCACCCTCGACTACGTCGCCCCCGAGCAGATCTCCGGCCGCCCCGTCGACGGCCGCTGCGACGTCTACGGCCTGGCCTGCGTCGTCTACGAGACCCTCGCCGGCCGGCCGCCCTTCCAGCGCGAGGACGACATGGCCCTGCTGTGGGCCCACCAGTACGACGAGCCGCCCCCGCCGAGCGAGGCCCGCCCCGACCTCGGCCGGGCCGCCGACCCCGTGTTCGCCAAGGCCCTCGCCAAGAGCCCGGACGCCCGCTACGACACCTGCCTCGACTTCGTCGCCGCCCTGCGTGCGGCCATGATCCCCGGCTCTGCATCCGCCGCGGCGGAGGGCCACCCGGCGCCCCCGGCCCCTCCGCCCCCGCACTGGGCGGAGCCCGTGTTCCACGAGTGAGACACGGCCCTCATGGCGTGCGTGTCGCGACGAGGCGCCGTACCGGCAGGGCCAGCAGGCCGCCCAGGAAGCCGGCGGCCAGCCCCCACAGTGCCGCGAGGCCCACCGCCTGCCACAGCTGCGGCCTGAGGAAGAGTTCCCCGGTCAGGCCGCCGCCCAGGTTTCCGATGCCGAGCAGGGACAGGCCGTAGTGCGCCGAGATCCGGCCCACCAGGCAGATCATGAGGACGGCCAGGGCGAGCGCGACGGCCAGGTGCAGGGCGTGCTGCCAGATCCGGACGCCGGCCGGTGCGCGTACGGCCATCTGGACGGCGACCGCGAGCAGCAGCACCGCGGCCGTCACCACGAGCCACCACCACCGGCCGTCGTGGGCGGTGAGCGTGCGCAGGTTCAGCGCGGAGACGTCCGGGGTACGCAGGATCTCGTCCAGCACATGCGGCACCGGCAGCCCGAACGGGCCCGCCACGCGGCCGTGCCAGGTCGCGCCCAGGCCCAGGGTGAGCGCCAGCCACGCCAGATTGGGCAGCCCGAGCAGGATCACCGCGAACGTCGTGGCCGGGTGCCCGCGCGTCGCCGCCGTCACCAGCGCGATGGCCAGGGCGACGGCGACGTAGGCCAGCAGCAGGACCACCATCGCGTGCGCGGCCGGGCGCACCGACTCCTGGAAGCGCAGCAGCCGGCCCGGCAGCGGTGCCCCGCGCGCGACCAGCAGGGCCAGCAGCAGCACCCCGGCAAGCCACAGCAGCCCGAACAGCACGCTCAGCGGCACGTCCGTGGTGAAGCCGACCCGGGGTTCGGCGGAGAACAGGCCGGCGATTTCGGCGAGGGTGCCGCTGCCCACATCGACGGCGAAGGTCTGCCGGGCGCCCAGGGCCAGGCCGATCAGCACGAGCAGCCACAGCCCCGCGATCCGGGCCGCCCAGCCCGCCAGCTCGCGGGCCGAGGCGACCGCCCGGTGCCGTAGCGGCCGCAGGAAGCCCGCGCCGATCGCCAGGGCACCGGCGAGGGTCACCGACAGCGGGATCACGGTGAGACCGGCCTGCGTCCGCGCCAGAGCGCCCGCGTTTCCGGAGAGTTCGATGCTGCCGCCGACGGAGGTGACCACGGTCGCGGCGACCACCCGGGGAAACGCCCCGTCCGGCAGGCCCGTCGCTCCGGCCGCCCACAGGCCCAGCGCCGCCACCAGCACCATGACGGCCAGCCCGGTCAGCACAGCGGCCACGGCCTGTGCCCAGCCGTGGCGGGCGACGGGCGCTGCGGGGGCGGGCGGCACGGGGACGGTCGGAGGGCTCACCCTTGCCACGCTAGGCAGCCTCGGCGGACCCCGCCGGGCGGGTCGTCCGCGTCGGCTTGCGAGCCCCACCCGATCGGAGCACACAATAGGCACGTGGCGCATTAAAATGCGCCACACGTGAGTTTCGTCAGAAAAGCCGCGCATTGCGACGGGGTCTTTCTCCGAGACAGGCCGCGCATCGCGACGGGAATGAGTGCTCGTGAGCGTCGAACCTCCGTCATCGGGCCGCCCCACCGGGCCGCCCTCCGGCCCCCTGTCGGGATCCTCCAAGCCCCCCGCCGGTCCGCCGCCCTCCGGCGGCGGGGCCGCGCCCGGAGGACCGCACCAGCCGTGGTGGAAGTCCGTGCCACGCGTCGCCGCGTTCTCGGCCGCCCTGGTCGCGGCCGTCGTCCTCGCGGTGGTCTTCACCCGCCCGAACGGCGGCAGCTCCGCCAAACGCGGCGAGGTCTTCCTGCAGGCCGCGAGTAGCACCGGCCAGGACCCCTTCACCAAGTCGACGGTCACCAAGTCGGCGGCGAAGGAGAGTTCGGCTCAGCCCCCGGTCTCCACCCAGCCCCCCGGTTCCACCAAGCCCCCGGGCTCCGTCCAGCCCCCGGCTTCCACCCAGCGCCAGGGCTCCGCCCCGGCTGCGCCCTCCGTCCCGGCCAACGAGGTACGCGGGGTACAGGGCGGCGTGCCCGGCCTGTACGCCGGCACCCAGCGCGTCTCCGCGTGCGACGTCGCAGCCCAGATCAAGGCTCTCCAGGCCGACCCGGCCAAGAGCCGCGCGTGGGCCTCCGCGGCCGGTGTCGCCCCCTCCAACGTCTCGGCCTACCTGCGCTCGCTCACCCCGGTGCAGCTGCGCGCGGACACCCGCGTCACCAACCACGGCTACCGCAACGGCTCCGCCACCGGCTACCAGGCCGTCCTCCAGTCGGGCACCGCCGCCCTGGTCGACGGGCACGGAGTGCCCCGGCTGCGCTGCGCCTGCGGCAACCCGCTGACCCCGCCGGTCGCCCAGCGCACCACGCCCCGGGCGACGGGCGACCACTGGGCCTCGTACCGGCCGGCGAACGTCGTCGTCGTCACCCCCGCGCCGACGATCATCAAGGTCTTCGTGATCTACGACGTCCACCACGACGACTGGTTCCACCGCTACCGGGGTGACACCGGCCACCACGACCGGCACACCCGGCCGCCGGCGGACCAGCACCCCTGGATACCGCCGAACCCCTGCGCGTCCACGCCGGGTACGACCGGGATGCCGGGCTCCCGCCAGACGCCCTGCCCGTCGACGTCGACCTCGGGCAGCCGCAGCCCCTCGTCGTCCTCGTCCAGTTCATCCAGTTCGTCCAGCTCTTCGTCGTCCTCCTCTTCGTCCTCGTCCTCGTCCACCTCGCCGTCGAAGTCCTCTTCCTCTTCGTCGCCGTCCTCGTCCTCTTCGTCGCCTTCGTCCTCGTCCTCGTCGCCGTCCTCTTCGGCGTCCGAGTCGAAGTCGTCGCCACCCGAGTCGAAGTCCTCGTCGCCCGAGTCGAAGTCGTCGTCGCCGGAGTCGAAGTCTTCGTCGCCCGAGTCGTCGTCGAGCTCGCCGTCGTCCGAGTCGCCCACCGCGCCGTCGCCGTCGGTGTCGTCGGAGTCACCGACCTCGGGCCCTCCGTCGTCGGAGACGACCACGTCCGCGCCGTCGTCCTCGGAGCAGTCCTCGGAGCAGCCCTCCCAGGGCTCCCCGCCCGGGCCGGCGATCCCCGAGACGACCGGCGGGGCCCCGGAGACCTCCGGCGCCCCAGTGGGGCCGCAGCCGCCGACCGGCGAACAGCAGTCGTGAGCGGGCGTACGCTCTCTTTCGGGACGCCCCGGACGGCGTGACGATTGCCACTGTGCGCGCTCGGCGAACGCGGCGGGGGACTGCCGGGCCCGGGTCGGGGTACGAGGACTGGAGCAACAGCCGACGACCGGACGGACCGGGCTTACGAGAGAGACAGCATGACCGAGCACCTGGGCGGGGCAGTGATACCGACTGGTTTCGACGTACCCGTGGAGCCGCTGCGACGCGCGGCCCACTACACCGGCGAACCCGGATGCATCGCCGAGGCGCGCGCCTTCGCGGCCCACTTCCTCCAGCAGCTGCGCACCGAGTGGTGCGCCACCATCGACAGCCGTGCCGACGGCGAGCTGCTGCTCGTCGTCAGCGAACTGGTCACCAACGCGGAGCGGCACAGCAACGGCCCGTACATCCTCGACCTGGAGGGCACGGACTCCGCGGTCACGGTGGCCGTGTACGACAGCAGCTCCGCCCTGCCTCGCGTCTTCCCGAAGGACCCCGAACGTGTGGGGCGGCACGGACTGGAGATCGTGCACGCCCTGGCCGCCGAGGTCACGGTGGAGCGGGTGCCCGTCGGCAAGCGGATACGCGCACGCGTCGAGCTGAGCCGCTGAGCGAAGGCGGGCTGCTTCCAGTCCGGGATGCCCGGTCCGGGATTCACCCAGGGCGGAATGCCCTCGCCTTTCCGCCGACGGCTCCTAGGCTGACGGGATGAGCAACGAGGTGAGCGAGGAAGCCCGAGTGATCCCCCTGCGCCCCGCGGCGCCCGCGCGCCCGGACGCGCCCGCGCCCAAGGAGCCGCTATGGCGTGACCTGGTCGGTGACGTGCTGCGCCGCGAGCGGCAGGCGCAGGAGCGCACGCTCAAGGAGGTGGCGGAGGCGGCCCGGATCTCGCTGCCCTACCTGTCCGAGGTCGAGCGTGGCCGCAAGGAGGCGTCCTCCGAGGTGCTCGCCGCCGCGGCCCGCGCCCTCGGCCTGGGCCTCGGTGACCTGCTGTCCCGGGTCCACAGCGAGCTGACCCGGCAGACGAGCAGCACCGTGCGCCGGCATGCGCCTGCCCGGCCGTACAACGGGCTCTGCCTGGCCGCCTGACGGGGCGCGTGTCGGTCCGGTGACCGATGAGCTTCCCGGCGAGGATCGGTCGACACAGGTGACCGCGTTCCACGCTCCAGGAGGTACTCATGGCCACCGACGGATTCACCACGTGTCTCTGGTTCGACGGACAGGCCGAGGAGGCCGCGCGTTTCTACGTGTCCGTGTTCAAGAACTCCGGCATCGGCCGCGTCGGCCACTACACCGAGGCCGGCCCCGGACCGGCCGGCTCCGTGCTGGCCGTGGAGTTCACGGCCAACGGCCAGAAGTTCGTCGCGCTCAACGGCGGCCCGCAGTTCACCTTCAACGAGGCCGTCTCCTTCCAGATCCACTGCGCCGACCAGGAGGAGATCGACTACTACTGGACCAAGCTCACGGAGGACGGCGGCGAGGGCGGCCCCTGCGGCTGGCTCAAGGACAAGTACGGAGTCTCTTGGCAGGTGGTCTACGGCCGACTGATCGACCTGCTCGGCGACCCCGACCCGGAAAGGGCCGCGCGCACCACCCGCGCCATGCTGAGCATGGGCAAGCTGGACGTCGCGGCCCTGGAGCAGGCCTACGCCGGGGAGTGACCCCGCCGTCAGATCCGGTCGGCCGCGATCAGCAGGTACTGGAAGCTGCCGTTGCGGTAGGCGTCGAGGAATGTGTCCTCGATGCCCGTGACCAGATGCTCGGCCTCCTTGCGCAGTTCCCAGTACGGGATCGTCGCCTTGGTCAGGTCCTCCACATGGACCGGCGCCAGGCGGTGGCGGGCCATCGCCCTGAAGTACTCCGAGCGCGGATGGATGTCACAGATGTAGTGCGCGTTGATCAGCGACACCTCGCGTGATGCCCGCCCGTAGGTGTCGTTGTAGCAACCGGTGATCACCACGTACCGTCCGCCGCGCCGCAGCAGCCGGGCGTGCTCGGCGAACAGCAGGTCCAGCTCGACGTACATGGTGGACTCGTTGTTCCAGGACGCCGCGTACGCGCCCGACGCGAAGCCGGTGTCGAGCATGTTGCGGTGGTGGTAGCGCACCTTGTCGTCGATGCCCCGGGCGCGCGCCTGCTCGTTGGCGAAACCGGCCTGCTTCTCGGAGAGCGTGACGCCGTCGGCGTGGCAGCCGTAGCGCAGATGGGCCGTGACGCTGCCGCCGCCCCGGCCGCAGCCGGCGTCGAAGACCCGGTCGCCCGGGGCGAGCGGACCGAGGTGGGAGGCGAGCAGCTCGGCCTGGGCGTGCTCCAGGCGGTGCAGCTCGGCGGTGAGGCGGTCGCGGCGGCGGGCCGGGTCGGGTTCGTCCAGCACCGAGCGGTCGGCGGCTCCGATGCCGTAGTGGTGGTGGTACAGGTTGTCGATCCTGCCGAGTTCGAGGTTGACCGGGTTCTCTTCCGCGTTCCAGTAGTCCGCGACGCGGGTCTGGTACGTGGACTGGGCCGGCGCCGGTGCCGTGGGTCGAGCAGGGGCGGTGGTCAACTGTGACTCCTATTCGCACATGTGACGGTGTTTCAGATCGCGCTGTTCTACCAGTAGTCGGGCAGGTGGTAGCGGTGGGTGTTGGTGGCGTGCCACTCGTGGTTGCCGGACACCCAGGCGGCGAGCCCCTGGGCGTACCGCTCCACGAGGGGCGAGGTGGCGGACAGGGCCGCGGACTCCTCCTCGAAGGCCTCCATGATCCGATTGTGGATCTCGACGGACCTCAGGTAGGCGGCCTTCAGCCCGCGGCGGTCGTTGGCCGCCACCACCTGGGGCAGGTTGAGATGGTCCGGATCGCTCGCCAGCTCCTTGGTGAAGGAGTACAGGTCGTTGACGATCGTCGTGGCGTTGCACGCCAGGGCGGTGATGCGCTGGATCTCGGGGCGGGCGTAGACCTGCTCGGGCAGTTCGTAGCCGTCCACGGCGTCGACGAGCGACAGACAGGGCCGGAAGCTGTTGAACTGCCGCATTGCCAGGTACTCCCAGACCCGTGGCACGTACCGGGTCTCCATCCAGGCGGCTTCGGCGAGATAGCCCAGGTGCAGCCGGGCCATGTCGTGCACGAACCGGTCGGTCTGGCTGGGCGTGGCGAAGGCGGCGTAGTCCGCGAGGGCGAACTGGTACGAGCGCAGCGGACCGTCGGCTCGCATGCCCTGGCGCCACTCCTCCTCCAGCTCCGGGACGCCGTGGTACGGGTCGAGCGCCGACTGGGCCAGGATCAACGGACCGCCCAGGCCGCGCCGTTGTCCGCCCCGGCCCTCGTCCTCCTCGCAGTAGCAGGAGTCGACGACGTTCTCGGCGAGCAGCAGCTTGCCGGCGGCGGTGAGCCGGTCCAGGTCGAGGCCGCCCGGATGCTGCAGCGCGACGGCCCGGCCGAACTGGAAGCCGGAGAAGTCCCCGTGCCAGGCCTGCGGGAACAGGTCCAGCTCGCGGGCCCAGGCCTCCAGACGGCGGTCGATCTCCGCGGCCTTCTCCGGGTCGGCGGGAACGGCCGGCCGGTGGTGCAGCCCGGGGATCACCCCGGTGCGCCGCGTGCTGCGCAGGCTCTGGGCGATGTTCGGCGGCCCGGGCAGTGTGTAGGAAGGTGTGGGTGTGGTCATGAGTCGCTCCGGGCCGTCACTCGGGGATCCGGCCGACCTGGACGTTCTCCAGGATCCCCGCCGCGTCGGGGACGAGGATGGCCAGTGAGTAGTACGCGGTGACGAGATAGTTGATGATCGCGGCTGAATCGATGCCCATGAAACGGACGTTCAGACCCGGCTGGTACTCCTCCGGGATGCCCGTCTGGTAGAGGCCGATGACGCCCTGGTCGGCCTCGCCGGTGCGCAGCGCGATGATGCTGCTCGTGTGGTCCTCGCTGATGGGAATCTTGCTGCACGGGAAGATGGGCACACCGCGCCAGGCCGGGACCTCGTGGCCGTCGACGTTCGCGGTGCCGGGGACGAGGCCGCGCCGGTTGCACTGCCGGAAGAACGCCGCGATGGCCTTCGGATGGGCGAGGAACACCTTGGTCCTGCGCCGCATCGACAGCAGTTCGTCCATGTCGTCCGGGGTCGGCGGGCCGGTGAAGCTGCTGATCCGCTGCCCGTAGTCGACGTTGTGCAGCAGCCCGAACTCCCGGTTGTTGACCAGCTCCCACTCCTGGCGCTCGCGGGTCTCCTCGACGGTCAGCCGGAGCTGCTGCGCGGTCTGGTCCATGGGGTCGTTGTAGAGGTCGGCGACGCGGGTGTGGACCCGCAGCACGGTCTGGGTGAGGGACAACTCGTATTCGCGCGGGGCGAGTTCGTAGTCCACGAAGCCGCCGGGCAGCGTCTGCTCGCCCACATGGCCGGCCTGCACCGGCACCTCGGCCTCGCCCTTGCGGTTCATGGGCCTGCGCTGCCGCTCGGCATAGGCCTCCAGGTGGGCCGCGAGGGACGGCACCCGGTCGCCGAACTCCTGGACGACGCTCCAGGGCAGCGACAGCACCATTCCCGCGGTGTCGGCACGCACCGAGGCCAGCCACAGCGGGTCGGACTGCCCCACGGCCTCGTCGCCCAGCTGGTCGCCGTCGGAGACGACCCCGATGATCTCCTCGTCGCCGTACTTGCCGTTGGTGTAGCGGGTGAAGCGGCCGTGGACGACGAGGTACGCCTCTGTGACGGGCTGGCCCGCCTCGAACAGCACCTGGCCGGCGCGCACTTCACGGGACCGGAAGCGGGTGGCCATCTCTCGCAGGACGTCGAGGTCGGAGTAGCCGCGCAGGATCGGCAGCTCGGTCAGCGTCTCGGGGACGACCCGGATGTCGTCGGCGCCGTTGAGCTCGAAGTGCACCCGGCCGCGTCCCGTGCGCAGGTTCAGCCGGCGGTTGACCCGGTAGGCGCCGCCTTTGACGTCCACCCAGGGCAGGGTCTTCAGCAGCCATCGTGAGGTGATGGCCTGCATCTGGGGTTCGGACTTGGTGGTGGTGGTGAGCTGGCGTGCCGCCCGGGTGCCGAGGCTCGTGAGCTGCCCGTCAAGCGTGGGTTCGGGTACGGGTTCGTCGACGGCGGAACCGGTGGCGCTGTCCGGTGTGGACACTTTCCCTCCAGCGGAGCGGTGAACGAACAGGGGTGACCGGATCGATGGGTGGTGAGCGTGGTGGTGATGCGCTCGGACCAAGCCAAACAGGCCTGGTGAGGTGCCCGGTACGGCGCGAAGGGGGCGGATCTGCTGTCCGGAGTCGTAAACCCGGCGGTCGAGGCACGGGCCGCGCGACGTGGTCCTCGGGTGCCGGTGTGCCGCTTCCCGGCCCGCTCAAGTGCGGTCGGGTAAGGAGAGGTCGGGTAAGGAGAGGCCAGGTAAGGACAGGTCGTTCACCAGGACGGCCGCCCCGTCGAAGCGGCCCGCCTTCAGGTCCGCCAGCGCCCTCGGCGCCTCGGACAGCGGATAGGCGTGCGTGGTCGCGTGCACGCCGTACCGGGCGGCGAGGGAGAGGAACTCCCGGCCGTCCGCACGGGTGTTGGAGGTGACGCTGCGCAGTTCCCGCTCGTAGAACAGCTCGGTCTCGTAGTGCAGGGGCGGCACGTCGCTCAAGTGGATGCCCGCGATCGCCAGCACCCCGCCCCGGTCGAGGGCGCGCAGTGCGACCGGGACCAGCTCACCGGCCGGGGCGAACAGGATCGCCGCGTCCAGCGGTTCGGGCGGCGGCCCGGGGAGCTCGTGCGCGGAGGCCGCGCCCAGCTCCAGGGCCAGCCGCCGGGCCGCGTCACCCCGGGTGACCACGTGCACCGTGGCCCCCTCGGCGAGCGCCACCTGCGCGCACAGATGCGCGCTGCCTCCGAAGCCGTACAGTCCGAGCCGGCCGCCCTCGGGCAGCCCGGTGCGGCGCAGCGCGCGGTGGCCGATGATCCCGGCGCACAGCAGCGGCGCCGTCGCCACGTCGGCCAGGGCGCCGGGCAGCGAGTAGGCGAATCCGGCCGGGACGGTGGTGTACTCGGCGTACCCGCCGTCGGCGTCCCAGCCGGTGTACTCCGAGTGCGGGCACAGGTTCTCGGCGCCCCGCACGCAGTACGCGCACACCCCGTCGGTGCGCCGCAGCCAGGGCACGCCCACCCGGTCGCCCACGGCGAAGTCCCGGACCCAGGCTCCGGTGGCCGCGACCTCGCCGACGACCTCGTGGCCGGGGGTCACCCCGGCCCGGTGCACCGGCAGGTCGCCCTCGGCGACGTGCAGATCGGTCCGGCACACCCCGCAGGCCCGCACCCGTACCAGCAGCTCGTCCCGGCCGGGCACCGGAACCGGCCGCTCCATGAGCCGGAGCGGTCCGTCCTCGACCGGCCCCGGCCGTACCACCGACCACGCCCGCATCGCGTCTTCCGCCACTCATTCGCGTCTTCGGCCGCCGCTGCGCGTTCTCGGCCGCCCGTTCGCAATTCCAGTGTCCGCCCGTGCACCCGTTCGGCGCGCGGGCGGGCCGCGGGATGGCTAGCGTGAAAATCCGGGGCCGTCTTCACCCATCACCCGTCCGGCTGAGAGACCAGGAGGCTGCGTCATGGCCGTGCAACCTGAAGGAACCCCCTGTTGGGCCGACGCGATGTTCAGCGACGTCGAGGGGGCCAAGGACTTCTACGGCGATGTTCTCGGCTGGACCTTCGGCGAGGCCACGTCGGAGTACGGCAACTACACGCAGGCCTATGTGAACGGCAAGGCGGTGGCCGCGGTCGTCCCGCCCATGCCCGGCCAGGAGGGCCAGTCGCAGTGGTGCCTGTACTTCGCCTCGCCGGACGCCGCCGCGACCGCCGCCAAGATCAGGGAGAACGGCGGCGAGGTGCTGATGGAGCCGATGCAGGTCGGCGATTTCGGCACGATGTGCCTGGCCAGGGAGCCCGGCGGAGCCGTGTTCGGCGTCTGGCAGGCCGGCACCCATGAGGGCTTCGAGGCGATGGCGACCCCCGGCGCCTACAACTGGGCCGAGGTCTTCACTCGTGAACCCGAGCGGACGGACACGTTCCTCACCACGGTCTTCCCCTATGTCGCGAAGCAGCTGGAGGACGACGGGGTCGACTTCCGGATCTTCAACATCGGTGACGAGACGGTCCTCGGCCGGATGCGGATGACCGACGAGTTCCCGCCCGAGGTCCCGTCGTACATCAATGTGTACTTCGGCGTCGACGACTGCGACGCGGCCGTGGCCCGGGCCACCAAGCGCGGCGCCGTGCTGCGCTTCGGGCCGATGAGCAGCCCCTTCGGGCGGTTCGCGGCGCTGAGCGATCCGCAGGGTGCGAACTTCTCGGTGATCGACGTCACGACCACCGAGGGCGAGATGCCGAGGTTCGCGGAGGCCTGACGGGGCCCGGACGGGTCCCGGACCCGGGCCGCACCGGGGCCGGACCGGGGCCGGACTGGCGCCCGGTGCGGTCATGGCATGATCGAGCCCATGCGTGAACGTGTTGTGGCCGCGTGCGACGGGGCTTCGAAGGGAAACCCCGGACCGGCCGGATGGGCGTGGGTGGTCTCGGACGACGAGCGGACCCCGGCCCGCTGGGAGGCCGGCCCGCTCGGCCGGGCCACCAACAACGTGGCCGAGCTGACGGCGCTGGAACGGCTGCTCGCGTCCGTCGACCCGGACGTGCCGCTGGAGATCCGGATGGACTCCCAGTACGCGATGAAGGCTGTCACCAGCTGGCTGCCCGGCTGGAAGCGCAACGGCTGGAAGACGTCCGCGGGCAAGCCGGTCGCCAACCAGGACCTGGTGGTCCGCATCGACGAGCTCCTCGACGGCCGCTCCGTCGAGTTCCGCTACGTCCCCGCCCACCAGGTCGACGGCGACCCGCTGAACGACTTCGCCGACCGCGCTGCCAGCCAGGCGGCCTCCGTCCAGGAGCCGGCCGGCAGCGCGCTCGGCTCCGCTGAGCCGCCCCCGTCGCCCGAGACGCCGAAGGCGGCCACCGCGCGCCGCAAGGCGCCCCGCCGCACCGGCGGCGGAGCGTCCTCGCGCACCATCAAGGCGAAGTTCCCCGGCCGCTGCCTGTGCGGTCGCTCCTACGCCGCCGGCGAGTCCATCGCCAAGAACGCGCAGGGCTGGGGCCACCCGGAGTGCCGTACGGCCGAGGCCTGACCGGCACTCCGGTCAGGCGTTTTGACGCGCCGGTCAGGAGTCGAAGGTGTAGAACGCGGTGTGGTCGAGCAGGTCGGCCGGGCGCACGTCGTTCCACGGCTTCATCGTGTCGTTCAGGTCGACCACGTCGGGAGTCTCGCCGTCCGGCACGTACGCGACGTCGGGGTGCAGGGCCTGCCACTCGGCCCACAGCTTGTCGACATAGGCGTGGTGCAGCCAGAACACCGGGTCGTTGGGGGAGACCCCGGTGGCCATCTGGCCGCCGACCCACACATGCACCCGGTTGTGCAGGTTGACGCCGCGCCAGCCCTCCAGGTTGTTGCGGAAGCCGTCCGAGGCGCTGTTGTACGGCGCCGCGTCGTACGTCGTCATCGCGAGCACCGACTCCACCTCCGCGCGGGTCGGCAGCTCGCGCACGCTCGTCCCGAGCGAGCGGCGCAGGAAGGTACGCGCGTCCACGCGCACGCTGATCGTCCAGTTCCCGGTGGTGGCGGCGAACGGGCCGTCCATCACCCGGCCGTCCGTGCTGCGCCCGGTGCCGCCGAGGAAGTCCGGCGCCCAGAGCGACGAGCGCAGCGTGCGGTCCGTGCTCCAGTCCCAGTACGGCAGCGCGACGGAGGCGTCCACCGACTGCAGGGCCTGCTCGAAGTCGAGCAGGAATCTGCGGTGCCACGGCAGGAAGGACGGTGAGCGGTGGCCGGTCCGCTCACCGGAGTCGGTGTCGGACATGATGAAGGCGTTGTGCGTGCGGACGAACTCGTCGTAGCGTCCGCTGCGCTTGAGTTCGAGGACGGCGTTGACGAACGCCCGCTTCTCGGCGGCGGTCAGAGTGGCCTGGTTCTTGCGTACGGTCATGGTGCGCGGTACTCCGGAATGTCCTTGCGGGGGCGGTCAGTTGGCGGGGAACGGCAGCAGCGGGGCGCCCTGCAGCTCGTCCACCGCGGCGCGGGCGGCGGCGCGCGGTGTGGACACCGGGTCGTAGTGGCTCACGACGCTTATCCAGCTGCCGTCGGCGTTCTGCATCACGTGCAGCTGCACCCCGTCGACGAACACGCCGTAGCCGCCGCCGTGTTCGTGGTGGTGGCCGCCTCCGCTCATCGGACGGCCCTGTATCCGGCGGCCCTTGTAGACCTCGTCGAAGGATGCGGGGGCGCCGTGCTGGTGCTCGGCGCCCGAGGAGGCGGGGGCGGCCGAGGCGGCGGGCGCGAGGAGCGTGCCGGCGCCGGCCGCGGCGGCGAGAGTGGCCGCGGTGGTGAGCGCGCGGCGGCGGGTGATGTCGGGCATGCGGGTTCTCCTGTGGGGGAGTTCGGTGATGACTCCGCATGCCTATCGGGCTGCCATGGACCGCAAGAAATCGCCCGGAACCGGTTGGCTACGATCCGGACAATTGGCCACATGTCGTATAGAGTTGAACAAAGACGATCTTGCTGTGGCGGGCCGCCCTCCGTTGCGGAACGGGGAATTCCTTGCCGGGGTGCACCGCTTTCCGGTGATCTTTCCTGTCGGTCGCCCGTTCGAGTGGCGCGGCTCACGGTGTGAAACTGGCGCGATAGGACATCCCGGCACCCTGCTACTCTGCGAACCCGATCGACCACTATGGGTGACTTGTGAAGGAGTCCTCCTCATGGCCGTACCCGTCACGTTCGACCACGCCTCGACCGGCTACAGCCTGGAGCGCGCCTACTGGCTGGCGCGCGCGGCCGATCTCGCCTACAAGGACCGCGCCACCGTCGAGAAGCAGGCCGCCCAGTGGGGCTTCGGCGCGGTGAGGCATCATCACACCCGCTTCACGCCGCCCTTCCCGCTGCAGGACACCCAGGCGTACACGATGGCCGGCGACCGGATGATCGTCACGGCGTTCCGCGGTACCGAGCCCGCCCAGATCAAGGACTGGCTCTCCGACGCCACCACTCCGCCCTGGCCCGGCCCCGGTGGCAACGGCTACGTCCACTACGGGTTCGCCGAGGCCCTGACGTCTGTCTACCCGGCCGTCCATGACGCCCTCGCGGAGCTGCGCTCCGACGGCCAGACCGTCTACTTCACGGGGCACAGCCTGGGCGGAGCCCTCGCCATGCTGGCCGGCGCCCGCCTCTACCTGGAGGAGCCGCACCTGGCCGCGGACGGCGTCTACACCTACGGCCAGCCCCGCACCTGCGACCGGCTGCTGGCCGAAGCGTTCAACAAGGGGTTCGGCGGGCGGATGTTCCGCTTCGTCAACAACAGCGACATTGTGCCCCAACTCCCGCCGGAGCCCGTCTTCACCCATGTCAAGGCGCTGCGGTACATCGACTCGCAGGGCAAGGTCCGCGAGGCGATGCCGATGCTGTCGGCGCTCGGCGACCGGGCCAGGGGGCTGACCGCCGACCCCTTCGCGCCCGCCTCCGACGGCGTCCGTGACCACTTCATGGGCAGCTACCTGGCCGCCTTGGAGAAGAACCTCGCCTGACGGGCCGGGCGGAGCGCCGGCCGGAATGCATTGGTGAATCGTCATTCACTCGATAGGGTGAATTCTTATTCACCTGGCATGTTCGAGACGTCCGTAGGAGCGCAGATGGACCACCCCGGCCCGATAGCCCCGCCGCCCGGCACCCCGGTCGGGGTGCCCCGGCTGCGGGACCGGCTCACCATCCCGGTGCTGGCGTCGGGCGGCATCCTCATGGCGGTCATGCAGACCGTGGTCGTCCCCCTGCTGCCGGACCTTCCCCGGCTGACCGGGGCGTCGGCGGCCACCGTCTCCTGGACGGTCACCGCGACCCTGCTCTCCGGCGCCGTCCTCACCCCGGTGCTCGGCCGGGCCGGCGACATGTACGGCAAGCGCCGGGTACTCACGGCAGCGCTCGCCCTGATGACCGTCGGCTCCGTGCTGTGCGCGCTCTCCTCCGACATCGGCGTGCTTATCGCGGCCCGCGCGCTGCAGGGCGCCGCCGCCTCCGTCGTCCCGCTGTCCATCAGCATCCTGCGCGACGAACTGCCCCCGGAGCGGCGGGGCTCGGCGGTGGCCCTGATGAGTTCCACGGTCGGCATCGGCGCCGCCCTGGGCCTGCCGCTCGCCGCGCTGGTCATCCAGTACGCCGACTGGCACACCATGTTCTGGCTGACCGGCGCCCTGGGCGCGCTGGGCACCACGGCCACCTGGTGGGCGGTCAAGGAGTCGCCGGTGCGCGAGCCAGGCCGCTTCGACGTCCTCGGCGCGCTGGGCCTGGCCGCCGGGCTGGTGTGCCTGCTGCTGGGTGTCTCCCAGGGCGGGCAGTGGGGGTGGGGCAGCCCGCGGATCCTCGGCCTGTTCCTCGCTTCGGCCGTCGTCCTCGCCCTGTGGTGGTGGCAGCAGCTGCGCGCCGAGCGGCCCCTCGTCGACCTGCGCCTGGTGACCCGGCCGCGGGTGGGCCTGTCGCATGTGGCGGCCCTTCTGACCGGATTCGCCTTCTACGCCAACTCGCTGGTGACCGCCCAGCTGGTGCAGGCGCCCAAGGCCACCGGATACGGCCTCGGCCTGTCGATCGTCGCCACCGGCCTGTGTCTGCTGCCCGGCGGCGTCACCATGCTGCTGTTCTCACCGCTCTCGGCTCGGATCTCCGCCGCACGCGGACCGCGGATCACGCTCGCCCTGGGCGCCGCCGTCATCGCCTGCGGCTATGCGGTGCGCATCGCCGACAGCCGCGACCTGTGGATGATCATCCTGGGCGCCACGGTGGTGGCCACCGGTACGACCCTGGCGTACTCGGCGCTGCCGACCCTGATCCTGCGGGCCGTCCCGGCCGGGCAGACCGCCTCCGCGAACGGCGTCAACGTCCTGATGCGCACCATCGGCCAGGCCACCTCCAGCGCGGCCGTCGCCGCCGTCCTCGTCCACCACAGCAGCCCGCTCGCCGGTGTCCCGGTGCCCACGCTGAACGGCTATCTGCTGGCCTTCGCGATCGCGGGCGCCGTCGCCCTCACGGCCTGCGCCGCGGCCCTGACCATCCCCGGCGACACCCCGCCCGACGCCACCCGGCGCGCCCGGGGCGGCACCCGGGGCGCCCGCGACGAGGCGATGGAGGGAGCATGAGTGCCGTGAGCACCCCACCGGCACCCGAGACACCGGCACCCGACGCGCCCACCCCCGGCGCAACGGCACCCGAACCGCCCGCACCGGCCCGCCGCGACGCCGAGGCCACCAAGGCCGCCATCCTCAAGGCCGCCCGCTACCTCCTGACCCGGCACGCGCACGCCGACATCACCCTCAAGGCGGTCGCCGAACGGGCGGGTGTCAGCCCGCCGTTGATCCTGAAGTACTTCGGCAACAAGGACACCCTGTTCGCCCGCGTGATGTCCTTCGACACCGACGCCGACGCCCTGCTGGACGCGCCGCTCGCGGACCTCGGCCGGCACATGGTCCGGCACGTCCTGTCCAGCCAGCGCGAACGCGGCGTCGACCCGCTGCTGCGCATCGCCTTCGCCCCGCTGCACGGCGACCACGGCGACGTCCTGCGCGCCAACTTCCGCGCCCAGGTCACCGAACGCCTTGCCGCCCGGCTCACCGGCCCCGACCCCGGCCTGCGCGCCGAGCTCGCCGTCGCCGGACTCGTCGGCCTCGGCGTGATGTACGGCATCGCCCGCGGCCCCCACCTGCGCGAGACCGACGCCGAGACCATCGTGGACTGCTACGGCCCGCTCGTCCAGGCGCAGTTGACGCCCGGGGGCTGACCCGGGCGTCACCTGCTTCGCGGCCATCGGGTCGGCCTGCCGTGTGAGCGAGCTCATCCAGGAGGTCCGGGCTGCCGCTCGCCTGCTGGAGTTCCTCCAGGCGCCGCTCGGCCTCCTCGCGCAGCTCGGCGGGGGCCGCCACGGTCTGCCCGGCCGGGGTCCGGCCGGGGTCCTGAGCTGCCCGGACTCGGCGATGGCGGTGCCCCGCTCGGAGGTGGCGCTGTTCCGGGAGACGTAGTAGCCCAGCCACACGTCGGCTTCCGGCAGCCCGACGCCCTGGCCCGGCTCCAGCGCCTCGAAGTGGCCGCCCGGCCGCACGCTGCGGGCCACCAGCAGCGCGAAGGTCCAGCCCCCGGTGCGGGCGTAGACGCCGAACTCACGCGCGTCCCGCGCCACCAGGTCGGCCCATTGGCGTCGCTTTGCCAGGGCGCCTGAGCGCCGGTCAGTGCGCCTGCTCGCGGAACGTCCCCAGGAACGTCTTCAGCGCCAGCCGGTTGGCCGCGTCGTCCCAGGCCCCGGCCGGGGTCGTGAAGCGCAGCGAGAAGCCGCGGTGGCCACCCAGCAGGAAGCCGCGCCCGAAGGTGTGCACCCGCCCGTCCCCGGACCCCGACAGCCACTCCAGGTCGGCGGCCCGGTGGCCCTGATAGGTGGTGGCCCGGACGGTGCCGACCCGGTCGTAGCCGGGGAGCCGCTCCAGGTCCGGTTCGACGTCGTCGCGCCATACGGCGACCGGGTCCGGGCCGACGCGTTCGCTGTGGGTGACCGCGAGAGTGGGGGAGCCGTCGCCCGCGCCGAAGGTGACGCGATAGGCGAGGCCCGCGACGCGGGTGGTGGCGAGCCGCTTCCAGCCGTCCGGCAGCGCCACCGAGAAGCCCTCCGGCGCGGTGTAGCGGCGGTAGCCGGCCGGCAGGGCGGGGGAGGCCGAGGCGGTGGGCGTGGGGTCGTCGGTGTGTCTCTGTACGGCTGGGCCCGAGGCCGTCGGCCGGGCCCGCGCGCCTGCCGTGCCGGTACCGGGAAGGTGGTGGGTCGCGGCGAGGACGGCCGCCGCGACGGTGACGACCGCCAGGGCGCTGCCCATGGCCAGGGCTCGTCGGCCGCGCCCCGGGCCTGTGGCGCGTACCCCCGCGTAGGCGCCGCGCAGCCGGGGCGCGAGGGCGGGGCACCGGTGTGCGTCGGCGTCCTCGCGGAGCACCCGGTCCAGGGCCTCGCGGACCACCGGCCCGGTCAGCCGCTCCCGTGGGTTCTTGCGCAGCAGCCCCCGCACGGTCTGGGTGAGCGGGCCCGCGCGCAGTGGTGTGCGCAGCGGCAGCTGGTCCACGGCCTGCAGCGTGGCTTCGGGCCGCCCGCGGTCACGGAACGGCGGGCGCCCCTCGACCATCGTGTAGAGGATCGCGCCCAGCGCCCACAGGTCGGCGGCCGGTCCGATGCGCTCGTCCCGGGCCTGTTCCGGCGAGGCGTACGACGGTGACGTGACCCGGGGTGCCAGGGTCGTGCCCGCCAGCCCGAACCCGGTGACGACCACGGGACCGCTCTCCCGCACGAAGACCTGGCCGGGGCTCAGCTCCCCGTGCGTGACGCCCTCCTCGTGCGCGGCCTGCAGTACGCCGAGCAGTTCGCGGGCGATCCGCGCCGCCCGCACCGGGTTCAACGGGCCCTCGCGGCCGAGGAGTTCGCCGAGCGGGGTGCCGTCGATCCGCTCGGTTACCGTCCACAGGGTGCCCGCCTCGACGACGGCGTCCACGACCGTGGCGGCCTGGCCGGGACGGAGCAGCCGCACGACCTCGGAGGTCCGGATGATCCGTGCCGTGGCGCGGCGCACGGTGTCCTCCCCGGAGTTCTCCGGAAGCGCGGTCTCGGCCACCAGCCGGGGCTGCTGCGCCGGCACGTCCTCGGCGTACCACCACACCCGGTTGGTCTCGCGGCCGAGGACCTCCAGGAGCCGGTACCGTCCTGCGACCAACTCCTGTGCAAAGACATGCGCCTTGGCCATGGTCATCCCTCGCTGAAACCCCTGCCTCGTCTTGGCCAGGGGTACGGGGGACGGGCGGGGTCGCGTTCAAACGGACCGCAACTCCCGCCCAATTCCGGCCTGTTGTTCACCGCGTGAACAACAGGGAGAGGAGTTCACCCCAGACCGAAGCGGTCCGCCCAGCCCAGGAGCTCGGAGGGTGCCGTGTTGCCTCCGCACACCACGAGCCCCAGCCGGGCGCCGTCGCCCACCCGCGCCGCGATCTGCCGCGCCGCCGGCAGCAGGCAGCCCGCGGCCGGCTCCGCCCACACCTTGGCGTGCTCGGCGAGCTCCAGACAGCCCTGGACGGCCTCCCGGTCCGGAACCACCAGCACCTCCTCGACCAGCGCGGACACATGGCCGTAGGTCAGCGCGGACACGGACGGCGCGCTGAGCGTGGTGACCAGGGACGACACCGGCACCGGCAGCGGACCGCCCGCCTTCAGCGCGGCGGACATCGCCTCGGCGCCCTCCGTCTCCACACCCCAGACGCGCACGCCCGGTCTCCGGGCGCGCAGTGCCGCCGCCACCCCGGCGATCAGGCCCCCGCCACCGACGCTGACGACGACGTCCGTCAGCTCGGCGGCGTCCCCGAGATCCTCGGTGAACTCCAGCCCCACGGTGCCCTGTCCGGCGATCACCACGGGGTCGTCGAACGGGTGGACCAGGGTCAGGCCCTCGTCCCGCAGCTTCGTCACCAGCTCGAAGGCCGTGTCCATGCCGTCGGTCAACTGCACCGACGCGCCCGCCTCCTCGGCGATCCTGATCGACCGGGCGGGCGCCGTACGCGGCATGACCACCGTCGCCTTCACGTCGAGGGCCGCCGCCATGACGGCCAGGGCGACCCCGTGGTTGCCGCCGCTGACGCCCACCACGCCCGCCGCCCGCTCGGCCTCGCTCAGCGACAGCAGCTTGGCCGCCGCGCCGCGCGCCTTGAACGAGCCGGTGCGCTGAAGGAGTTCGAGCTTGACGGTGACGGGGACGCCGAGCAGCGCCGTGAGGCCGGGACTCGGCACGGTCGGCGTCCGTACGACGTGTCCGGCGATCCGCTGCGCGGCGGCTTCGATGTCCGAGATCCCGATCAAGGTCGCTCATCCTTCCGGCGCGGGGGCTGGGAACCACGCCTTGCGCACCCTCACCCGAGGGGACGCCCGAGGTCAACACGGTTTTGACGGATCGGAGTTCGTGCCCCGGCGGGAGGTCCGGCAACCGTCAGTGCTGCTGCGTCTTCTGTGGCGTCAGCTCGCTCGGCCGTACCACGACGTAACCCTCGCCCTGGAGCATCAGCTGCACCGCTTCCCCGGAACCGCCGCGCAGCATCGAGCCGATGGACTGGGAGCGGTGCAGTGAGGTCTGCAGCTGCGCGGTCCAGCCGACCACGGCGTCCGTGTCGACGTACACCGGGGCCTGCGGGGAGACCGGTATGACCAGCGGGTGGCCCTCGCAGATCAGACCGAGCCGGCCGTGCCCGCTGAACACGCTGTTGAACAGGCCGCCGCCGGCGATGCCCGAGCCCTTCACGGTCTTGATCTCGTACGACAGCGAGGCGTCGAAGCACAGCACGTTGCGGCCGTTGACGGTGAACCGGTCGCCCGGTTCCACCTCGACGATGAAGCAGTTCTGAGCCTCGTGCGCGAACCAGGCGTCGCCCTGCCCGCGTACCGCCATGAGGGGCAGTCCCTCGCCGGTGACCGCACGCTTGAGCATGCCGCCGACGCCCTGTCCCTTGCGCTCGAACTGGAGGCTGCCGCGATAGGCGACCATCGCTCCCTGTCGGGCGTACATCTCGCCGTTCACCGTGTACCTGACGCACTTGGCGTTCTCGACGGTCATGCCGGGCTCGAGGGCCGGCTGCACCATGTGCTCACTGGAAAAGAGATCACCCTTCATGCGGGCATGGTCTCCCGGAGGGTGTGATTCCGCCAAGATCACATATTGTGCTCGCCCGGCCATGCCCGCTCCGTCATGCGCGGAGTGCCCACGCTGCCCGAGTTGTCCGCCTTGCTCGGCTTCCCGCAGAACGCCGAGTCCAGCGTGCCCGCCAGGGTGTCGAGGAGCTTGGCGTTGTTGGAGGCGTTGGCGACGGCCGTGAGGCTGCGCCCGCCGTCCTTGGTGGTGAAGGCGTAGGTGTAGTAGCCCTGGACGGCGCCCGTGTGGCCGTACACCGAGATGCCGCAGGACAGGTCGCGACGGCGCAGCCCGAGCCCGTACGCCGTTGTGCTGGTGACCCGGGTCCAGTGCTGCATCGCCGCGAGCCGGGCCGTGGAGAGCAGCTTGCCGCCGAGCAGTGCCGAGTAGAAGGTGTTCAGGTCGCGGGCGCTGGAGATGATCGCGCCCGCGCTCTGGGCCCACGACACCGTCTGGGAGGTCGCGTCGATGAGGGGGGCGCCGGCGGTGTCGGAGGTGAGGTAACCGCGGGCGTACCGGCCGGGGATTCGGGTGTCCGGGTGGACGTAGAAGGTGTCCCGCAGCTTCAGCGGCTTGAAGATGCGGTTCTCGTACGCGGTCCGCACCGGGTGCCCGGTGAGCTTCTCGATGAGCAGGCCGGCGACGACGAAGTTGGTGTTCGAGTACGCGTAGGCGGCGCCGGGCGCGTTGGTGAGGGGCTTCTTCAGCGCGAGACCGACCAGCTGGCGGTAGGTGAAGACCTTGTTGCGCACCGCCTCGAAGCCGGACACGCTGTCGGCGAACAGGTCGTTGGTGTAGTCGTACAGGCCGCTGCGGTGGCTCAGGACGTGCCGCACGGTGATGTGGTCGTCCGGCAGGAGCTTCGGCAGGTAGCGGTTGACCGGGGCGTCCAGGTCCAGCCGGTGTTCGTCGGCCAGTTGCAGCAGGACCACCGCGGAGAACGTCTTGGTGACGCTGCCGACGCGGAACCGGTCGCCGCTGGCGATGGCGCGCCGGCTGGCGCGGTCGGCGAACCCGTGCGTCACCCAGTACGTCCTGCCGCGGTCGTCGATGCGGGCCAGGGCTCCCGGCGCGCCCTGGGCCACCGCCGAACCCAGCACCCCGGCCAGCCCCGTGATGTCGGGCGCCGGGAGCGTCGCTGCCGCCGGGGCACCGGCCGCACCGGCCGCACCGGCCGCACCGGCCGCGCCGGTCGCGGCCTGGGCCGGGAGCGCGAGCAGCGACAGCACGACCGCTCCGAAAACCGCACCCCTGCCCACCGTTGATGACCTCATCCGGCACCTGCTCCCATTCGTAAGGTTCTTGATGCGACCTCGGTCACATTCCGGCCTGGGAACCTTAAGGATTCAGGCAACGTCTCCACAGCCGACACACAGTTGGTCATCCGGCAATCACCCTGCGGCGCGCTTTTGTAAAGGATTGTCAACGAAAGCGGCGAAATGGATCATTCCATCTTTACGTGGGCATGACCGATCCGAAAGGGTGACTGCACGGGGCCCGACCAGCCCCCATGGCCCTCAACGGCGCCATGCCTCAAGGCGGTTGGTGATCCCTGCTGCCTTTGAACGAAGGAACCCATATCAGTGCGTAGACCGCACATACGCACCGTGGCGGTCGCCGTCGCGGTTGCGACTGCTGCCACGGGCCTGGCCGGTACGGCCTTCGCGGGTACCTCCACGGGGACGGAGCACGCTGCCGCGTCCTCCGCCACGGACGCTTCGCTGGTGGTGGAGGCGGCCCGCACCGCGGCCGTCGCCCACGCGTCGGCGACCGGCGTCTCCAAGGGTGACGAACTCGTCCCCCAGGACGTCATGATCGACCCCGAGGGCGCCCGGCACGTTCGGTTCGTCCGTGCCCACGACGGCATGCCGGTCCTCGGTGGCGACCTCATCGTCCACCTCGACCGGAAGCTGGCCTACACGGGTGTCACGGCCGCGGCCGACCACTCCGTCAAGCCCGCCGCCACCCAGGCCAAGCTGAGCGCGGGCCAGGCCGAGGCCAAGGCCGCCCAGGCCACCAAGGGCCAGGCCGGCGACGCCCAGCTCGTCGTGGACGCCCGCGGTGGCGCCGCCACCCTCGCCTACCAGGTGACGGTCACCGACAACGGCGCCTCCAGCACCGTTGTGATCGACGCCCTCACCGGCAAGGTGCGCAGCAACACCCCCGACGCGGACGAGTTCCTGTCGCCGAAGCTGCTCAAGGCCATGCGCCAGCGCGGCGAGACGGCCGACCCGGCCACCGGCCTCGGCGGCTCCGGCCTGCTCGGCTCCTCCACCCCGGCCCTGTCCGGCGTCACCTACCCGACGTCCGCGCACGGCACCGGCAAGACCCTGTTCGTGGGCAGCGTCGGTCTCACCACCACGGCGACCTCCGCCGGCCACTACCTGCTCAAGGACCCGAGCCGGTACGGCACCGAGACCCGCGACGCCAAGAACAAGACCACGGAGAGCTTCGGCGTCGGCACGAAGTTCACCAACACCACCAACATCTGGGGCAACGGCACGACCACCAGCCGCGCCAGCGCCGCCGCCGACGCGCAGTACGGTGTCACCAAGACCCTGGACTTCTACAAGAACACCTTCGGTCGCAAGGGCATCCGCAACGACAGCAAGGCCGCCCACGCCATGGTCCACTGGGGCACCAAGGTCGCGAACGCCTTCTGGGACCCGACCTGCAACTGCATGCTGTACGGCGACGGCGACGGCACGATGTTCAAGAAGCCGCTCGTCGTCCTCGATGTCACCGGTCACGAGCTGACCCACGGCGTCGTGGAGGCCACCGCCAACCTGCAGCCGACGTACGTCGACAACGACGGCAACCAGTACGGCGAGCCCGGTGCGCTGAACGAGTCCCTCGCGGACATCTTCGGCTCCAACGTCGAGTTCTACGCGAACAACACGAAGGACACGCCGGACTACCTGATCGGCGAGAAGCTCGGCCTGGCCCAGCACTTCCTGCGCCGCCTGGACCACCCGTCGCTCGACAAGCTCGAGGGCACGATCGACTACTGGTCGACGGACACGTACTACACCGAGGTGCACGCCGGTTCCGGTGTCTCCTCGCACGCGTACTACCTCCTTGCCGAGGGCAGCGGCGCGAAGACGATCAACGGCGTGAGCTACAACTCGCCGACCTACGGGGGCGTCTCGGTCACCGGCATCGGCCGGGCCAAGGCGACCAAGATCTTCTACCGTGCGCTGACCCACTACATGGTCTCCACGACCGACTTCCACAAGGCGCGCATCGCGACGCTGAAGGCGGCCGCGGACCTGTACGGCTCGACCAGCACCGAGTACAAGACGGTGAACAAGGCGTGGGCCGCGGTGAACGTCACCGCCGCCAACACGCCGGCCGCCCACTGACGGACGGCCGCGTACACCGGCACCACAGGATGCCCCGCCTCGCGCGGGGCATCCGCATGTCCGGCCGCATGTCGGCAGCCTTCGAAGAGCCCCCTCCAAGGTGCGCGACCGCGGCATCGGCGGGACCATGACCTCCGTGGGATACCGGTTCGCGCGCACCCGGCGCGTGGCCGGGGTGGTGCTGACGATCCTCGTCTCCCAGGCCGCGCCCGGCCAGGCGGCTGCCCGGCTGCCCGAGGCCGTCACCCGGGCCACCGGCGTGGTCACCTGGGCGGCGAGCGCCGACCGCGTCGGTCACGGCATCGCCGGCCAGGGCTACCGGCTCGTCGTGCACACCAGCGTCGGCGGTACCGGCCTGCGCGTGCACCTCTCCAACGTTTTCGGCGACCGCCCCCTGACCCTGGACAGCGTCTACGCGGGCCTGCGTGGCCGGGGTGCCGCGCTGCGGCCGGGCAGCAACCGGCCGCTCACCTTCGCCGGCGCCCGCATGATCATCGTCCCGGCCGGGGCCGCCGTCTGGAGCGACCCGCTGCCCGGCCGGATTGCCGCCGGCACCGACCTGGTCGTCAGCTTCCACACCCTGGCCGCGGCGGGTCCGGCCACCGGCCACGGGCTTGCCCTGCAGACGTCGTACACCAGCCGGGGCGACCGCACGGCCGAGGAGAGCGGCGCCGGCTGGACGCGGACCACCGGCTCCTGGTGGTACCTCGACGCCGTCACGGTACGGCCGCCGGGCGCCGCCGTCGGCGCCGTTGCCGCGCTCGGCGACTCGATCACCGACGGCGAGCAGTCCACCGCCGGCCTCGACCACCGCTGGCCCGACTACCTCGCCCGGCGCCTGCGCACCAGCGGCGCAGCCCTCCAGGGCGTCGCCGACGAGGGGATCTCGGGCAACAAGCTGCTCGCCGACGACGCCGGACCCAGCGCGCTGCACCGGCTGGCACGCGACGTGCTCGCCCAGCCCGGCGTGCGCACCGTCCTCCTCTTCGAGGGCGTGAACGACATCAAGGCCCACACCGGCGTCACCGCGCAGCAGCTCATCACCGGGTACAAGGACATCGCCCGGCGGGCGCACGCGGCCGGCAAGTGCGTGGTCGTCGGCACCGTCGGGCCGTTCAAGGGCCGGCCCGAATGGGATCCGGCCGCCGAAGCCGTACGCCGTGAGGTGAACCGATACCTCCGCGGCAGCCGGGAGTTCGACGCCGTCATCGACTTCGACCGCGTGCTGCGCAGCCCGTACGACGACGAGCGGCTGCGGCCCGCCTTCGACAGCGGCGACCATCTGCACCCGGACGACCGGGGCATGCGGGCCATGGCCGAGGCCGTCGACCTCGACCGCCTCGGCTGCGCCGGCTGGAGCAGCGCCCCGCCGCCGGGTCAGCGCAGTGTGTCCGCCCAGTCCGCGGGGACGCGTCCGGCCGGACCCGGCACCGGCTGGTCCGCCGGATGGCTGACCGGGGGAGCGAGTTCGGGGCCGGAGTAGTTGACCATTTCGTCGGTCGCGTAGTTCCAGAACCAGGCCTCGCCCGGCTCGTAACTGCGCATCACCGGATGCCCGGTGACCCGCCAGTGGGCCGTCGCGTGCTTGGCGGGGGAGTCGTCGCAGCAGCCGATGTGCCCGCACTGCGCGCAGCGGCGCAGATGGAACCACCAGCCGCCCGCCTCCTCGCATTCCACGCAGCCGGTGCCGCTGGGCGGGACGCTCGGGTCGATGGCGTCGGGGTCAGTCATACGCCCTCCTCCGTGGGGGTTTCGGCGGTCAGTGGAAGCAGCACCCGGAAGCGGGTGTCGCCGGGCACCGACTCCACCAGCAGGCTGCCGTGATGCTTGTTGACGACGATCCGCCAGGAGATGTCCAGCCCGAGACCGGTGCCCTCGCCGACCGGCTTGGTGGTGAAGAACGGGTCGAAGATCCGGTCCTTGATCTCCTCGGGGATCCCCGGCCCGGTGTCCCGGAACTCCACCAGCAGCCGCTCGTGGTCGAGCGCGGTGCGCACGGTCAGCGTGCCCTGCCCGCCGCCGCTCCTGATGGCGCCGACCGCGTTGTCGATCAGGTTGGTCCACACCTGGTTCAACTCCGCCGGGTAGGCGGGGATCTCGGGGAGCGTACGGTCGTACTCCTTGACGACCTCGACGCCCGGACCGAGCTTCCCGGACAGCATCACCAGCGTGCTGTCGAGGAGTTCGTGCACGTCGACAACCCGATAGGGTGCCCGGTCCAGCTGCGAGTACTGCTTGGCCGCGTCGACCAGGTGCGAGATCCGCGTGGTGGAGTGCTCGATCTCGCTCATCAACAGCTCGGTCTCGATGGTGTAGTTGAGCCACGCCATCGCCCCGGCCAGGATCTCCTCGTCCACGGCCGCCGCGACCTGCTCCAGCCAGTCGACGTCGAGCCCGGCCTGCACGAACGCCGGTGCCAGCTGCCAGCCGAAGTCGATACCGTGGTCCTCCAGCCAGTCGGTGACCAGGTCCTCGCGGTCGGCGGCCTCCAGCGGGCTGAGCGCGGGCGCCTTGGCGACCCGCTCGGCGGTGCGCTCCTGGATCTCGATCAGATCTGCCAACGCGTCCCGGGAGAAGGGGCCTTCGGCGATCAGCGCGAGCTTGTGCCGCATCTTCGCGACCCGCTCCCGCAGCATCGAGGTCGCCCGTACGGCCGCCGCCGCGGGGTTGTTCAGCTCGTGCGTGAGCCCCGCGGACAACGAGCCCAGCGCCAGCAGCCGTTCCCGCTGCCCGATGATGGCCTGCGTGCTCTTCGCCCCGAAGAACAGCCCCTCCAGCAGGTGCACGGCCATCGGGAACCACTCGCGCATGATGTCCGCGAAGGTGTCCGCCGGCAGCACGAAGAACCGCGTCGGCTCCGTCACCCGCATCGAGTTGTTGTACACCTGCGGCACCCGGTCCCCGATGTACGCCTGGAAGGCGCCCGCGTACACCCCGCGCTGCGAGGTCCGGGTGACCTCCACGTCGTCGCCGCCGACCCGCCGGGAGAGCACCACCGTGCCCTCGGCCATCACGTAGAAGCAGGTGGCGGGTTCACCCTCGGTGTACACCGGGCCGGGCTGGAACAGCTCCACCCGCCCCGCGCTGCACAGCCGGCCGAGCTGGTCCGCCGTCAGCTTCTCGAACAGGAACAGCGACCCGATCTCCTTCGGGTTGCACGGCATCACCTGTCCGCCGCTCATGACTGCTCCAGATACCGGTGGACGAGCATCACGGCCATGGCTCCCTCGCCGACGGCGGACGCGACGCGCTTGGCGGACTCCGCGCGCGCGTCGCCCGCCACGAACACGCCGGGAATACTGGTCTCCAAGTGGTACGGCGGACGGTCCAGCTCCCAGCCGGCCGGCGGCCGTCCGTCGACGGTCAGGTCGGGCCCGGCGAGGATGAACCCGCGTTCGTCGCGCAGCACGGTGTCGCCCAGCCAGTCGGTCAGCGGGGCCGCGCCGATGAACACGAACATCCACTGCGCGTCGACCTGTTCGGTCTCCCCGGTCTCCATGTGACGCAGCGTCAGCTGCTCCAGGTGGCCGGAGCCGTGCGCCTCCTCGACCACGGTGTGGCAGCGCACCGAGATGTTCGGCGCCTCGTTGATCTGCTGGATCAGGTAGTGCGACATCGACGCCGACAGATCCGGGCCGCGCACCAGCATCGTCACCGACTTCGCACCCCGGGACAGGTACATCGCCGCCTGGCCCGCCGAGTTGGCGCCGCCGACGATGTACACGTCGTGCCCCTGGCAGGCGGTGGCTTCGGTCAGGGCGGAGCCGTAGAACACCCCGCACCCGGTCAGGTCGGTGCAGCCCTGCGCCGCCAGCTGCCGGTACTGCACGCCGGTCGCGAGGATGACGCTGTGCGCGGCGATCGCCGAGCCGTCCGCGAACCGTACGACACGGGCCGCGCCGTTCACCTCAAGTCCGGTGACCTCGCGGGCGGTCAGGATCTCCGCACCGAACCTGGCCGCCTGGCGGCGCGCCCGGTCGGTGAGCTGGGCGCCGGAGACGCCGTCGGGGAAGCCGAGGTAGTTCTCGATCCGGGAACTCTGCCCGGCCTGCCCGCCGGTCGCCGACCGCTCCACGAGCACGGTCCGCAGGCCCTCCGAGGCGCCGTACACGGCCGCGCCGAGCCCGGCCGGGCCGCCGCCGATGACGACGAGGTCATAGAAGTCGGCCGTGGGTGTGGTGGCGAGCCCCACCCGCGCGGCCAGTTCGGGAGCCTCGGGTTCGACCAGGGCGGTGCCGTCCGGGGTGACGACGAGCGGCAGCCGCTCCCCGTCCTGCCCGGCCGCCGCCAGCAGCCGCTGCCCCTCCGGCTCGTCCACGGAGTACCAGCGGTACGGCACCTGGTTGCGGGCGAGGAACTCGCGCACGTCCGAGGAGCGCGCCGACCAGCGGTGCCCGACGACCTTGGTGCTGGGCACGGGCCGGTAGTCGCTGCGGCGCCAGGCGTCCAGCAGGTCGTCCAGAACCGGATAGAGCTTCTCCTCCGGCGGGTCCCACGGCTTGAGCAGATAGTGATCGAGGTCGACGACGTTGATCGCGTCGATCGCCGCGTTCGTGTCCGCGTACGCGGTCAGCAGCACGCGCCGCGCGCCCGGATACACGTCGAGGGCCTGTTCCAGGAACTCGATGCCGTTCATCTGCGGCATCCGGTAGTCCGCCAGGATCACGGCGACGAGATCGCCGCGCAGCTTCAGCTCGCGCAGCGCCTCCAGCGCGGACTCACCGGACTCGGCGCGCACGATCCGGTACGAGGCGCCGTAGCGCCGCCTGAGATCGCGGGCGACGACGCGGGAGACTCCCGGATCGTCGTCCACGGTCAGGATGACGGTCCGTGCTGCGTCGTCGGCCTGTGCCATACGTCTCCCACCCCGAGGCGTCGGATCAACGGGGCGGTGTCGTGGAGACCACCGCACCGATTCGAGCCCATCGTATGTTCGACCGCCCGGGTTCGCTGCCCTCAGCGGCCCTCGGGGCCGTCTTGGTCCGTTTCCGCGTCACCGGCTTCCGCGACGCCGGCCAAGGTACGCAGCGCCCGCAGGAAGGGCTCGGCGTCCGCGTCGGAGAGTGCGGCGAGGAACCGGCCCTCGGCCTCGGCGCGGGCGGCGTCGGCCGCGCTCAGCACCTTCTGGCCGTGCTCGGTCGGCTGCACGGTGTTCCGGCGCCGGTCGTGCTCGCTGCGGCGGCGCGCCACGAGCCCCTTGTCCTCCAGGGCGTCGACGAGCGCGACCATCGTGGACCGGTCGATGCCGATCCGGCCGGCGGCCTCCGTCTGGGACAGCGGCCGGTCCGCGGCGAGTACGGCCAGCACCGCCAGCTCACGCCCGTCGACGCCGAACGGCGCCAAGGCCTGCGCAGACGCCTCCGCGTACCGCAGTTGGGCGTGCTTGAGCAGGTAACCAAGGCGTGAGGTCAGTGCGCTGGTGGGGGTGTCGCCGGTCATGAGCACATCGTATCGCTCCATAAATGATTGGCGTAGCAAATCATTTTTAGGCTGATGATTGAGCGAACTGAAGGGGAGGGACGGGTATGAGTGATCAGGCGCGCGACGCAGTGACGTTCGGCATCAAGACGACCCCGATGCGGGTCGGTTACGAGGAGATCCTCCGGGTCTGGGAGGAGGCCGACGAGCTGCCCGACATCGAGGACGCCTGGCTGTGGGACCACCTGATGCCGGCCGCCGGGCCGAAGGACGGGCAGGTGCTCGAAGGCTGGACGCTGCTCGCCGCGCTGGCCGCCCGGACCCGGCGGCTGCGGCTGGGGCTGCTGGTGACGAGCAACCGGATCCGCCCGCCCGCCGTCCTCGGCAAGATCGCCACCACGGTGGACGTGATCTCGGGAGGCCGGCTGATCATGGGGCTCGGCGTCGGCGGCACCCATCAGCCGCCCGGCGCGGGAGGCGTCGCCGGCCAGAATCCCGCCCTGGCCGAATACGCGGCCTACGGGCTCAGCCTGGTCCCGCCCGCCGAGGGCATCGCCCGGCTGGCCGAGACCATCGCCGTCCTGAAGGCGATGTGGACCCAGGACGTCTTCGACTTCCACGGGCAGTACGTCACCCTCACCGGCACGCGCAACGAGCCCAAGCCGGTCCAGCGTCCCGGACCTCCGCTGCTGATCGGCGGCTGGGGCACCCGCACGCTGCGGCTGGTCGCCGAGCACGCGGACATGTGGAACATCCCTGGCCCGCCGCACAACACCGTGGAGCAGATCGCCGAGCGCGCTCGCGTGCTGGACGCCCACTGCGCGTCGCTGGGCCGGGACCCGCGGTCGATCACCCGTTCGGTGCAATACATCGTCTCCTACGACGACCCGGTGAAGGACCGCGAGACGATCGCGGAGCTCATCGCCGCCGGCTTCACGCACATCGTGCTCAGCCTGCGCGCCCCCTACCCGTCGAAGATCGTGCGCCGGCTCGTCGACGATATCGTCGTGCCCGTGCGCGGTGGCTGCCGATAGGCCGACAGTGCGCATCGGAACGACCGGGCGGCGCACCGACCGCCCGGCGCATCGAGGAGGCCCACGCATGACACGCCCGATCACGGCAGGGGTGGACGGTACGGAGGAGAGCCTGGCCGCGCTGCACTGGGCGGCCCGGGAAGCCGTACGGCGCGGGCTGCCGCTGCGTGTGGTGCACGCGTGGCGCTACACCGAGGCGCTCGCCGCAGCGGACCGGGACACTCAGCACAGGTGGGTGTCGGACGGCGTGACGGAGGCCGTGCGCACCGTCTCCGAGCGGCATCCGGAGCTCCGGGTGAGCGTCGGCGTGGTCGAGGGCGGCGCGGTGGAGGCCCTGACCGGCGTGGCCGCGGACGCCGAGATGCTGGTGCTCGGCTCACGCGGGCACGGGCCGGTCGTCGGGTTCCTGCTCGGCTCGGTCGGCCAGCAGCTGATCGCCACGGCGACCCGGCCGGTGGTCCTGGTGCGGGCCGGCGACGAGCCGGCGGCGGAGGCGGCCGGGCGGGACGTCGTCGTGGGCCAGCAGGGCGAGCCGGAGGACAGCGCCGCCGCCCTGCGGTTCGCGTTCGAGACTGCGGCGGCGCGCGGCGCCATGGTCCGGGCCGTCCGCGCCTGGACCCTGCCGCCGGTGTTCGCCTACAGCCCCGGCTCGATGAAACTCCTGGACGACGCCGGGGGCCTCGAACCCTACGAGCAGCAGGCGCTGTCCGCGGCGCTCCGGCCCTGGCGGGAACGGTTCCCCGCCGTGCCCGTGGCCGAGCACGTCGAGCTGGGCAGCGCGGGCCAGGTACTGCTGTCGGTGGCCGCCCGCGCCCAGCTGATGGTCGTCGGCCGCCGGGCGCACCGTACGGCCGTCGGCGCCCGCATCGGCTCGGTCGCGCACGGCGTGCTGCACCACGCGGAGTGCCCGGTGGCCGTGGTCCCGCACGACTGACCTGCGCCTCGGGGCGGGCGGCACGACGCCCGCCCCCGCTCTACGGCCCCCGCTCTACGGCCCCTGGACTACGACGCCCGTTCCCGGGCCAGCTCCGCCGCCGCGCGCACGGAGCCGTGGTGCACCGGCCCGTGTCCGGGCAGCAGCGTGTCGCCGTCGAGCGCGCCGATCACGTCCAGCGAGGCCACGGCCCGGCCACGCTCGTGGTGGAAGAAGTCGAGCAGCATCTGCGGGCCCTTGATCCGCGAGGTCGCGTGCCCGGTGGCCAGGGCGTCGCCGGAGATCACGATGCCGGCGTCGGGCAGATGGTAGACGCAGTGGCCGTCCGTGTGGCCGGGGGTGTGCACCGGCACGGGACGGCCCGGCAGGTCCAGCGCCCCCTCGACCGGGAACGGCTCGGGAGCGGTGACGGGGTTGTGGTCGGTGCCGCCCACGCGGAGCACGTGCACCGCCCAGGGCAGGACCCCCGGCCGCCAGGCGTTGCGCACCACGTCGCCGATGGTGGCCTGCTGGAGGAAGTCCCGGCGGACGTGCGGGACTTCCGCGGGATGCAGGTAGACCGGGGTGCCGTGGGTGCCGCGCAGGTACTCGGCCGAGCCGATGTGGTCGTTGTGCGCGTGGGTGATCAGCACGGCGGCGACGGCCTCCGGTGAACTGCCCACCTGCGCAAGCGACTCGAGGAGCCCCTGCCGGTCCCCGGGATATCCGGTGTCCACCAGGGTGACGGCGTCGCCTTCCTTAAGGATGACCCAGTTGGTGTGGTGGCCGTGCACCAGATAGGTGTTGTCGGCGACTTGGCGTACGTCTGGCCGCATGATCTCCCCGAGGCCCTGAGTGGCTGATGGTGGGGCACAGCCAACCAGATGTGTCACCGCGCCCCGCAAGGGGGCGCGGTGCGTCAGAGCACGCCGTGCGGGCGGAACTGGATGCTGATGCGCGGCCCGGCGGCGCGGGCGGTCTTGGGCACGCAGTGCTCCCAGGTCCGCTGGCAGGAGCCGCCCATCACGATGAGGTCGCCGTGCCCGAGCGCCCGCCGTACGGTCGTACCGCCTCCGCCCACCGGGCGCAGCAGCAGATCCCGGGGTGCGCCGACGGAGAGGATCGCGACCATCGTGTCCTCGCGCGCCCCGCGCCCGATCCGGTCCCCGTGCCAGGCGACACTGTCCCGGCCGTCGCGGTAGAAGCACAGCCCGGCGGTCGTGAACGGCTCGCCCAGCTCCCCGGTGTAGTGCCGCGACAGGGCGGTGCGCGCCTCGTCCAGCACGGGGTGCGGCAGCGGGTCGTGGGCCGCGTAGTGGGCGAGCAGCCGCGGTACGGCGACGACGTTGTCGTACATCTTGCGGCGCTCCGCCCGCCACGGCACGTCCGCCGCGAGCCGCTCGAACAGGGCGTCGGCGCCGCTCAGCCAGCCCGGCAGCACATCGATCCAGGCTCCCGAGCCCAGTCCGGTCCGGCGCAACCCGTCGAGGGAGCCGAGCCGCAGCTCGTCGGTCTGGTCGAACAGGGAGCCCTGGAGGTGCGTGGACATGGGTTCAGCGTAACTCGCTAATCGAAAATACGTTCCCATGCGGGCCGTCGAGCCGGTGCATCCGGGGGCTTTCGATACATGGATGTATTCGATACATTCGCGTATCGAATGGAGGGCAGGTGCCGATGGGGGAGTCACCCAAGCGCGTCACCCGGCGCCGGGTCCGCACCCGGGCCCGGCTGCTCGACGCCGCGTTCGCCGTCTTCGCGGCCAAGGGCTTCGGACGGGTCTCCATCGAGGAGATCTGCGAGGCCGCCGGGTTCAGCAGGGGTGCGTTCTACTCGAACTTCGCCACCCTCGACGAGCTGTTCTTCGCCCTCTACCGGGAGCGCGCCGAACTCATCGCCACCCAGGTCGCCGACGCGCTCGCCCAGGACGGGCCCGGCCTCGACGTGCCCGCCGCCGTGGACCGGGTCACCGAGGTACTGCTGCTGGACGTCGACTGGCTGCTGGTGAAGACCGACTTCCTGGTCCACGCGGCCCGCGACCCGGCCGTCGCCCAGGCCCTCCTCGACCACCGCACCCGGCTCCGGGAGGCTGTCGCCGACCGGCTCTTCCGGGCCCGCGGCCACACCGAACTGCCCGCCGTGCTCGGCGACGTCGACGGCGCCGCCCGCGCGGTGGTCGCGGCCTACGACGGCGTCACCACCCAGCTGCTGCTGGACAAGGACGTCGACGCGGCCCGCACCTGGCTCAAGCAACTGCTCACCGCCCTGCTGACGGACGGCAGCGGCACCCCCGTATGAGTCTGTAGAGGGAAGGAAACGGACGCCATGGACGCGGACGTCATTGTCGTCGGAGCGGGCCTCGCCGGCCTGGTCGCCGCCCACGAACTCACCAGCCGGGGCCGCCGGGTCGCCCTGGTCGACCAGGAGAACGCCGCCAACCTCGGCGGACAGGCCTTCTGGTCCCTCGGCGGGCTCTTCCTCGTCGACTCGCCCGAACAGCGCCGCCTCGGCATCAAGGACTCCTTCGACCTCGCCTGGAACGACTGGCGGGGCAGCGCCCGGTTCGACCGGCTGGACGACGAGGACTCCTGGGCGGTGCGCTGGGCCCGCGCCTACGTCGAGTTCGCGGCCGGCGAGAAGCGCTCCTGGCTGGCCGGGCACGGCATCGAGCTGCTGCCCACCGTGGGCTGGGCCGAACGCGGCGACCTGCGCGCCGACGGCCACGGCAACTCCGTCCCCCGCTTCCACATCAGCTGGGGCACCGGAACCGGCGTGGTCGAACCCTTCGTCAAGTACGCCCGGCAGGCCGCCCGGGACGGACTGCTCACCTTCCACCACCGCCACCAGGTGGACGAGCTGGTCATCGAGGACGGCGCGGCGCGCGGGGTGCGGGGCACCGTGCTCGCCCCCGACGACTCCCCGCGCGGGGTCGCCTCCAACCGCGACCGCGTCGGCGACTTCGAACTCACCGCCCAGGCCGTGATCGTCACCACCGGCGGCATCGGCGGCAACCACGACATCGTCCGCCGTTCCTGGCCCGAACGCCTCGGCACGCCTCCGGCGCAGATGGTCACGGGCGTACCCGCCTACGTCGACGGCCGCATGCTCGACATCAGCGCCGGGGCGGGCGTACGGCTCGTCAACCGCGACCGCATGTGGCACTACACCGAGGGCCTGCAGAACTGGGACCCGGTCTGGCCCGGCCACGGCATCCGCATCCTGCCCGGCCCGTCCTCCATCTGGCTCGACGCCCTCGGCCGCCGCCTGCCCGACCCCTGCCTGCCCGGCTACGACACCCTGGGCACCCTCAAGTACCTGCGCACCACCGAGGAGATCGCCGGGTACGACCACTCCTGGTTCATCCTCACCCGGAAGATCATCGAGAAGGAGTTCGCGCTCTCCGGCTCGGAGCAGAACCCCGACATCACCGCCAAGGACCGCAAGGCCGTCCTGCGCGACCGGCTGCTCGGCAAGGGCGCCCCGGCCCCCGTGCAGGCCTTCGTCGACAAGGGCGCCGACTTCGTCACCGCGGGCAGTCTGGAGCAGCTGGTCGCGAAGATGAACGCCCTGACCGGCAAGCCGCTGCTGGACCCGGCCGAGGTACGCCGTGAGATCGAGGCCCGTGACCTGCAGATGGCCAACCCCTACAGCAAGGACTCCCAGGTCCAGGGCATCCGCAACGCCCGCCGCTACATCGGCGACCGCCTGGGCCGGGTCGCGTCCCCGCACCGCATCCTCGACCCCGCCGCCGGCCCGCTGATCGGGGTCCGGCTGCACGTGCTGACCCGCAAGACCCTCGGCGGCATCCAGACCGACCTCGACTCCCGCGCCCTCGGCGCCGACGGCGAGCCGATCGGCGGACTGTACGCGGCCGGCGAGGTGGCCGGCTTCGGCGGCGGCGGCGTCCACGGCTACAACGCCCTGGAGGGCACCTTCCTCGGCGGCTGCCTGTTCTCGGGGCGCGCGGCCGGGCGGGCGGCGGCGCAGCAGACGGGCTGACGTCAGCCCTTGCTCGCCAGCAGCTCCGACAGCACCGAGGCGTGGCTCCGCTCCGGCACCTTGGAAGCCGTCAGCAGCGTCACCGGCCCCTTGCGGACCGACTCCCTGAGGCCGTCGAGCAGCTCGGCGGCCTCGGGCGCGTCCAGCTCGGCCTCGTAGCGGCGCCGGAACTCCTCGTACGAGCCCCCGCCGTGGAACCACTTGCGCAGCTCGCTCGACGGCGTGAGCCCCTTCGGCCACTCGTCGATCTGCGCCGCGTCCTTGGCGAGCCCGCGCGGCCACAGCCGGTCCACCAGCACGCGCAGGCCGTCGTCGGGCTCGGACTCTTCGTAGATCCGGCGCACGCGCACGCTCACGGTCGGCCCCTTCTCGGCTCGCGGACGGTCCCGCGAGCGTACGCGGCGCGCTGCGCCCATCCGGCGGCGACGCGGCGTGACTTGACCTGAATGAGGGGGAAGCATCGGCATCCGCACGCCTAGTCTGTGCCCACTCGATCACCGCGACCCACAAGGAGCGCATGTGACGCCATCCCGCAGGCAGGCCGTCGTCAGACGGATCGGAGTCCTCCGCCGCGAGGCGGTCCTCGCCGCCGTTCCCGCCGCCGTCGCGGCACTGCTCGGCGCAGCCGGACCCACGGCGGACGACACGCCCGGCGCCCCCGGCGCGGGCGACCCGTACTTCCCGCTCAGCGGCAACGGCGGCTACCACGTGCGCCACTACGGCCTGACGCTCCGCTACGACACCGCCTCCCGGCGACTGGACGGCACAGCGGTCCTCACCGCCCGCGCCACCCAGCGGCTCACCCGGTTCGACCTCGACCTCAAGGGCCTGACGGTGACCGGCGTCAGCGTCGACCGGGCCGCGGCCGGCCACCGCCGCAGCGGCCAGGAGCTGATCGTCACCCCGCGGCACACCCTGCACGAGGGCCAGGAGTTCCGCGTCACCGTCACCTACCACGGCACCCCCAAGCCGGTCACCGACCCGGACGGCTCCGCCGACGGCTGGATCCCCACCGACGACGGGGCGTTCGTCGCGGGCGAACCGCAGGGCGCCATGACCTGGTTCCCGGCGAACAGCCACCCCAAGGACAAGTCGTCGTACGACTTCACGATCACCGTCCCCGAGGGCCGTACCGCGGTCGCCAACGGGATCCTGCTCGGGCAGCACACCGCGCAGGGGCACACCACCTTCCGCTGGCGTGAGAGCCGGCCCATGGCCGCCTACCTGGCCACCGCCACCGTCGGGAAGTTCAAGATCGAGAAGTACACCACCCGCGACGGCGTCCAGGTGTACAACGCCGTCGACCCGCGCGAGGCGAGCGCCGCCGCGCCCGTGCTGAAGAAGCTGCCCTCCGTGCTGGAGTGGGAGAGCAAGCTGTTCGGGCCGTACCCGTACCGCGCCGCCGGGTCGATCGTCGACCATGCCCCGGACGTCGGCTACGCCCTGGAGACCCAGACCCGGCCGATCTACGACTCGGCCCCCGACCTGGGCACCCTGGTCCACGAGAATGCCCACCAGTGGTTCGGCGACTCCGTCTCCCTCACCGCCTGGAAGGACATCTGGCTCAACGAGGGCTTCGCCAGCTACGCGGAGTGGCTCTACAGCGAGCAGCACGGCGGCGCCAGCGCACAGAAGACCTTCGACGCCCTCTACGCCCGTCCCGCGAGCGACACCCTGTGGGCGTACCCGCCCGGCGACCCGGGCGGCGGCGCGAACCTCTTCGGCAAGCCCGTCTACGCCCGCGGCGCCATGACCCTGCACGAGCTGCGCCGGGCCGTCGGCGACCCGGTCTTCTTCCGCATCCTGCGCGCATGGGCGGCGGCACACCGGGACGGGCACGCCACGACGGCTCAGTTCGTGAAGCTCGCCGAGCGGGAGTCGGGCAAGGACCTGGCCGGGCTGTTCCACACCTGGCTGTACGCGCAGGGCAAGCCGGACCACGCCTGAATCCTGACGAGTTCCACACAACTCTCGGCCAGGGTCGAGGCATGATCCAGCGCCGAACCACCGCGGCACACCGGGCCCTCTAGGATCCGAACTCGTGTGCGCACATGTACTGGTCGCCGAGGACGACGAGAAGCAGGCCGAACTCATCCGCCGCTCCCTGCTGGCGGCGGGCCACACCGCCACCGTGGTCCACGACGGCGCCGCCGCGCTCGACGCGGCCCGCCGGCTGCGGCCCGACCTCGTCGTCCTCGACCTGATGCTCCCGGTGCTCGACGGCTTCGCCGTGTGCCGGGCGCTGCGCGGCGGTGACGGCGGCCCGGACATCCCCGTGGTCATGCTCACCGCCCGCTCCGCCGAGGACGACGTGCTGCTCGGCCTCGAACTGGGCGCCGACGACTACATGACCAAGCCGTACAGCCCGCGCGAGCTGATGGCCCGCATCCGCACGGTGCTGCGGCGCAGCGGGGGCGGCGGCACCCGGGAGGAGGAACCCGGCGTACGCGCGGCCGGGATCAGCGTCGACCCCGTACGGCACGAGGTGCGCTGTGACGGCGTCCCCGTCGATTGCACCCCGGCCGAGTTCCAGATCCTGCTGGCCATGGCGGGGGAGCCGGACCGGGTGTTCACCCGCAGGCAACTGCTCCAGGCCACCCGCGGTTTCGACCGGGCCTCCACCGAGCGGGCCGTCGACGTGCACATCATGAACCTGCGCCGCAAGATCGAGGCCGACCCACGGCGGCCGGTGCGGCTGCTGACCGTGTTCGGCGTCGGCTACAAGCTGAGCGGCGCACGACCGTGAAACGCCGGATCCCGCTGCGCAAACGGCTCCTCGTCCGGCTGCTGTTCGTCTCGGCGCTCATCGCCGTCTGCTCGGTCGCGGCCACCGCCTGGCTCGCGGTGACGACCACCACCAGCGCCCTGAAGGAGGAACAGGGCCAGGACCTCGCCGCCGACAACCGCATCCTCGCCCGGCTCAGCGGCTACGCCGCCACCCACGCCGACTGGGCGGGCGTCCGGCGCACCGTCCGCACCCTGGCCGCCGAGACCGGCCGCCGCATCGCCCTCACCACCGCCGACCGCACCCTCGTCGCCGACTCCGCGCCGCGCGGCACCCCGCTGCCGCCCCGGCCCGCCGCCACCGTCGACCCGCTGCGCACCGACACCTACACCGAGACCGGCGCCCAGCTCAGCGGCATCGACCCGCGCGTGGTCGGCCCGTACCGGCTCACGGCGAAGGAGCGCGCGAGCCTGGACGCGCTGGCCGTCAAGCGCAGGCGGTGCTACGAGCAGTACGGCCTCCAGGCCACCGTCGCACGGACCCCCAGCGGGCGGCCCGTACTGACGGGCACGGACGGCAACGACGTGGCCGGGTTCGGCGCGTCGGTGTGCGACGACGGCCGCCTCAACACCCCGGTGCCGACCGAGCAGCAGGCCCTCGACGCGCTGTCGGAGCTGGCCCGGCCCTGTCTGCGTGAGGCCGGCAGGGACCTCGGCGGGCCGCTGTTCCTCACCCTCGACCCCAGCGGCAAGGACCCCTTGGGCGGCGGCTACTTCATCGCCAAGTACGCCAAGACGCGCGGCAGCACGGCCGCACGGGCGGCACAGCAGTGCGCCCTGACCGCCCGCCGCGCCCAACTGGAGCCGTACGTCGCCCCGGTCGCCGAGCTGTTCCTCGGCATCGGCGACCAGAACCCCTCCCGCTTCGACATGTCCCCGGCCAACAAGGCCAAGGTGGTCGGCGCCGCGGGCCTGGTGCTCGCCGTCAGCGTCGCCGTGACCGCGGTCGTCGCCGTCCGGCTGGTGAGGCCCTTGCGGGCACTGACCGAGGCGGCGCAGCAGCCGCCCGAGCTGCATGTGCGGGTGCCGGTGACCACCCGGGACGAGACCGGGATCCTCGCGGAGGCGTTCAACGACCTGACCGAGCGCCGGGAACGCCTGGAGGCCCAGCGCAAGGCCATGGTCAGCGACATCGCGCACGAACTGCGCAGCCCGCTCACCAACATCCGCGGCTGGCTGGAGGTCGTCCGGGACGGCGTGGTCGACCCCGAACCCGACCTGCTGGACTCCCTGCACGAGGAGGCGCTGGTGCTCCAGCGGATCATCGACGACCTCCAGGACCTCGCCGCCGCCGACGCGGGCACCCTGCGCCTGCACCGCGAGCCGCTCCGCGCCGGGGAGTTGACCGACCAGGTCGCCGCCGCCCACCGCGTCGCCGCCCGCACCGCCGGGGTGGCCCTGCACACCGAGGCCGACGACACCGCCTGGCTGGAGGCCGACCCGGTGCGCATGCGGCAGGCCCTCGGGAACCTGGTCTCCAACGCCCTGCGGCACACCCCCGCCGACGGCACGGTCACGCTCGCCGCCCGCCGGGAGGGCGCCGAGGTCGTCCTCACCGTCGCCGACACCGGGTCGGGCATCGCGCCCGAGGATCTGCCGCACGTCTTCGACCGGTTCTGGCGCGCTGAGAAGTCCCGCAGCAGGCGCACCGGCGGCAGCGGCCTGGGGTTGCCGATCGTCCGTCACCTGGTCGCCGCCCACGGCGGCACGGCCGAGGCCGCGAGCGAACCGGGCGCCGGCGCGTTGTTCACCCTGCGTCTGCCCGCGGCGGCGGCACCGGAGGACGGCTGAGGTCTCAGGGGCGCCGTCGTGCCCCCAGGCGTCGGCTCAGGGCACGCCGTTCCGTCTCCGTCGTGCCGCCCCAGATGCCGACGCACTGTTCCGTCCCCAGCGCCCACTCAAGGCACTCCTCCCGGACCCGGCAGCGTGCACAGACCGCCTTGGCCTGCTGTGTCTGGAGTGTCGCGGGGCCGGTCGTGCCGATCGGGAAGAAGAGATCGGGGTCCCTGTGGCGGCACGCGGCCTGGTCTCGCCAGTTGCCCATGAAAGTCACCTGCGCTCGCTGTCGTCCACGCCCTTGCACATGTGTAACGCGAGTTCGGGTCACCGTCGACCAGGCCGCTCAAACACGGAGAACCGGTCACTGCTCCCGCAGGCCCCACGGGGAGCCGTACTCGGCCAGCAGGTCGAGGAACGGGCGGGGCGGGAAGGCCTCCGGGCCGAGGACGCCCGTGCCCGACCAGGCGCCGGTGGCGAGGAGTTCGAGGGCGACGACCGGATTGACCGCTGTCTGCCACACCACGGCCTGACAGCCGTACTCCGTCATGGACCACTGGTTGTCGACCACGTGGTAGAGGTACACCTCGCGCGGTGCCCCGTCCTTCGTGCCGCGCACCCAGGTGCCCGCGCAGGTCTTGCCGTGCATCCGCTCGCCCAGCGTCGCCGGATCGGGCAGGCACGCGGCGACGACGTCCCGCGGCGAGACGGCGACCGGGCCGTCCGGGCCGGGCACGGTCACCGGCGTGGTGCGGTCAAGTCCCAGGCGGTGCAGGGTCTTGAGCGTCTCGATGAACTCCCGGCCGAGGCCGTACTTGAAGGTGACGCGCCCCGCGTCGATCCAGCGCGGCACGAGCAGCACCTCCTCGTGCTCGACGTTGACGCACTCGACGGGACCGATGCCCTCGGGGAAGTCGAACACCTCGGGCTCGCTGAACGGGGCGGTGGTGAACCAGCCGCGCCCGGCCTCGTGGACGACCGGAGGGTTCAGACACTCCTCGATGGTGGTCCAGATGCTGAAGGAGGGCGCGAAGTCGTAGCCGTCCACGGTGAGATCGGCGCCGTCCCGGATGCCGATCTCCTCGATCGTGTCGAAGAGCTCGTCGGCCGCGTACCGGGCGAACACGTCCGACAGACCGGGCTCCACACCCATGCCGACCAGCGCCAGCGCGCCCGCCTTCTCCCACTCGGGGGCCAGCGCGAACTGCTCGTCGCCCAGCTTGACCCCGCACTCCTCGTACGGCCGCTCGGGATGCGGTCGGGACAGGGACATCGCCATGTCGACATAGGTGGCGCCGGCCGCGCGCGCCGCCCGGAACAACGGCATGACGAAGCGCGGATCGGTCGCGTTCAGCAGCACGTCGCAGCCGTGCCGGGCGAGCAGCCGGGCGACGGCCGCCTCGTCGCTCGCGTCGACGCGCTCGGCACGGAACCGGGCGCCGGCGTCGCCGAGGGCCGTGACCGCCGCCTCGGCCCGCGCGGGGTCGTGGTCGGCGACGACCATCGCGTCGAGGAACGGACGCCGGGCGGCGATCCGGGTGATGGCGGTGCCCACACCGCCTGCTCCCACGAGAAGTACACGCATGACGAAACTCCCTGCCGAAAGGTGGTCGGAAACGGGCGCGCGCTGTCCGGAATCCAACGCCCACGCATCACGTAAGGTCAATGGCGTTGGCATAAGAGCCGTCGAGGGAGTGTTCTGCGTGCCCAAGCCCGTCGTGCCCGAGGAGAAGCGCCGTAGGCGCCGTCCGACGCGGAGCGGCACGGTGCTGTCCGAGACGCTGATCGTCGAGACCGCGCTGCGCCTGCTGCGCGAGCACGGCAGCGCCGGACTGACCGCGCGCCGCCTCGGACTCGCCCTGGACTGCGATCCCAGCACGCTGTACCGGTACTTCCGCGGCATGGACGACCTGACCCTGGCCATCGGCGACGCGCTCATCGGGCAGGCGCTGGCGGGCTGGGAGCCGACCGGCCGGTGGCGGGCGGACCTGCGCGCCATCGGCCTGCGCGTGCACGCCGCGTACGTCGCCCACCCGCAGGCCGCGCTGCTCACCGCCAGCCGGGTCACGGGCCGCGCCCACGAGCTCGCAGCCGACGAGGCGGTCCTGGGCGTCCTGCGCACCGCCGGGTTCGCGCTGGAGGAGACCGTCCGCGTCTACCACGCCTTCATCGATCAGACGCTCGCCTTCGCCGCCCTCGACTCCGCCTCCCTGGCCCTGCCGAGCGCCTCGCAGCGAGCCGACGAGGACAAGTGGCACTCGACCTACGCCCGGCTGCCCCGCGCCACCCATCCCCGCATCGCCGAGGCGGCACCGCTGCTGGCCCGGCGCATGGTGACCAGCGCCTATCCGACCGCCCTGGAGATGCTCCTGGACAGCGCGGCCGGGCGGCTGGAGGGTCAGGCGGCGTCTGCCGGCTCGGGCCGGCGCCCGGAAGGCGCCCGCTAGCGGCGCAGCGCCTCCGCGGCCGTGGCCGTCACCGCGTCGGTCAGTGCGGCGAGCGCGGGGGAGTCCAGCTTCCACTGCTGCCAGTACAGCGTCAGGTCCGCCCACCGGTCCGGTGCGAGACGCGCCAGGCGGCCCTCGTCGAGCAGCGGCCCGGCCTGGGCCTCCGGGACCATGCCCCAGCCGAGGCCGGCCGCGATCGCGTCGACGAACCCCTCCGAGGTGGGCACATAGTGCCGCAGCGGGCTCGCGGACCCGCGGCCCAGCCGCCGTACGAAACCGTCCTGGACGTCGTCCTTGCGGTCGAACACCACGACCGGGGCCTCGGGCAGGACCTCCGGCAAAGGCCCGGCGAGGTGCGTCGCGGCGAACTCCGGTGCGGCCACCGGCAGATAGCGCATCCGGCCGAGCGGGCGGACCGAACAGCCCGGCACCGGCTCGGGGGAGGAGGTCACCGCCGCCATCACCCGGCCCTCGCGCAGCAGCGCCGCCGTGTGGGCCTCGTCCTCGCGGTGCAGTTCGAAGCACAGGCCCCGCACCCGGGTGAGCGCCCCGAGGAACCAGGTCGCCAGCGAGTCCGCGTTCACCGCGACCGACACCCGCGTCGGCTCCCCGGCGCCGCTCAGCCCCAGCTCGCCGCGCGTGTCCCGCTCCAGCCGCGCGAGCTGCCGGGCGAACCGCACCAGTACCGCGCCGGACTCCGTGGGCTGCACCGGCTTGGTGCGCTGGAGCAGCACCCGGCCGGTGCGCTGCTCCAGGGCCTTGACCCGCTGGCTGACCGCCGACGGCGTCACGTGCAGGGCCGCGGCGGCGGCGTCGAAGGTGCCCTCGTCGACCACGGCGAGCAGCGTCCGCACCTGCTCCAGGGGTAGCTCTGTCATCACAAGCGCTAAGGGTACGTAAGAATCTTTAGCTGTACTTGCGGTGCGGGCGTCCCTAGCGTCGACGGCATGAACCACACCCTGACCGCCGCGGTCGCCGGTTTCGGCACCGGCCTCTCCTTGATCGTCGCCATCGGCGCCCAGAACGCCTTCGTCCTGCGACAGGGGGTGCGCCGGGACGCGGTCCTCGCCGTGGTCGCCATCTGCGCCCTGTCCGACGCGGTGCTGATCGCCCTCGGCGTCGGCGGGGTGGGGGCCGCCGTGGTGGCCTGGCCCGGCGCGCTCAGGGCCGTCGGGCTCATCGGCGGCGCCTTCCTGCTCTGCTACGGCGCCCTCGCTGCCCGCAGGGTCCTGAAGCCCGGCGACACCGGCCTGCGCACGGACGGCGAGGCGGCCGGCTCCCGCCGCCGGGCGGTGCTGACCTGCCTGGCCATGACCTGGCTCAACCCGCACGTCTACCTGGACACCGTGTTCCTGCTCGGCTCGCTCGCGGCCGGCCACGGCGCGCTGCGCTGGAGCTTCGGCCTGGGCGCGGCGCTCGCCAGCCTGTGCTGGTTCGCCGTGCTCGGCTTCGGCGCCCGGCTGCTCGGCCGCGTCCTGACCCGGCCTGCCGCCTGGCGGTACCTGGACGGCCTGGTCGCCGCCACCATGCTTGTGCTCGGCGCCACGCTCGTCGCGGGAGCCTGAGCCGGTGTCTGCGCCCGGGCTGTCCGCGCGGCCTACAGCGGCCCGCGCTTGCGCAGGGCGTACGTGTCCATCAGCTTGCCGCGGGTCGTCTCCAGCCGGTGGGCGAGAACCTCGGCGACGGTCCGCACCAGAGACAGTCCGAGCAGCGGGTCCTCCACGCACAGCGCGAGCACCGCGGGGCCGTCGAACTCGTAGGCGCGTACGTTGCTGAAGGCCATCGCCCCGAAGTCCCACTGGTACGGCGGGAACAGCCACGACCAGCCGAGCATGTCGCCGGCGCCGAGCGTGGCCACGGTCACCCGCTGCCGGGAGGTCACCTCCTGGTCCAGGTTGACCGCGCCGGAGCGGATCACCCAGAAGCGGTCGGCGGTGCCGCCGGCCTCGAAGATGCGGGTGTCCTCCGGGAAGGACACCTCCTTGGCCAGTTCCATGAGACGTTCGCGCTGCGCTTGCGGCAGCGCGGTCAGCAGTTTGATCGCTTTGGTCATGGCGCGGGGCTCCTCGCCGGCGGCGGTTCGGGTGCTTTCCCTAAGCCCATTTCAGCCGCTGCCGCCGCACCGGGCACCTCGAAGGGCCGGGCTTTCCGCCTGCGGACAGGAAAAAGCCCTGGCTGGACGGGGGAAGCCAGCCAGGGCCGTATGCGGTGGCACGGAGCGGGGCGGAAGGACGGTTCCGGGTCCTGCTCCCTCACCACGTATGGGTGAACGGTAAACCATCGACTGGCGATTCGTGTAATCCTGAACAAGCTACGTGACCTGTCTCACTCCGCACTCCATCGGTCGCGCGCCCGGGGTGACGATCTCCTCCAGCACCCGCAGCACCGCCTCGTACGCCCGCGCCCGGTCGAGCGCTTCCCGCGCCCCGTCCGGATCCGTCCCCGTCAGCCCAAGGGCCCGCTCCCGCCAGACCCGTTCCTCGTCGGCCGCGCGGTCCCGGCCTCGCTGAATGCGCCGCAACAACTCGTCCGCGTCCACTGCACCGGTCATATCACCCGGGTACCCGGCAATCGCCCGCTGACGACATCGGCGCCCCCCATGGTGTTTGACGGCGCGCTGAGAGGTCAGCCGAAGAGGAGTGGCCTGTTGTGCGATCCGGCACCGCTCGGGGAGGGACGGGATGCGTGAGAAGCGGCGGACCCGGCACGACGCTCCTGACACGGCGGCCCTGTTCGCCCGGCTTGCGGAGCTGGACGACGGCCGCGAGCGGGACGCCGTACGCGCCGAACTCGTCACCGCCTGGCTGCCGATGGCCCACCGTATCGCCGGCCGCTTCCGCGACCGCGGCGAGTCCGTCGAGGATCTGCGCCAGGTGGCCGCGCTCGGCCTCGTCAAGGCCGTCGACCGGTTCGATCCGGCGCGCGGCGCCTTCGAGAGCTATGCCGTGCCCACCATCACCGGCGAGATCAAGCGGCACTTCCGGGACCGGATGTGGGCCCTGCGGGTGCCCCGCCGTGTGCAGGAACTGCGCAACCGGGTGCGCGCGGCCCGCCGTGACCTCACCCAGCACCCCGGCACCCCCGAACCCACCGTCACCGACATCGCCGTCCACACCGGGCTCACCGAGGACGAGGTCGCGGCCGGGATGGCGGCGCTGGAGAGCTACAGCGCCCTGTCCCTGGACGTCGAGGTGGCCGCCGACGCCGACGGCCACAGCCTCGCCGACACGCTCGGCTCCGTCGACGCCTCGTACGACGTCGTGGTCGACCGCGAGGCCGCCAAGGAGGGCCTGCGCCGACTGCCCGAACGGGAGCGGGCCATCCTCTACATGCGCTTCTTCGAGGACATGACGCAGAGCCGCATCGCCGACCGCCTCGGCATCTCCCAGATGCACGTCTCCCGGCTCATCAGCCGCAGCTGCGCCCGGGTCCGCGACGAGGCCCTGGGCGGCCGGCGCCCGCACGGCAGGACCGCCCCGTGACGACGCCCGCGGCGGTCACTTCTCCGAGGCGGACGGGCCGGCCGCGAAGCCGAGCGGGCGGGGCAGGCCGGAGACCGCCTCGTCCAGGCGCTGGAGATGCCGCAGGACCCGGTCGGTGACCCGGCCGTAGCGGGGGGTGCGCAGTGTGCCCGGCCGCAGCATCGAGGCGATGCTCGGGCCGGTCTCGATCTGCGCCGTGGACCGCGGATCCGCCACGTGCGCCGCGATCGCCCGGATGTTGTGCAGGATCCGCGCGCACGCCCCGCGCAGCCGGGGATCCGCCGCGATCGAGGGATGCGTCGGCAGCAGCTCGGCGGTGGCCGCGAGCGAACGCGCGTGGTAGGCGCAGGTCTCCAGCAGTGCCACGACATACCGGGCGGTGTTCCGGCGGGCGCGCAGCGGGGTGATCGGATGGGTCAGCGGCTGGGTGGCCGCCTGCAGGTCCGCCAGCGCCTGGTCCAGCTCGCGGGCCCGCTCCACCAGGTCCTCGCCGGTCCCGCCACTCAGCTGGTCCACGGCGGCCTGCGTGACGTCGGCGAGCAGGTCCAGGACGTCGACCAGCAGCTCGTTGGTACGCCGGTCGGTGTGGATCGGCAGCACCAGCGCCGCCGCGACCACCCCGCAGCCCGCGCCGAGCGCCGTCTCCTCGACGCGAAGCAGGAGCACCGACGGGCTGTAGGTGTTGAGCAGCGTGTACAGCAGGCCCAGCATCGCCGTGACGAAGAACGACATCAGCGTGTAGGACAGGGGCGCGGTGTAGAACATCGCGAAGATGAACAGCAGCACCAGCGCGAACGCCGTCCACGTGTGGTGCCCGACCAGCCCGGCCAGCCCGATGCCGGCCACCACGCCGAGTACCGTGCCCAGCAGCCGCCGGTAGCCCTTCATCAGGATCTCGCCCGTGGACGCGGTGTTGATGAACACGATCCAGCAGGTCAGCACCGCCCAGTACCAGCGATGGCTGGACAGCAGCTCCCCGCCCGCGATGGCCAGCGCGGAGCCGACCGCCACCTGGACGGCGGCCCGCGTGGTGGGCCGCCGCAGCCCGGTCGGCTCCGCTGCCTGCGCCGCCTCCTGCTCGCCGACCTTGATGGCCGCGTCCTCCGCGTCCAGCTCCTCCCGGGAGCGGGCGGTCGCCGGGGTGTCGTCGGACTCGTCCTGCGGCCCGTCCAGGGCCAGCCGCAGTCCGAGCGCGGCCCGCGCCGCCTCGCCGAGCCCGCGGAAGACGTCCTGCACGGCCGGGGAGGCCTTCGGCAGGTTCTCCTCCTCGCGGTAGCCGAGCAGCCGGTTGCGCACCTGCGACAGCGCGGTGCCGGACGCCTCACTGGCCGGCCGCAGCGCCAGCAGCCGTAGCGCCCCGAGGTCCCGGCGCAGCGCGGCCGTCGCCTCGTCCCGCACCGGAAGCTCGCCCCCGAAGGGCAGTACGGCGCCGGGCAGGTGCAGGGTGAGTGTGTCGGTGCGCTCGGCGCTGCGCGCGGTGAGCAGCAGCAGGCCGAGCCGCTCGGAGGCGATCTCGGCGTCGGCGATCCGGCGCTGCAGCAGCCGGGCCACCGCCTCGTCGGAGGTGCCGTCCTCCAGCCGCCCCTGGATCATCAGCGCCGTCTCGTGCAGCCGGGCGGTGCCGGCGCGCAGCTCCTCCAGGACCTTGTCCACCTCGTCGGGCCCGGCGTCCAGCAGCTCCAGCTGCGTGCCGGTCAGCTGGCCGAGGCGGGCCCGGAAGGCGCGCCGTAGCCGGTCCAGGGTGGCCGTCGGGGACTGCGGAAACAGTACGAAGCGGGCGGCGGCGCTGCACGCGAACGCCACGCAGATCACGCCGTACAGGGCGGGCAGCACGGAGGTGGTCGCGCGCACGAACAGCGACAGGAAGTAGATCTGGAAGCTGATCAGGCCGAGCGCCGTGCCGCGGTCGCCGAACCGGCGGCTGTAGACGGCGCAGAAGATGAGGACGACGAAGAACGGGTCGCCCACGACGGGATGCTGGTTCAGCAGCGCCCCGAGCGACACCGAGACCAGTGCCACGGGCAGGCCCAGCGCGAGCGTGACCGCCTGCTGGGAGCGCTGCTTCTCCCGGATGGCGAACGTGGCGACCATCGCCGCCATGGCGCCCGCGACCAGCTGGGGCACCGGGACCCGCAGAACGCCCAGGACAGCCAGGGTGAGGCCGATGGCGGTGACCGTGCGCAGACCGGCGGTGAGCCGCAGCAGCCCGGGATCGGACGCCGCGAGCCGGTCCCGCAGCCGTACCCGCCCCGACCGTCCCGCTGTGCTCACGCCGTCGCGCTCTCTCCCGTGCTCTCCTGCGCCGGAACCCGGACTCCGGCCCGGCATGGCATGCCGCCCCGGGCTACTTGCCCTCCGCCAGTATGTGCGCGACCAGCGCGTTGGCGTGCCCGTGGCCGAGACCGTGCTCCGTCTTCAGCCAGGCGACCAGCTCCATGTGCTTCGTCAGCGGCGAGGAGCGGATCAGCTCCAGCCACTCGGCGACCGGGCGGCCGTACTTCTTCTCGATCGAGGGGAAGTAGCTCGCGGGCCCCTTCACGGTCTTCTCGGTCATGCCGGTCTCCATCCGTGTGACGTTTCTAGATCACCAGTGAAGACGGCCGGCCCGGTGCGAAGTGATCGGCAGCATCGCGTGGTCCCGGTCACATCAAGGACTTTCGGCGGCCTTGCCCTCGACCCGGGCTCGGACCTGCTCCGGCGTCAGATAGGAGTTCGTGTACTCGAAGTCCTTCAGCCGGGCGGGCCTGCTCGCCTGGAAGCCGGTACGCACGAAATCGTCGCCCGCGACCGCGTTCAGCAGCCAGTTGGTCGCCACGCGGGTCTTGGCGACGTTCGTGCGCAGCGCCGACCAGTGGTAGCCGCGGGCCACCGCCTGGGCCGGCACACCGCGCAGTTCGATGCCGAGCGGCTTGGACACGGCGTCCTTGCCGCCCAGGTCGACGACGAGCCCCAGGTCGTGGTGCACGTACGGGGCCAGGGGCAGGTTGCGCAGGGTCGCGATGACGTTGTCGGCGACCTTCTTGCCCTGCCGCATGGCGTGTTGCGCGGTGGGCGGGCAGATCGCGCCCGGCTCGCCCTTCGCCAGGTCCGGCACGGCTGCCGCGTCGCCGAGCGCGAACACCCCGTCGTGGCCCGGCAGCGTCATCTCGGCGGTGACCGGGAGCCGCCCCCGCTCCGTCTCCACGCCCAGCGTGGCGATCAGCGGGCTGGCGACCACGCCGGCCGTCCAGATCAGGGTGCGCGTCGGTACCAGCCGCCCGTCGGTGAACGTCACCTCCTCCGGGCCCGCCTTCTCGATCGACACCCCGAGCGACACCTCGATCCCGCGGCGGGCCAGGATCTCCTGCGCGCTGCGCCCGAGTTTGTCGCCCAGCTCCGGCATGAGCTTCGGCGCGATGTCGATCAGGTGCCACCGGATCAGAGCGGGGTCCAGGCGCGGATAGCGCTCCAGGGCCGCGTGCGTGAGCTTCTGCAGACAGGCCGCGGTCTCGGTGCCCGCGTACCCGCCGCCGACCACCACGAACTGCAGCCGCGCGGCCTGCTCGGCGCGGTCGTCGCTGGCGTCCGCCAGGTCGAGCTGCGTGATGACGTGGTCGCGGATGTAGGCGGCCTCGGCGAGGGTCTTCATCCCGAACGCGTGATCCGTCAGCCCCGGGATGTCGAAGGTGCGGGTCACGCTGCCCGGCGCCAGCACGATGTAGTCGTACGGCTCGTCGACGATCTTGCCGGTGATGGTGCGGACGATGCAGACCTTGGCCTTCAGGTCCACGCCGATCGCGCCGCCCGGGATGATCCGCGTGCGGTACTTCCTGCTCCGGCGCAACGACAGGGCGATCGACTGCGGTGTGAGCACGCCGGAGGCGACCTGGGGCAGCAGCGGCAGGTAGAGCTGGTAGGAGAACGGCGTCACCAGGGTGACGTCGGCTTCGTCAAGGGCGAGTTTCCGCTCCAGGCGGCGGACGCACCCGACTCCGGCGAAGCCTGCGCCCACCACCAGGATCCTGGGTCGTGTCACGGTGTCCATCCCTTTCTGCGGCTCCGGGCGGTGTCCGGCTCGACGCCGTTCGCGTGCCCTGGATCGCTGCGCACCACTTTCGATCCCACCGTGACCCGAGCCGTTCCGCCAGCTGGGTGCGGCAGGCAGACGAACGTGTGGGCCAGGCTGCCCCGCCGGCGGGCGGAGAAACCGGAAACCGATCGGCCTCGCCCGTCACCAGGGCAGGAACACGTGAATGTCCTTGCCGCGGTCGTCGACGACGACGCTCACCTGATGGCTCAGCGTGTGCACCAGATGCCAGCCGATGCCGCCGCCGCCCGTACGCGGGCGGAAGGGGCGCGGCTCGGGCCGGGTCGTGCTGGTGTCGTGCACCGTGACGTGCACCCCGTCGAAGGTGCGGCGCATGCTCAGGCCGAAGGGCCCGGGGGCGTACTGGACGGCGTTGGCGGCCAGTTCGGTGACGACCAGCAGGATGTCGTCCCAGTGCTCGGGCAGGCCGGGCGGCGCCTCCCGCGCGAGGGCGCGCAGGAACTCCTCCGCGGCGAGCCGCGCTCCGGTGACGTTGCGCAGCTCACCCGGGAAGGAGAACGTACGCGCGTACTCCTCCTCCGCCGGAGGTGTGCCGTTACCGCGCCGCCGCGTCGCCATGCCGCCTTCCTCGTCGCCGTTCTCCCTCCACGCTGCGAGTTCCCGCACCCGCACCGGGTACGCGTCATAACTTGCTCGGCGTCCGCACTTCCTGGGCGTCGGCGCTTCCTCAGCGGAAGACACTGTCCGGCTCGTCCCAGTCGGCCGGCTCCGGTGGCCAGGCCCGTCCGGAGGAGCGGGAGCGGGCCGCGTACATCGCCTCGATCTCGGCGGCGTAGTGCCGCGTGATGGCGTCCCGGCGCAGCTTCATGGACGGCGTGAGCAGCCCGTTGTCCAGGGCGAACGGCTCCTGGAGGATGTGGTAGACGCGGATGGACTCCGCACGGGACACCGCGCTGTTGGCACTGGACACGGCCCGCGCGATCTCCTCGCGCAGCGCGTTCTCCTCCCGGGCCTCCCGGCCCGGGGTGTCCCCGGGGAGTGCCAGGGCGGCCCGCCAGTGCGCGAGGAACTCCGGATCCAGCGTGATCAGCGCGCCGACGCACGGCCGGTCGTCGCCGACGACCACCGCCTGATGGACCAGCGGATGCAGGCGCAGCCGCTGCTCCAGCGGGCCCGGGGCCACGCTCTTGCCGCTGCTGGTGACGATGACGTCCTTCTTGCGGCCCGTGATCGTCAGATAGCCCTCGTGGTCCAGTTCCCCGATGTCCCCGGTGGCCAGCCAGCCGCCGCGCAGCGCCGCCCGCGTCCCCAGCTCGTCGCTGATGTAGCCCTGGAACACCGACGGCCCGCGCACCAGAATCTCCCCGTCACCGGCCACCCGGATCTCGGTGCCCGGCAGCGGATGGCCCACGGTCCCCGACTTCTCCCGGCCCAGCGGCTGCACGGTGACCCCGCCGGAGGTCTCCGTCAGCCCGTAGCCGTCGTTCACGAACAGGCCGATGCCCGCGTAGAACAGGGTCAGTTCGCGACTGAGCGACGACCCGCCCGAGGTGCCCCTCAGCACGCGCCCGCCGAGCGCCGCCCGCAGCTTGCGGTACACCGTCCGCTCGTACAGCGCGTGCTGCACCTTCAGGTCGAACCCGGGACCCGGCCCGGTGCCCAGCCGCCGGCGTTCCTCCGCCTCGGCGAAGTCCCGCGCGGTCTGCGCGGCCCGCTCGAACAGGGCACCCCGGCCCGCCTGCTGGGCCGTGCGCAGGAACTTCTTGTACAGCTTCTCGAACACCGACGGCACGCCGTACAGATACGTCGGCCGGAAGGTCTGCAGCGCCGACGACAGGGCCGCCTCGGTGCACTCCGGCTCGTGCGCCAGCAGGACCCCGCCGCGCAGGCAGGTCAGCTGGATCATGATCCCGTACACATGGGAGAACGGCAGGAAGGCCAGCACGGACGGCTGTTCGCCCGGGGGCGCCGCCGTGTGGCCCCAGCCGGCGAGCGAGGTGTCGCACGGGTACGCCAGACCGCGGTGGCTCAGCGCGCAGCCCAGCGGACGGCCCGAGGTGCCGGAGGTGTAGACGATGGCCGCCGTCGCGTCCGGCAGCACGATCCGACGCAGCGACTCCACCGTGGTCAGCGGGATGACCGCGCCCCGCTCCGCCAGCTCGGCGAGCGCGCCCGCGTCCAGCTGCCACACGTGCCGCAGCCGGGGCAGCGCCGCGCACACGGTGCCGACGGTCATGACGCCCTGTTCGTCCTCCACCATGACGGCCACGCAGCCGGCGTCCCGCAGGATCCACTCGACCTGGTCCCGGGACGAGGCCGGATGGATCGGGACGACCTCCGCGCCGACGGCCCACAGCGCGTGGCTGAGCAGGGTCCACTCGTAGCGGGTGCGGGACATCAGGGCCACGCGGTGGCCCGGCGAGATGCCGGCGGCGATCAACCCCTTGGCCAGGTCGACCACTTCGTCCCGCAGTTCGACCGCCGTCACCTCCTCCCACCGGGTGGCGGCGGGATCCGGGCGGCGCGCGAGCACGGGCAGGGTCGGGTTGTGTTCGGCTGCGTCGAAGACGCTGTCGGCGAGGCCGCCCGTGAGCGGCGGGATGGCCGATGGAGCGAGGGCGACGTCCCGCATGCGCTGCTCCTGATGAGTACGGAGGGTGACTCCGCCGATCGGCTGTGCGGTCGGCGGTGCTCGAATGTAGCCCAGGGATGCGGTTTCGGCGCCGGGAACAGGCAAGTCGTGATCGGCCGATGATGTGCGCGTGTCCCGGAGCCGCCCTTCGGTCCTGGGTCCGCCTCTCAGTCCTGGGTGCGGCGCACACACGCGGTGACGACGTCCCTGAGGCTGCCCGTGCGCTCCATGAGCAGCCGCTGCTCGCGGGCGCCGTTGCCACGGCGCAGCAGCTCGGCGACGGCCTCCTCGACCAGGGCCGCGTCGCCGTTGTCGGTGAGCGCCTCCCCGGCGTGCTCCAGCAGCGAGCGCAGCACCTGCTCGGCGGGCCTGGGCCGCATGGTCGCGGGATCGAGCAGATCCCGGTCCAGGCCCGAGTGGGCGGCGTGCCAGGCGGCCATCCGCAGCAGGCTCACGCTGTGTTCGGGCGGCGGCCGGCCGGCTCTCCAGTCGCGTGCGGCCGTCTCCACCAGGGCGCGGGCCAGCGCGGCGACGAGGACGGTGGTGTCCGCCCGCAGGCAGACGTCCGCCACCCGGACCTCCACCGTCGGATGCTTCGCGGACAGGCGCGCGTCGAAGTAGACCATCGCCTTGTCGAGGATGACCCCGCTGTCCACCATGTCCGCCACCCGCCGGTGGTACCGCCCGGCCGAACCGAACACCTCGGTCGGCCCCGCCGACGGAGAGCGTGCCCACAGCCGGCTGCGGTAGCTGACGTAGCCGGTGTCCTGGCCCTGCCAGAACGGTGAGTTGGCGCTGACCGCGCTGACCGCCGAGAGCCACGGCCGGATCCGGTCGAGGACGGCGACGCCCTCCTCGTCGGACTCCACCGAAACGTGCACATGGCAGCCGCACACGAACTGGTCGTACGTGCCGGTCCCGAACTGCCCGACCATCCACTGGTAGCGCTCGTGCGGGGTGAGCGCAGGGGTTGTCGGCAGCGGACAGGTGGCGAGCGCGGCGACCGCGCACCCGATCTCCCCGGCGAGCAGGGCCGCCTCCTTGCGGCAGTGCACGATCTCGGCGCCGAGGTCCGCCATGTCCCGCTGCGGGTGCGTGGCGAACTCCAGCATCTGCCCGAACAGTTCCTCCTGGAACACGTCCTGCCCGCGATCGTCCTGGACGGCACGGGCGAGGACGGCGGCCGACAGGGCCTTCGGCTCCCCGCTGTCCGGGTCGACCAGAAGGAGTTCCTCCTCCACTCCGACAGTGCGCACGCGGTACCGCCCTTCCGTCCATGCCACAAGGAGCAGCCGTAGGTCTGTACGACCCTGACTGCCCGTCGGAGAGGGCAGCCGACACCTGCGGGTTCAGCGCACAGGCGTCAACCAGACAGTGGAGAGCGGCGGCAGCCTGAGCCGGAGGAACCCCTCCTCGGGCGCCAGCGCTCCAGGACCGCCGACACCTGCACCGCTCCCGCCGTAGCGCGCATCGTCCGTGTTCAGCGCCTCCTGCCAGGCTTGGACCCCCTCGGGGACCCACAGGCGGTAGTCCTCACGGACGACCGGGGAGAAGTTCGAGACCGCCAGCAGCGGCGTGCCGTCGGCGGCGAACCGCAGGAACGCGAAGACATTGTCGTCCGCCGCGTCACACAGCACCCACCGGAAACCGCCCGGATCGGTGTCCCGCTGCCACAGCGCAGGCGTCGCCCGGTACACCGTGTTCAGCTCCCGCACCAGCTCCTGCACACCCCGGTGGTCGCCGGCGGAGTGGTAGTCGTCGCCGAGCAGCCACCACTCGGGTCCATGCGCCTCCGACCACTCGGCGCCCTGCGCGAACTCCTGTCCCATGAAGAGGAGTTGCTTGCCCGGGTGGGCCCACATGAAGCCCAGGTAGGCACGGTGATCGGCGCGACGCTGCCACCAGTCGCCGGGCATCTTCGACACCAGCGCCTGCTTGCCGTGGACCACCTCGTCGTGGGAGATGGGCAGGACGTAGTTCTCGCTGTACGCGTACACCATCGAGAACGTCATCTCGTTGTGGTGGTACTTGCGGTGCACCGGCTCGTGCTGGATGTACTCCAGCGAGTCGTGCATCCAGCCCATGTTCCACTTCAGCCCGAAGCCCAGCCCGCCGCTGTGCGTCGGCCGGGTCACGCCGTCCCACGCGGTGGACTCCTCGGCGATGGTCACCACCCCGGGGCAGCGCCGGTAGACCGTGGCGTTCATCTCCTGGAGGAAGGCGACCGCGTCCAGATCCTCCCGCCCGCCGAAGACGTTCGGCTCCCACTGCCCGGAGTCGCGCGAGTAGTCGAGGTAGAGCATGGAGGCGACCGCGTCCACGCGCAGGCCGTCGATGTGGAACTCCTCGCACCAGTACACGGCGTTGGACACAAGGAAGTTGCGCACCTCGGTGCGCCCGAAGTCGAACTCGTACGTCCCCCAGTCCGGATGCTCGGCCCGCCGCCAGTCCCCGGGCTCGTACAAGGGGTCCCCGTCGAACCGGGCCAGCGCCCAGTCGTCCTTCGGGAAGTGCGCGGGCACCCAGTCCATGATCACGCCGATGCCGGCCCGGTGCAGCGCGTCCACCAGGTACTTGAAGTCGTCCGGAGAGCCCAGGCGGGGCGTGGGCGCGTAGTAGGAGGTGACCTGGTAGCCCCAGGAGCCGCTGAACGGGTGCCCGGCGACCGGCATCAGCTCGACGTGCGTGAAGCCCAGCTCCTTGAGATAGACCGGGAGTTCGTCAGCCAGTTGACGGTACGTCAGTCCTGGTCGCCAAGACGGCAGATGTACCTCGTACACCGAGAACGGCGCCTCGTGCACGGGTGTGTCGCCCCGGTGGGCCAGCCACTCGGCGTCGCCCCACTCGTACCGCGAGACGGCCACGACCGATGCCGTGTCCGGTGGCACTTCCGTGCGCCGCGCCATCGGGTCGGCCTTGAGGAACCGGTGGCCGTACCGGGAGGTGATCTCGAACTTGTACCGGGTGCCCTCGCCGATCCCGGGCAGGAACAGCTCCCACACGCCGGACGCGCCCAGCGAGCGCATCGGGTACTGCGTGCCGTCCCAGTACGTGAAGTCCCCGGCGACCCGCACCCCCTGGGCGTTCGGCGCCCACACCGTGAAGCGCGTGCCGGTCACGCCCTGGTGGGTCATCGGCTCGGCGCCGAGCGCCTGCCACAGCTGTTCGTGCCGGCCCTCCCGGATCAGATGCAGGTCCAACTCGCCGAGGGCCGGCAGGAAGCGGTACGGATCGTCCATCTCCTGCTCGCCGTCGTCGTACGCCACGAGCAGCGTGTACGACGGGGCCTCGGCGCAGGGCAGCACGGCGGAGAAGAGCCCGCCGCCCTCCGACACCAGCCGGTGGCGCGCCCCGTCCACCAGGACGCTTACCGAGCGGGCGTTCGGGCGCAGCGCCCGGAACAGGGTGCCGCCCGGCACCGGGTGGGCGCCCAGCACGGCGTGCGGATCGTGGTGCGCGCCGCCGAGCAGCCGGTCGCGGTCGGTCGGGTCGAGCGGTACGGCCCTGGCCGGTACCGGGCCCGCGGCCTCGGGCAGTGAAGTGTCGCGCAGTGCCATGACTCAGTCTCCCCAGACGGCGAGCCGCTTGATCGCGGCCATCGGAACCGGCAGCCAGTCGGGCCGGTGCCGGGCCTCGTACAGAACCTCGTACACCGCCCGGTCGGTCTCGTGCGCCCGCAACAGCGCGTGCTTCTTGCGTGGATCCCACCCGGCCCGGGCGGCGTAGCCCGCGCAGAACGCCTCCCGGCAGCGGCGGGCCCACTCCGGCCGCCAGGGGCGGCGCTGCCGGGCCGCGTAGTCGAAGGAGCGCAGCATCCCCGCCACGTCCCGCACCGGCGACTGGGCGCCGCACCGCTCGGCGAGCGGACGGGACGGTTCGCCCTCGAAGTCGATGACGAACCAGTCGCGGCCGGCCCGCAGCACCTGCCCGAGATGCAGGTCACCGTGGATGCGCTGGGCGGGCGGCCCGGCGTCGCAGGTCGCGAGGGCGGCGAACGCCGCGCTCAGGCCGGGCACGAAGGGCCGCAGCGCGGGTACCGCGTGCGCGGCGGCGTCCAGCCGTGCGCCCATCGCCCGCGCGGTGGCGCCGTTCTCGGTCTGCCCGGCCGGCGGGAACGCCTGCGCCAGTGCGAGGTGCACCTCGGCCATGGCCCGGCCCAGTTCGCCGGCCTCGGCGGTGAAGTCGTCGGCCGCGGCGAGCGCGTGCAGCGCCAGTGTCCAGCCGTCGGAGGCATCGGGCAGGAACGGCTGCAGAACACCCAGGGTGGCCGGGCGCGGAGCCGCGGTGCTGAACCAGGCCACCGGCGCGGGCACCCGCGCGCAGCCCTGCGCGGCCAGCGCGGCCGGCACCTCCAGGTCGGGGTTCACGCCCGGCTGGATGCGGCGGAAGACCTTCAGGATGTACGCGTCGCCGTAGACGATCGATGAGTTGGACTGCTCGGCGTCCAGCAGGCGCGGCGGGAGCCCCCCGGGCAGCTGCACGGTCCGGTCCGCCTCGAAGCGCAGCGGTCCCGCCGTGCCCGGCTGCCGCAGCCGCTCCAGCAGCAGATGGGCGCAGCGCGGGTCGTGCAGGGCGTCGTAGACCGCGAGGCCGGCCAGCGGGCCCTCCTCGACGCGGCCGATGTAGGCCCGCTCCAGCCGCGGGGCGAGGTGCTCGCGCACCCCGAGCAGCAGCTGGTAGCAGTCACCGGGCGGGGGAGTGCCCCCGGGGGTGGGCACCGGCGCGTGCGAGGCGTGCACCAGCAGGTGCATGCAGCCCGGGAACAGCTCGGTCATGGACAGCAACGACAGATCGGTGACAGGCCGGTCCTTTCCCGCGAACCAGCGCTGCCCCGGCAGCCATTCGCGCAGCAGCCGGCTGAGCGAGGCCAGGGGCCGCTCGACACCGGCCGTGGTCCTCGGTCGGAGGGTGATGGCCTTCGGCATGGTGACGCGTCCTTTCCTCGGCGCCGGTCGGTCAGCGGCGGCGGCCGATGCGGGATGCGACTCGGGAGAGCCGGAACCAGTAGAAGCCGTGGCCCGCGAGGGTCAGCAGATAGGGCAGTTCACCGATGGCGGGGAAGCGCACCCCGCCGATCAGCTCGACGGGGTGGCGTCCGTCGTAGACCCGCAGATCGAGTTCCGTGGGCTGCGCGAACCGGGAGAAGTTGTGGACGCAGAGCACCAGGTCGTCCTCGTACTCGCGCAGGAACGCCAGAACCGCCGGGTTGGAGGACTGCAACTCGGTATAGGACCCCAGTCCGAAGGCCGGATTCTGCTTGCGGATCTCGATCATGCGGCGGGTCCAGTGGAG
>NZ_JBSFVU010000013.1:0-227591 GCF_053592475.1 Streptomyces sp. NPDC002671
CGGCGATGATCAAGGCGCCGCCAACGACCACGCCGATGAGAATGCGGTGCAACCGAGTCAGCTGCGGTGGCGCGGCCACTCGTACTCCCCTCCCGTTGCGTGCTCTTGCGCGCTACAGGGTGGCACATGTGTGCGCCGAACGCGGTACCGGTCCTTCCGGTAGACCCCGGCCGCCCTCCGATCAGGCCTTCTTCGCGCCCGACTTGGAGGGGGACGCGGAGGACGTCGTCGACGAACCGGCACCCGCACCGCCGTCGTTGGCCCGCGAGACCGCCGCCACGACCTCCTTGACGGCCTTCTCCGCGGCCTTGGCCAGCTCGCCGCCGTCCGGGGTCTTCTCGCCCGCGAGACCGGCACCGTTGTAGTCGAGGGTGATGACGACGTTCTCGACGCGGGAGACGACCGTCTGCTGCTTGAAGGCGCCTTCCTTCTTCTTCAGGTCGTAGCGCACGACCATCGCCTCGTCGCCCGCCCCGGACATCGGCGTCGAACTGGCGTGCGTCGCACCGGTCACCGTCTCGGCGCCCTTGACCTGCTGGTTGTAGTAGGTGTGCGCCTGGGTGTTGCCGGAGCCGCGGTTGGCGTCCGAGTCGAAGCGGAGCAGGGAGACGTTCAGCCAGCGGAACTGCGAGCCCTTGACGCCGTTGTTGTCCAGGCTGCTCCAGGCGCAGGAGGAACGGGACGCCGTGTCGTCGGTGGCGCCCTCCTTGGCGGAGCCGGTGCCCTTGGGGACCAGGCTGCCCAGGGTCTTGGCCGACAGCACCGAGCACGGCTTGGGCAGCTTCTTGAACGCGGCGGGCTGCACGGTCGGGGAGGCGCTGGCAGACGGCTTCTCGGAGGCACCGGCGCTCGGCGAGGCGCTGTTACCGCCATCGCCCTTGGCCTTGCTGTCGCCCGAGTCGGAGGAGCAGCCGGCGGCGATCAGCACCACGGGGACGGTGGCCGCGCAGACAAGGGCGCGACGGAGGCGCTTGGCTCGCTGGTCACGGTGGGCACGGTCGACTCGCTGGGCTGCTCGCTGCATGGTTCCTTCACTCATGACGCCGGGTGTTCGTGCGGGTTCCTGCGGGGCCACCGTACGCGGTGAAGGAGCTGTGCGGTTTCCGTTCACGGGCTTTGCGGGCGGCGGCGGAAACGACCGCGGGGGGCGTCAGGCGTTGAGCGCGCTGTCCAGTTGGGAGGCCAGATTACGGGCCCTGTCCTGCATTTCCTTGCTGTCCGGGACCGCGCCGACGGCCATCGGCTGCTCCTCGTACTCGATGGTGACGATGACGTTGGACGTGCGGAACACCACAGTCACCGTCCGCTGTTCGACCGTCGAACCGGACTCACCGAGCTGGTCGTCCAGGTACGCCTCGTCACCGAGTTCGGACAGCGCGCGGGGCTGGAGGTCGGCGGAGGAGGACGGGTCGTCACTCGGGGTGCCTGTGGAGGTCGAGGTCGCCGACGAGGAGGACGTCGGGGAGTGGGAAGCGGAGGGAGTGGAGGCCCCGGTGGTGGGCGTGGTGGGCGTGGCGGGCGTGGCGCTGGGACCGGGTATCCCGGCCGCCGTCCGCTTGTCCTGGAACAGGTTCATCGCCTGGTCGTCGTCACTGACCGTGTTGTCGTACGACACCACGCGCTCGAAGTCGACGGAGAGCCGGTCGGTGGCCTCGGCGGAGTCGACCTTCCAGCGGCAGCCCACCTTGCGGTCGGTGTCGTAGGTGAGCGCGGCCTCGCCGGCGTAGGCCTTGTCGCGCTGCTCCGGGTCGGCGATCTGCTGGATGCCGGGCAGCAGCGTGTCGAGGGTGTCGTGGCCGACCGCGCCGCAGGGCTCGGGGAGGCTGCGGTACCGGCCGGGCTGGGCCGCGACCGTGGCCGTGCCGGCCCCGCCCGGGTTGGCGTCGTCCGCCGGGCTCTCCCCGCCGGAGCCGCTCGTGCAGCCGGCCAGCAACGCCGCGAGGAGGGCGGCGGTACCGGTTACGTACGCCTTCCGCTGCACGGTCGGGCTCCTCTCGACGTGGGCGATCCGACGGTGCGCGATCGCTCGGTGCTCCAGTGTCCCCGCTGGTTATTCGCTTGCCGCAGCGGGGCGTCCCCTGGAGACAATGTGTATCGCACGCACTGCTGTGAACGCCGGTCCCATGTCCCTTTTCGACGACCTTGGCGCTGCTTTTGCGTTTTGCTGCTCTTAAGTCTTTTTGTTGTTGTCTTCGGGGGAACGAGGAAGATATGTCGTACGTAGAAATGCCGGGCGCGAAGGTCCCGATCCGCATGTGGGCGGACCCGGCGACGGTGGAGGACGTGGCCCTGCGGCAGCTCCAGAACGTGGCCACTCTGCCGTGGATCAAGGGTCTGGCGGTCATGCCGGACGTCCACTACGGGAAGGGCGCGACGGTCGGGTCGGTCATCGCCATGCAGGGGGCCGTATGCCCTGCCGCGGTGGGCGTGGACATCGGCTGCGGAATGTCCGCGGTGAAGACGTCGCTGACGGTGAATGATCTCCCCGGGGATCTGTCACGGCTGCGGTCGAAGATCGAGCAGGCGATTCCGGTGGGGCGGGGGATGCATGAGGACCCCGTCTGGCCGGGAGAGTTCCACGGGCTGGCCACCGCTGGGTGGGACGAGTTCTGGGGGCGGTTCGACGGGGTCGCGGAGGCGGTGAAGTTCCGGGAGGAGCGGGCGCACAAGCAGATGGGGACGCTCGGCGCCGGCAACCACTTCATCGAGGTGTGCACGGACACCGAAGGCGCCGTCTGGCTGATGCTGCACTCCGGTTCCCGGAACATCGGCAAGGAACTCGCCGAGCACCACATCGGCGTGGCCCATAAGCTCCCGCACAACCAGGGCCTGGTCGACCGCGACCTCGCTGTGTTCATCGCGGAGACCCCGCAGATGGCGGCGTATGAGCACGATCTCTACTGGGCTCAGCAGTACGCGAAGTACAACCGGTCGCTCATGATGGCGCTCCTCAAGGACGTGATCCGCAAGGAGTTCAAGAAGGCCAAGGTGACCTTCGAGCCCGAGGTGAGCTGCCACCACAACTACGTGAGCCGGGAGCGCTACGAGGGCATGGACCTGCTCGTCACCCGCAAGGGTGCGATCCGGGCCGGCTCCGGAGATTTCGGAATCATCCCGGGCTCGATGGGCACGGGTTCGTACATCGTGAAGGGTCTCGGGAACGAGAAGGCCTTCAACTCGGCCTCGCACGGCGCCGGTCGGCGCATGAGCCGCAACGCGGCCAAGCGGCGCTTCTCGACGAAGGACCTGGAGGAGCAGACGCAGGGAGTGGAGTGCCGTAAGGACTCCGGCGTCGTGGACGAGATCCCGGGCGCGTACAAGCCGATCGAGCAGGTCATCGATCAGCAGCGGGACCTCGTGGAGGTCGTGGCGAAGCTGAAGCAGGTCGTGTGCGTCAAGGGCTGACGCGAGAGGCCCCCGGTTGCCGGAACCGCGTCGGCCCGCTCGCTGTCTACCTCCTCGCCGGGCAACCGTCTGTCGGGGAGGGCCAGTTGATGAAGCACACACGCAGGCGTGCGGGGATATGGGCCGCCGGGCTCGTCGTGGTCGCGGGGAGTCTGCTCGCGGGGTGTTCGCAGAAGTACAACGACGAGCGGGGGAAGGGGGACGCCCCCGTGCAGGGGCGGGCGGGGGACAACACGCCTGCCGAGGTCTACAACATGCCCGACGGGTTCGGGAACCTCGCCACCAAGTGTGTGGGGCACGGGTTCCGGGCGTATGTGACGACCAACGCGTCCGGGCCGTCGAACGTGCAGATCGTGGAGGACAAGGCGTGCGCCGGCTGAGCGCCGTACTCGGTGTCTGTGCCGTGCTGCTGCTCAGCGGGTGTTCCCGGCAGTACTACGACGAGCGCGGCAAGGCGGACGCGCCCGTGAAGGGGCGCGCGGGGGAGAACAGCGCCGCCGAGGTCTACAACTTCCCGGACGGCTTCGGGAACCTCGCCACCAAGTGCGTGGGCAAGGGGAAGCGGGGCTACGCCACGACCAAGTTCGTGCAGGCCGAGGACGAGGACGACGTCAAGATCGTGCCGGCGAACGCCGTCATCGTCGACGACCCCTCGTGCCCCTGATCAGTGCCCGTGGCGTACGGCGTAGATCATCACGAACGCCAGGATGTGGATGCCGAAGAGGAAGTACGCCAGGAAGTACCAGACCTGGCGTTCGTCCTTCTTCTCCTGGGCCAGGCGGCGCTTCTCGGCGGATTCCGGGATACCGGGGGACTCTGCGGACTCCGCGGGCCCCGAGGACTCCTGCGTCATGACAGTTCCCTGTGCACCTTCGTGTTGGACGCCTGGGCGCGCGGGCGCAGGACGAGGAGGTCCACGTTGACGTGGCTGGGTCGGGTGACCGTCCAGGTGATCGTCTCGGCGACGTCGTCGGCGGTGAGGGGCTCGGCGACGCCCTGGTACACCTTCGCGGCCTTCTCGGTGTCGCCGCCGAAGCGGGTCAGCGCGAACTCGTCGGTCTTGACCATGCCGGGCGCGATCTCGATGACCCGCACCGGCTGGCCGACGATCTCCAGGCGCAGCGTCTCGGCGAGGACGTGGGCGCCGTGCTTGGCGGCCACATAGCCCCCGCCGCCCTCGTACGTGCCGTGCCCGGCGGTGGAGGACACCACGACCACCACTCCGTCACCGCTCGCCACCAGCTTGGGCAGCAGGGCCTGGGTGAGGTTCAGGGTGCCGATGACGTTCGTCTCGTACATCGTGCGCCAGTCCGCGGGGTCACCGGTGGCCACCGGGTCCGCGCCGAGCGCGCCGCCCGCGTTGTTGACCAGGACGCCGATCGTCTTGAAGGCCGTCGCGAACTCGTCGACCGCCGCGCGGTCGGTTACGTCGAGGGGGTAGGCCGTAGCCGAGTGCCCGGCCGCGTTGAGCTCCTCGGCCAGCGCCTCGATGCGGTCCTTGCGGCGGGCGGTGAGGACCACGCGGTAGCCCGCCGCGGCGAGCTGCCGGGCCGTGGCGGCGCCGATACCGCTGCTCGCACCGGTGACGACGGCGATGCGGGAGGCGGCGGACGGGGCGGCGGTGGCCATGGGCAGCTCCGGGCTCGTTCGGTGGCTTGTTCGGTGGTCGGGCTCTGTCCAATGTAAGTGAGCCTCAGCCCGTGCTTCGCGGCGCCCACATGATCACGGCCATTCCGGCCAGGCAGATGAGCGCCCCGGTGATGTCCCAGCGGTCGGGGCGGAAGCCGTCGGCGACGACACCCCACAGGAGCGAGCCGGCCACGAAGATCCCGCCGTACGCGGCCAGGATGCGGCCGAAGTGGGCGTCGGGCTGGAAGGTGGCGACGAAGCCGTAGGCGCCGAGGGCGAGGACTCCGCCGGTGATCCACAGCCAGCCGCGGTGTTCCCGCAGGCCCTGCCAGACCAGCCAGGCCCCGCCGATCTCGAACAGCGCGGCGAGGACGAACAGGGTGGCGGAGCGGAGGATCGTCATGCCCGCAGCTTCGCACGCCGGGGTGCGCGTTCTGACATGGCCGGTGGCGGCGTCTAGGCGGCGTTCTCAGCGCTTTCGGTGTTCTCGGCGTCGTAGCGCTCGCGGGCCGTCCGGACCTCCTCGAAGTTGGTCTCCGCCCAGTTCTTCACCGCGCTGAGCAGGGCGGCGAGGCTGCTGCCGAGCGGGGTGAGGGCGTAGTCGACGCGGACCGGGACGGAGGGGGTGACGGTGCGGGTGATGATGCCGTCGCGCTCCAGGGTGCGCAGTGTCTGGGTGAGCATCTTGGGGCTGACACCCGCGATCTTGCGGTTGAGGTCGCTGTAGCGCATGGGGGCGGGGACGAGCGCGGCCACGACCAGGCTGACCCACTTGTCGCTGAGCCGGCCGAGGAGCTGGTTGGTGGGGCAGGCGCGCAGGAAGGCGTCGTACTCGACTCGGGCCTGCTCGCGGCGCTGGGCCGCTGTCGTGGTCGCCATGGGCTTGCTCTCCTTCGGGACAGCTACGCACTCTCAGGTAACTACTTACCAATGGATAGTACATCTCCTAGAGTTGGTGTCGCGGCCGGGAAAACGCCGCGAAGCTCATCAAATGACTTGTAATCGGGGAGAGTTGACATGCGTGCTGCTGTGGTGACGACGTTCGGTGGTCCGGAGGCCGTGGAGCTCGTGGACGTGGCGGTGCCGGAGCCGGGGGCCGGGCAGGTGCGGATCAAGGTGGCGGCCAGCGCGGTGAACCCCGTGGACCTGGCCGTGCGGGCCGGCATCTTCGGCGGGGCGGGCCGGACGCTGGGGCTCGGCTGGGACGTGGCCGGGACGGTGGACGCGGTGGGGGTGGCCGCGGCCTGGCAGGTCGGCGACGAGGTGGTGGCGCTCGCGGCGGGCGTGGTCGATCCGCTGGGAGCGCACGCCGAGTATGTCGTCGTGCCGGCGGACGCGGTGGCCAAGGCGCCGGCCACGGTGGACGCGGTGCATGCAGGCGCCCTGCCGCTGAACGGGCTGACCGCCGTCCAGGCCCTCGACCTGCTGGACCTGGCGCCGGGTGCGTCGCTGCTGGTGACCGGTGCCGCGGGTGCGGTCGGCGGGTTCGCCGTCCAGCTGGCCGCGCGGCGGGGGATCGTGGTGACCGGGCAGGCCCGGGCGATGGACGAGGAGCTGGTGCGGTCGCTGGGGGCTGCGGAGTTCACGGCCGACGGGGTTGCGCCGGGCAGTGTGGACGCGGTGCTGGACGCGGCGATGCTCGGGGAGCCGGCGCTGGAGTCGGTGCGGAACGGGGGTGTCTTCGTCAGTGCCCAGCCCGGCCGGCAGCCCGCCCCGGTGCGCGGGGTGCGGACCACGGCCGTGGAGGTGAGCGCCGACGGTGCACGGCTGTCGGAGCTGGTCCGGCTGGTGGACGAGGGGGTCCTGACGCTCCGGGTGGCCGAGACCTTCACCCTGGCCGACGCCGCGAAGGCGCACGAGCGGCTGGCGCAGGGGGGTGTCCGGGGGCGGCTGGTGCTGGTGCCCTGAGGGGGCGGCCGGGGTGCCCCTGACGGTGCTGTCGGGTGCGCCGCCAAGGTCGGGGTGCCGGGATGGAATATTCGCCGGGTGGGTGACTGTTGCAAGGGCTTAGTTGAACAGTCAACAAGCCTGGAGGATGAGCGGCCATGCAGTTCGGGATCTTCACGGTCGGCGACGTCACGCCGGACCCCACGACGGGGCGTACGCCGACCGAGCGCGAGCGGATCAAGGCCATGGTCGCCATCGCGCTGAAGGCCGAAGAGGTCGGCCTGGACGTCTTCGCGACCGGTGAGCACCACAACCCGCCGTTCGTGCCGTCCTCCCCGACCACGATGCTCGGCTACATAGCGGCGCAGACGGAGAAGCTGATCCTCTCCACCTCCACCACCCTGATCACCACCAACGACCCGGTGAAGATCGCGGAGGACTTCGCGATGCTCCAGCACCTGGCCGACGGGCGTGTCGACCTGATGATGGGCCGCGGCAACACCGGGCCGGTCTACCCCTGGTTCGGGCAGGACATCCGGCAGGGCATCAACCTCGCCGTCGAGAACTACGCGCTGGTGCACCGGCTGTGGCGCGAGGACGTCGTCGACTGGGAGGGGAAGTTCCGTTCGCCCCTGCAGGGCTTCACGTCGACGCCGCGCCCGCTGGACGGGGTGCCGCCGTTCGTCTGGCACGGGTCGATCCGCTCGCCGGAGATCGCCGAGCAGGCCGCGTACTACGGCGACGGGTTCTTCCACAACAACATCTTCTGGCCGGCCGACCACACCAAGCGGATGGTCGAGCTGTACCGGAGCCGGTACGCCCACTACGGGCACGGCACGCCGGAGCAGGCGATCGTGGGGCTCGGCGGCCAGGTGTTCATGCGGCGCAACTCGCAGGACGCGGTCCGCGAGTTCCGGCCGTACTTCGACAACGCGCCGGTGTACGGGCACGGGCCCTCGCTGGAGGAGTTCACCGAGCAGACCCCGCTGACGGTCGGTTCCCCGCAGCAGGTGATCGAGAAGACGCTGTCCTTCCGGGAGTACGCCGGTGACTACCAGCGCCAGCTGTTCCTGATGGACCACGCGGGGCTGCCGCTGAAGACCGTGCTGGAGCAGCTCGACATGCTCGGCGAGGAGGTCGTACCGGTGCTGCGCAAGGAGTTCGCGAACGGCCGTCCGGCGGCTGTGCCGGAGGCGCCGACGCACGCTTCCCTCAAGGCTTCCCAGGAGGTGTCCGCATGAAGCTCGTCGTCGTCTCGGCGGGGCTGAGCGTTCCGTCGTCCACGCGGCTGCTGGGTGACCGGCTGGCCGCGGCGGTGGACCGGCAGACGCCGGTGGATGTGCAGGTCGTCGAGTTGCGCGACCTCGCGGTCGAGATCGCGCACAACTTCACCAACGGGTTCGCCGGGACGGCTCTGGCCGCCGCGCAGGACGCGGTGGCGGGGGCCGACGGGCTGATCGTCGTCACGCCCGTGTTCAGCGCGTCCTACAGCGGGCTGTTCAAGTCGTTCTTCGACGTGCTCGACAAGGACGCGCTGGCGGGCAAGCCGGTGCTGATCGCGGCGACCGGGGGTACGGGGCGGCACTCGCTGGTACTGGAACATGCGCTGCGGCCGTTGTTCGCGTACCTGCGGGCCGTGGTCGTGCCGACCGCTGTCTACGCCGCCTCGGAGGACTGGGGCGCGGAGGGGCTGCCCGAGCGGATCGAACGGGCGGCGGGGGAGCTGGCCGCGCTCATGCCTACGGCGGCTCGGCCGAGGGAGGCGGTTGTCGTCCCGTTCGCGGAACAGCTGGCGGCGCTGCGCCCCTAGGCCCTGTCGGCCTGGCTTTTGCCCACCCGCCCGACTCGGTCGGCCGAAAGGCTGCCGGCTCGCGTGGGTGGTGCCGGGCGGGATGCGGTGAGAAGACGGTAGGGGCGGGGGGTGGGTTCCGCTGTGACGGTGAGAGAGGGGTAAAAAGCGTGATCGTAGGCCTGCTCGTCCCGGCCTAACCGCCGGAGGCCTTGGCAGACTGGGTGCGTGCCCCAGACTGTGCTGCTCGCCGAAGACGACCGTGCCATCCGTCATGCCCTGGAGCGTGCCCTGACGCTGGAAGGGTACGAGGTGACGGCGGTCGCCGACGGCGTCGAGGCGCTCGCTCAGGCCCACAGGACGCCGCCGGACATTCTCGTCCTCGACGTGATGATGCCTGGTATCGACGGGCTCCAGGTCTGCCGGGTGCTGCGTGCCGAGGGCGACCGCACTCCGATCCTGATGCTCACCGCCCTCGTGGAGACCGCCGACCGGATCGCCGGCCTGGACGCCGGTGCCGACGACTACGTCGTCAAGCCGTTCGACGTCGAAGAGGTCTTCGCCCGGCTGCGGGCTCTGCTGCGTCGTACGACGCCCGTGGCTGCCTCGGCGGCAGGTGCGAGTGGTGGGGACGGCGGGCGGGAGCCGCAGCTCTCCGACCGGCAGGTCGAGGCCGCCGGGATCCGCATGGACCTCCAGGCCCGCCGCGCCTGGCGCGGCACGCGCGAGCTGGAGCTGACCCGTACCGAGTTCGAGCTGCTGGAGCTGCTCGTGCGGAACGCCGGCATCGTGCTCGATCATTCGACGATCTACGACCGGATCTGGGGCTACGACTTCGGGCCCGGCTCCAAGAACCTCGCTGTCTACGTCGGCTACCTGCGCCGCAAGCTGGACGAACCCGGCGCGTCGCAGCTGATCCACACCGTGCGGGGCGTGGGTTACGTGTTGCGGGAGGACTGAGTGAGCCGCCGCCGGCGGCTGCTGGACCGGCCGCGGCCGAAGCTGGTCTCCCTGCGGACCACCTTCGCTGTCTCCTTCGCGGCCGTCACCGCGGCCGTCGCGATCCTCGTCGGCATCGTGTCGTACGGCTCCGCCGCCCGCCTGGTCCGGGTCGACCAGCAGTCGGTGTTCACGCAGGTCGTGCAGGACGTCCGGGACGAGGTGCGGCAGCACGAGATGGTCCCGGAGGACTTCTCCTCCTCCCGGCCGGGCCATGATCTGGTCCGGCCCGCCCGCACCGACGTACAGGTGCTCGGCGATCAGGGGCAGATCGTCGACCACGGCAACCCCGTGCTGCCCGTCACCGGCCACGACAAGTCCGTCGCGCGGGCTCAGACGGCCGGGAAGGTGGTCGAGCACAAGGACGTCGGGGTCGACAGTGACCTGTTCCGCATCGCCACGGTGTCGCTGGGCGACGGGCGGGGCGCGGTGCAGGTCGCGCAGGAGTTCAGTGATACCGAGGATCTGCTGCGTACGCTCCAGCAGCGGACGCTGATCCTGATGGCGGCGGTCGTGGTGCTGGCCGGTCTGTTCGGCTGGTGGCTGGCCCGGCGGATCACCATGCGGCTGGTGATACTGACCTCCGCCGCGGAGGACGTGGCGCGCACCCGGCAGCTGGGCATCCAGGTGCCGGTCGTCGGGCTCGACGAGGTGGGGCGGCTCGGGCGGGCGTTCGACCGGATGCTGGGGCGGCTCGCGCAGTCGGAGGAGGACCAGCGGCGGCTGGTGCAGGACGCGGGGCACGAGCTGCGTACGCCGCTCACGTCGTTGCGTACGAACATCTCGCTGCTGCGCCGGATCGACGAGCTGCCGCCCGCGACCCGGGAGGACCTCGTCGCCGACCTCACCCAGGAGGCCCGTGAGCTGACCGACCTGGTCAACGAGCTGGTCGACCTCGCCGCCGGGCAGTCCGACACGGAGCCGCCGCAGCGGGTGGACCTCGCCGACATCGCGGAGGACGTGGTGGGGCTGGCGAAGCGGCGTACCGGGCGGGAGATCGTGCTGCGGACCAGCGGCGACACGAGTACGGACGGGCGGCCGGGGATGTTGCAGCGGGCCCTCTCCAACCTGGTGGAGAACGCGGCGAAGTTCGACCGGGGCGGGAAGGCGCCGATCGAGATCCACATCGCGGGGCCGGCGCGGCCGGGGGCGGTGCGGGTGGAGGTGCTGGACCGGGGGCCCGGGATCGCCGAGGGGGATCTGATCCGGATCTTCGACCGGTTCTACCGGGCTGCGGATGCGCGGTCCCTGCCGGGGTCCGGGCTGGGGCTGTCGATCGTGCGTGAGGTTGCCATGGCGCATGGGGGCGCGCCGTTTGCCTTCCGGCGAGAAGGGGGCGGGGCGGTGATCGGGTTCACGGTGGGCGGGGGGTCCGCCTCGGCTTCGCCTTCGGCGTAGTCGTCTCCCACCTGCGCTCGGGGGTAGCCCCGGAGTGCGGGCCGGGCCATGATCTGAGCGGGAGCTTGGCTCGGGAGGGGAGGTTCCGTGCTCAGTGATCAGGAGGCTGCCGCCCTTGCCTGCATCGACGAGGCGGCGATCGGGCGGACGCTGCTCGAGTTGATCGCGGTGCCCAGTGTGACCGGGAGCGCCGCCGAGTCGGAGCTTCAGCATCTGCTCGCCGGGCGGCTGGAGCGGCTGGGCCTGGACGTCGATCTGTGGGCCATGGATCTGCCTGCGCTCCGCGCCGACCCGGAATTTCCCGGGATGGAGGTCCCGCGGGACGAGGCCTGGGGGCTGGTCGGCCATACCGCGGCCGAGGGCGACGGGCCCACGCTGATCCTCCAGGGGCACGTGGACGTCGTACCGCCCGGGGATCTTCGCGCCTGGGACGGGGATCCGTTCGTGCCGCGGGTCACCGGGGACGTCGTGCACGGGCGCGGGGCCTGTGACATGAAGGCGGGGCTGGTCGCGCATCTGGCCGCGCTCGATGCGATCCGGGCGGCCGGGGTGCGGCTGCGCGGGCGGGTTGCCGTCCACTTCGTCGTCGGGGAGGAGGACGGCGGGATCGGCGCCTTCGGGACCCTGAAGCGGGGGTACGGCGGGGACGCCTGTGTCGTCACCGAGCCGACCGGCGGAACCCTCGTCACCGCCAACGCAGGGGCGCTGACCTTCCGCCTCTCCGTGCCGGGCCGGGCCGCCCACGCCAGTTCACGGGACGCCGGGGTCAGCGCCGTCGACGCGTATCTGCCGCTCCATGAGGCGCTGGCCCGCCTGGAGACGGCCCGCAACGCCGACCCCTCCCCGCTGATGGCCGAGTATCCGATCCCGTACGCCCTCTCCGTCGGGACCCTGCGGGCGGGGGACTGGGCCAGCAGCGTGCCCGATCTGCTGGTTGCGGAAGGGCGGCTGGGGGTGCGGCTGGGGGAGGACGCCGGCGCCGCGCGAGCGGAGTTCGAGCGGTGTGTGGCCGAGGTCTGCGCCGGCCACCCCTGGCTGCGGGAGCATCCGGCGAGCGTGAGCTGGCCGGGCGGGCAGTTCGCGAGCGGACGCCTCCCGGAGGGGCATCCGCTGCGCGACGAGGTGCGCGACGCCTGCGCCGACGCCAACGGCTGGGCCACCCGGCCCCGCGAGCGCGGGGCGCCGTACGGCAGCGATCTGCGGCTCTACGCGGGAGCCGGGATACCGACGCTGCAGTACGGGCCGGGCGACGTACGGGTCGCGCACAGCCCCCGGGAGTGCGTGTCCCTGCGTGAGGTGGTGGAGGCGGCGCGGACCCTCGTGCTCACCGTGATGCGGTCGGTCGGGGTGAAGTGACCCCGTCGGCGCAGCTCTGCTGACGGCGCCGGGTGAAGGCCGGCAGGCTCGGCGGGGTCAGGAAGCCCTCCGCGCGGGCGCTCGCCAGGCCGATGCGCGGGATGTCGGCGCTCTTGGCGAAGAGCAGGAAGCGGGGTTCCCACACCGGGCGGTACTTGGCGTTCGCGCGGTACAGGGACTCGATCTGCCACCAGCGTGAGAAGAAGGTGAGGATCGAGCGCCACAGCCGCAGCACCGGGCCCGCGCCGAGGCGGGCGCCCCGCTCGAACACCGAGCGGAACATGGCGAAGTTCAGCGAGACCCGTCGTACGCCCAACTCCTCTGCGTGCAGCAGGAGTTCCACGACCATGTACTCCATCAGGCCGTTCTCGCAGGCGCGGTCGCGGCGCATCAGGTCCAGGGACAGACCGTGCTCGCCCCAGGGGACGAAGCTGAGCAGGGCCCGCGGGCGGCCCTCCGCGTCCCGGCACTCCAGCATCATGCAGCGGCCGTCGGACTCGTCGCCGAGGCGGCCCAGGGCCATGGAGAAGCCGCGCTCGGTGGCGCCGTCGCGCCACTGGTCGGCGCGGTCGATGAGGAGGGCCATCTCGTCGTCGGGGATGTCCTCGTGGCGGCGGACGCGGACGGTGTAGCCGGCCCGCTTGACCCGGTTGTGGGCCTGGCGGACGACGCGCATGGCGCGGCCGTCGAGGGTGAAGTCGGCGAGGTCCACGATCGCCTCGTCGCCGAGTTCGAGGGCGTCCAGGCCGTGCCGGGCGTAGATCGTGCCCGCTTCCTCGCCGGCGCCCATCACGGCCGGGGTCCAGGCGTGGCGGCGGGCCTCGGCGAGCCAGGCGTCGATGGCGCCGGGCCAGGCCTCGGGGTCGCCGATGGGGTCGCCGGAGGCGAGGCTGACGCCGCCGATGACGCGGTAGGTGATGGCGGCCTTGCCGCTCGGGGAGAAGACGACGGCCTTGTCGCGGCGCAGCGCGAAGTAGCCGAGGGAGTCGCGGTCGCCGTGCCGGTCCAGCAGGGCCCGCAGCCGCTGCTCGTCCTCCGTGTCGAGCAGGCGCTCGCCGCGGGGGGCGCGGAAGCAGGCGTACAGGACGAGCAGGAAGGTCGCCGCGATCAGGCTGTTGACGATGATGTCGGCCCAGCGGGGCGCGTGGACGGCGTCCACGCGGTCGGCGAGCGGGCCGACGCTGATGCCGCGCAGCAGGGTGTAGGCGACCTCGTCGAGGAGGCTGGCGCCGGGGAGCTTGTTGGTGAGGTGCACCAGCAGCGTGCCGAGCGCGGCGCTGATCAGGGAGCCGCCCGCGCCGACCGCGAGGGCCAGGCGCGGGTTGGAGCGGTCGCCGATCGCGTCGAACTCGCGGCGGCCGATGAGCAGGGCGGCCACGAACAGGGCGGTGAGGGCGGCGGAGGCCCAGTTGAAGAGGTGCTCCTGGTACGACCCGTGGGTGAGGGCGAGGGTGTACAGGGCGAGGAGGGGGCCGGCGAGCAGCAGGTTGAAGACCCAGGCGGCCCGTTTGCGGCGGCGCATCACCATGGCCAGGAAGAGGGCGAGGGCCGCCGAGGCGAGGCCGGCGGTGGCCAGGTACGGGGTGAAGTACTCGCCCGCGTTGTGCTCGTGCACCTCCTCCCGGAAGGGGAGGGAGATCACGCAGGCGATGTTCAGCACGACCATGAGCCGCAGGTACCAGACGGTGGCCGCGGCGGCCCGCTTCCGCAGCCGGTCACGGCCGGGGGAGGGGACGAGGGAGAAGATCGTGCGGAGGGGGTTGCGCTGAGTGGAGACCTGTGGAGGGATCAGGGTCGACTCTGGTGCGGGCATGGTGACTGGTCACCTTGGGGGAGGGGGACGGGGTGAAACACTGACCCTACAGCTCGTAGGGTAGTGGGGATAAGGGGTTGCGCATATCCGATGCACAGGTTCTCATCCCGGCTCCTGTGTGCCGCGCCGGGCTGCCACCAGGTGCCAGGCCAGGTTGCCCGCCGCCGCCCCGGCCGCCACCGCGGCGACGATCACTCCGCCGGTCGCGAGGCCGTCGCTGAACAGGTGCGGGCGCCGGGCAAGGCTGTGCAGCCCGAAGCCGCACAGCTCGTACACGCCGATCGCGGCGATGATCAGGCTGACGACCAGCAGAGTCAGCGTCGGCGCGAGACTGCGCACGTCGACCTCCACCGGTGGACTCGCTTCCGCTTGTGTCTCCTGCATGCGTCCCCCGTTGAACAGACGTGTGACCGTGGCCGGTTGGGAACCCTACATTACGTAGGGTCGCACGGCTCGCCGCCGTGCGGGGCCGGGGCTGCAGCAGATGCAGGACACCATCGCCGACTTTGTCACCAAGCACACCGCCTGACCCGTCACCCGCCGCGCACGCCGAGGTGCCGCAGTGCCGACGCTGCCGCGCCCGCTCCGCACATGCCGTGTGCGCCCGGGCCGGGCGGGGTGGCGGCCGAGCAGAGGAAGACGCCGGGGACGCCGGTGGCGTACGGGTCGAGCGCCGCGCGCGGGCCGAGCAGGAGCCGCAGGGGCGTCTTCGCGCCGGTGAGGATGTCCCCGCCGCCGAAGTTGGCGTTCGCCGAGGCGAAATCGGCGGGCCGGGTCACGCGGACGCCCAGGATGCGCTCCCGCACCCCCGGCGCGAAGCGCTCCAGCTGCCGCAGCACCGCCTCCGTCGCGTCCCCGTCGTAGCCGTGCGGGACGTGCGCGTACGTCCACACCGGGTGCACGTTCCCGACCGAGCGTGCCGGGTCCGCCAGGTACTGCTGTCCGACCAGGACGAACGGGCGGTCGGGCATGCGGCCCGCCGCCACCTCCCGTTCCCCGTGGGCGACTTCGGCGAACGTGCCGCCGACGTGGACGGTGCCGGCGCGGCGGGCCTCCTCGTTGGTCCAGGGCACGCCGTCCTCGACCGCCAGGTCGAGCTTGTACGCGCCGGGGCCGCGTCGGAAGCGCTCATAGGCGGCCCGCGCCCGGGGCGGCAGCCGGTCGCCGTAGAGGGCGGCGACCTGGCCGGGGTCGAGGTCCAGCAGGGTCACGTCCGCGGGCGGGATCTGCGCGCGGTCGGTGACCCGTACCCCGGTGTGGACCTTGCCGCCGTGCACCCGCAGCACCTGTTCCATGGCGCGGGCGATGGCGCCCGACCCGCCTTCCGCGGCGGCCCAGCCGGCGGCGTGACCGGCGGTGAGGATGCCGAGGCCGATCGCGGAGCTGAGCGGAGCGGACAGCGGGCGGAACGCGTGCGCCGCGACCCCGGCCCACAGCGCCCGTGCCTGCGGGGTGCGGAACAGGCGCGCCAGGGCGGCGGCCGGCGCCAGTGTCGGCAGGCCGAAACGCGCGAGCAGCAGCGGGTGCCGGGGGACGCGGAGGAGCGGGCCCATGACGTCGTCGGCCAGGGCGTCCCAGTGGTGCACCGGCCGTTCGAACAGTGCTCGGTACCGCCCGCCGTCCACACCCAGGCCGCGGGCGGTCTCGGCCACGGAGCGCAGCAGGACGCCGGCCGTGCCGTCGTCGAGCGGGTGGACGCAGTCGACCTCCGGGAGCACCCAGCGCAGTCCGTGGCGTTCGAGGTCCAGCGCGCGGAGCGCGGGAGAGGTGACGGCCATGGGGTGGATGGCCGAGCAGTGGTCGTGCAACAGGCCGGGGACGAGGGCCTCGTAGCTGCGGGTGCCTCCGCCGGTCTCGGCGGCGGCCTCCAGGAGGGTGACCTCAAGGCCCGCCTTGGCCAGCAGGGCCCCCGCGGCGAGCCCGTTGGGCCCGCCGCCGACGACGACCGCGGTGGTCATGAAGCTGTGTCCCAGCTGCTCGGCGTGTCCGGCGTGCTCGGCCGGAGGGTGTGCACGGTGTGCACGTCGTGGACAGGCTAGCCGGGCCCGCCGGTGGGCCAGGGCCGGCGGGTCAGCATGTCCCGCACCCTGACCAGGCCGCGCTCCAGCGGTCCGAGGGCGGCGGATCAGCCGAAGCGGCCCGCGACGTAGTCCGCCGTGCGCTGGTCCGCCGGGGTGGAGAACATCTGCTCCGTGTCGCCGTGCTCGACGATGCCGCCGGGCGTGCCCTGCTCGGCGAGGAAGAAGGCGCACTGGTCGGAGACGCGCGCCGCCTGCTGCATGTTGTGCGTGACGATCACGATGGTGACCTGGCCCGCGAGCTCGCCGATCGTCTCCTCCACGCGGCGGGTGGAGGTGGGGTCGAGCGCCGAGCACGGCTCGTCCATGAGCAGGACGCGGGGGCGTACGGCCAGCGCGCGGGCGATGCACAGGCGCTGCTGCTGGCCGCCGGAGAGCGCGCCGCCCGGCTGGCGGAGGCGGTCGCGGACCTCCTTCCACAGGCCGGCGCGGGTCAGCGACTCCTCCACCAGCTCGTCCTTCTCCCGGCGGCCCGCCCGGACGCCGGTCAGCTTCAGGCCCGCCACCACGTTGTCGTAGATCGACATGGCCGGGAACGGGTTCGGCTTCTGGAAGACCATGCCGATACGGCGCCGGGCCTCGGTCAGCCGCCGTTCGGGTGCGTAGATGTCCTCGCCCTCGAAGAGCACCTCGCCGCCGAAGGCCGCGCCGGGGATCATCTCGTGCATGCGGTTGAGCGTGCGCAGGAACGTCGACTTGCCGCAGCCGGAGGGGCCGATCAGGGCCGTCACGCGACCCGCGGGCATGGTCAGCGAGACACGGCTGAGCACCTGATGGCTGCCGAACCAGGCCGAGACCGCGCGGGCCTCCAGGGTGGCGGGGCCGGGCCCGGCGGGGGCCTCGGGGGCTGCGGCATCCGTGGGGTCCGTGGGGTCCGTCGGGTCCGTGGCGGGCAGAAAGGCGGTGTCGGTCATCGGGGCCACCTCGGGGCGGGGTCGGTCACGGCGGGTTCGGTTCCGGCAGGTTCGGTCCTGGCGGGTTCGGTCACAGCAGGTTCGGGAGCAGTTCGGTCGTGCGGGTGGCCACCTGCAGGCCCAGCACCGTGACGACCGGCGCGAAGACGAGCCAGGTCTGGTGGCGGCCCCAGCGGTGCCAGGTCCACACCGCGGCGACGGCCGTGAGCAGCAGCGCCTGGAGCCACATCACCAGCGGCCACGGCACTCCGGACGGGCGGGCCAGCGGCTCCTCGGACGCGGGCAGGGTGCCGGAGCGGATCACCGCGGCCGGCGTCTGGAACGGCGCGGAGACCAGGTCGGCGTCGACCCGCAGCACCCCGTTCGGCATGAAGTGCGGCCCGCTGGCCGTCACCAGCACCAGGCGGCCCTTGCCGGAGACGAGGGGGGCCGGGGCGGGGTCGCCGGCCCGGCGGACGTCGGTGACCTTGTACTTCGCCTTGCCCTGCCCGGTGGTCACGGTGAGCGTGTCGCCCGCGGCGAGGTCGGCCAGGTGCCCGAACGGGCCACCGTAGGCCGCCGCGCGGCCCATCAGCACGCTGGTGCCGGCCTGGCCGGGCATCGGGGTGTCCCGGCGGTGCCCGGGGCCGTCGGTCAGCACGGAGGAGTCGGTGCCTTCGAGCACGACCTGGGAGAGTCCCACCTGGGGCGCGTCGATGAGCGCCAGCGGCGTGCCGGGCGCCAGCAACTGGCCCTGCTGGTCGGTCTGGGCCACCGGGGCGGTACCCAGGGCGAGTTGGTTGCGCAGCTCGTCGAACGCGGCGTGCTGCGCGCTGTGTTCCTGGATGCCGCTGAGCACCAGCAGCTGGACGGTGATGCCGAGCAGCAGCGCGGCGAGGCTGAGCAGACCGCCGCGGGCCAGATGGCGTACGGCGGTGACGCCGCGCACCCGGACGCCGGGCGCGGCCGGTGCGAGCGCGGTCGGTACGGCGGCGGTCACGGCGGCCCGCCTCCTTCGCTGTTCATAGGGAGTCGTGGAAAGTCCTGGAGGGTCGTACGGCGGCTGCCGGGGGAGGCGGGAGCGTCCCGCCTCCCCCGACGGCCGGTGGATCAGGTGGACTTGATGGTGAAGTTCGCGCCGGTCTTGGCGTTCACCGTCGAGGAGCCGGCGTAGACGGCGTGCAGCGTGTGCGTGCCGCGGGCCAGCTTCGGGAGGGTGATCGTGACGGCGCCCCGGTTCAGCGTGCCCGTGGCGAGGAGCTTGGTGCCCTCGTAGATGCGCACGGTGCCGGTCGGGGTGGTGCCGGCCGCGGTGACCTTGACGCCGACCTTGGCCTGGGCGGTGTGGCTGACCGTGGAGGGCGCGGTGGTGGACAGCGACGCGGTCGCCTTGGTGATCTTCAGGCTGACGGTCGCGTGGGACGTGTAGAGCTTGCCGCTGCCTGCGTAGGACACGGTCAGCGTGTGCGTGGCGACCTTGAGGTGGTTCGACAGGCCGATGGTGACCTTGCCGGAGGCGTCCAGCGTGCCGGTGCCGAGGACCGTGGCGCCCTCCTTCACCGTGACCTTGCCGGCCGGGGCCACGCCGTGCGAGCCGGTGACGACGACGGCCACCTTCGGCACCTTGCCGTACGCGGTGGTCGCCGCGGTCGCCTTGACGGTGCTCGCGTACTTGACCGTGGCCGTCACGGTGCCGGTCGCGCCGGTGCCGTTGAGGTTGGCGCCGGCGACCGTGGCGGTGTAGGTGCCGGCCGCCAGACCCGTGAAGGTGTGCGAGGTGGCGGACGCCGGAACGTCCTTGACGGCCGCCACGGTGCCGTCGGCGCGGGTCAGCCGGACGCGGTAGTCGGTCAGCGCCAGACCGCGGGCGGGCGGGGCCGTCCAGGACAGCTTCAGGCTCGCGTCACCGGGGGCCGCCTTCACTGAGGCGGGGGCGGCGGGCGTGGAGGCGTCGATGCCCGACTCCTCCAGACCGCCCAGCTTGGCGTGCTTGGCCACGCTGACCGAGCCGTTGTACGGCTCGTTCACGAAGCCGAAGCTCGCGATGACCTTCTCGGCGGAGTCGGAGGCCAGCCCGGCCTTGTGGGTGCCGCTGGTGACGAAGACGTCGTAGAGGTCCTTGTCGAAGAAGATGCCGGTCGGGTCGATCGCCCGGGACGGCACGATGTTGTAGACGTCGCGGCCGAAGGTGGCGTTGTCGTAGTAGTCGGTGACCGGGACGACCTGGCCGTTCTCCGTCTTCACCGGGCTGGTGGCAACGGTGGCGCCGGGCAGCACCACGGACGCGAGCCGGGCGCCGTTCGCCACCGCCTGGGTGCTGTAGTCGGGGGCGATGCCGTTGTTCTGGGCGATCCAGCTGCCCACGGAGAACGGGACCAGGGTGTTGTCCTGGTCGAGCGCGGCGTCGGCCTGGTTCTCCTGGACGGTCGGGATGGCCGGGTCGACCGTGCTCTCGTCCAGACCGATCACGTTGAGGAAGAACTTACGGGTGCCGGAGCCCGCCTGCGGGAGCAGCGGGTGCACCACGACACCGTTCAGCTTGTGGTCGGAGCCCGGGATGTACAGCTGGTGCAGCTGGTCCACCGTCAGGTTGTCCAGGCCCGCGCCGCGCACCGCGACACCCACCGCGTCGCGCGCGAACGGGATGTACGTCAGCGCGGTGCCGGAGGTGCTCGGGCCGCTGGAGGAGCGGGCGAAGTCGACCTGGCCCTTGATGGAGACGCCGGTGTCGGGCTTCGGCCAGTTGTCGCCGGTCAGCGCCATCGACAGGGCCTGCTTGCCCTGGGTGGAGCCGTTCGGGCGGGCGAAGGTCGGGCCGCCGGACCGGGTCCGGATGGAGGAGGTGGTGGAGCCGGTCCCGGGCTCGATCGCGTCGTAGGAGGCGATGCCCGCACCGCTCGCCGACTTCACGGCCGTGTCGGCGTAGCTCTTCTTGTTCACCGTGTCACCGGCCAGGGCGTTGAGCACGTCCTGGGTGGTGTCGGAGCCCACGCCGACCAGCTTGCGGAAGGTGCCGGCGGGGGTGGGGTCGGCCTGGGCGGGGCTCGCCAGGGCCAGGCCACCGGCCACCACGGCGGCGGCGACGAGCGCCGCAGTAGAGCGCGTTCTGCGCATCGAAGGTCTCCTGTTGTCAGTGCGGAGGTGTGCGAGGGATCTGGCAGGGTGGTACGGGCCGTCCGCCCCGAGTGCCTGTCGGGGCGGGCGGCCGTCTAGGGGGTGCCGGTGGTCACGGACGCGGTCCGCGCAGCCGTTCCGGCAGGGTGAGGGCCGGGATCACGGTCACCGTGCGGCCCGAGGGCAGGGTCACCCGCAGCGGCAGCCGCAGTCGGCGACCGCCCGCGAAGGGCGCGCCGAGACCGGCGACGGCGCCGAGCGCGGCCCCGGCCGGGACGGCGTACCGCAGCGGGTTCGAGGGGTCGCCGGGCGTCATGCCCGCGGCGGTGGTCTGCACGGCCTTGCCGCCGTCGAACGACGGCTGCGCGTCCGGGGACGCCGAGGCGTCGGGGCTCTGGCCCGTGCCGCCGTCGCCCGACGGTCCGCCGGAGGCCGTGCCGCCCGAACCGGCGCCGCCGGTGCTTCCGCCGGAGCCGCCGCCGGAGGTGCTGCCCGCGTCGCCGTCGTCCCCGGCGGGACCCGGGCCGGTGTAGTGCAGCAGGGCGTCGGCGGCCTTCAGCGCGCGCTCGCGCAGGCCGGCGGAGAGCGGGGCGTAGCCCACCGGGAGCCGGCCCGGGTCGGTGCCGGGCACCTGGCCCGCGCCGGCCGCGTACTTCAGCAGTGCCGCGTAGTCCGCGCGGGCGTTCGGCTTCAGCGACCCGGGCCGGGCTGCGGCCCACACCAGCTGGGCGAGCGGGTAGGCGCCCTTCGCCGTGGCGTTCGCCGGGGTGATCTCGGCGACGTCCTTGCCGCCGGCGCTCTTCGCGGCCTCGGTCAGCGCCGCCTCGGTGGGGGCGACGAACTTGCCCGCCGCGTTGCGCAGCTGGGCCGTCTGGAGGTTGTAGCGGGCGGCTGAGGCCGCGTCGGTGACCGTGATGACGAACCGGGAGCCGACGATCTGCGGGCCGGGGGACTTGTAGGCGGGCGGGTTGCCCAGCTCGTCCCAGATCGACTTCCACAGGTTGTCGGCGCGCCGGGTGTGCAGGGCGCCGCTGTGCATGTCCTCGACGTACGGGTGGAAGTCACCCATGCACTGCAGGGCTTCCTTGGGGGCGCCGGTGCCCGGCAGGACCGTGCACCAGGGGTCGGACTTCGGGAAGTCGTCGGTGTGCGCCGGGTCGAAGGTGTTACCGGTGGCGCTCCACTCCGGGTTGGTGCTGTAGTACGGGTTCACCATCATGCCGTTGTCGGAGACCCCGGAGAGGAACTGCCGGGCCTCCTTGTCGCCCATGATCCACTGCCACAGCGCGCGGGCGGTGTCCGTGTGGTCGAGCGAGGTCATGAGGTCGGTGTCGGTGGCCGGGGTCTCGGCGACCGACAGATGCGCGAACTCGGGGTTGAGCGCGATGAACTCGGGGTCGGTCGCGAGGCCGGCCGGGTTGTTCTTCACCCAGTCGTACCCCTTGGCCACCTTGTCGCCGAGCACCGCGCCCCAGGGCGAGTTGCGGTACGACTCCGTGAGCAGCTTCGCCACCAGGCGCGGGGTGAGCTTGATCGACTCGACCTTGGTGCCGGCGCGCTTGCGGATGTCGTCCGGGGCGTCGGCCATGGGCCTGCGCTCGATGGTGAACGCGATGACGGCACCGGACAGGGCGACCGGCGCGTACGTCGTCGTGCCCGAGGGAGCCGTCGTGCCGTCGTCGGCGCCCAGCGCGCGGGTGGTGAAGGCGAGCCCCGAGGAACCGTCCGCGGCGAGCTGGGAGCGGGTGTCCGGCTCGCCCTGTTGCGTGTAGCCGAAGACCTTGCCGGTCGGGCACAGCGCGGCCTGCCAGCTGGTCATGGCGTCCGCGGCGAGTTCGCTGCCGGTGGTGGGGCGCTCCTTGGCGCCCAGGGCGCAGCTGGAGCCGACCGGGTTGAAGTGCAGCGGGATCGCGATGCGGTTCTTCCAGTTGGTGGAGGAGACCGGGGAGCCCGCGTTGACCTGGCTGTGGTCGGCGTACGGCGCGCCGTCCAGGTCGAGGTGGCCCTGCGGGACGATCACCAGCCAGCAGGAGCGGGGCTTGGCCGTGCCACCCGCCTTGACGAGGGCGCCGCAGCCCAGGTGCGGGGCTTCGAGCGCGGTCTGCGTCTCGAAGTACTCCTCCCCGTTGCCGCCGTCGCCGGTGCGGGCGAAGTCGACCTCGTTGGTGGTGTTGCGGTTGAAGAAGGGGTTGTTCTGGGTGCCGGTGGTGATCACCGTGCCGTCCACCGCGCGGAACGGCACATCGGCCGGGGCGTTGGGGTTGTCGGCGCCGTAGCGGTCGTCCTGGCCGTAGTTGGTGGGCTCGGCGCTGTAGAAGACCTGGCGGGTGTCGTCCATCCCGGTGCCGGGCCAGCTGCTGCGGTTGGTGGTCGGGGAGGCGCCGTACTCGCACTGGGTGCGCGGCGGGCCGGGGTTGCCGGGGACGGAGTGGTCGTCGTCGCCCCAGCACTGCATGATCTGCACGAAGTCGGTGTTGAACAGCGTGCCCGCGAACGTGGTCGGGGTGCCGCCGGTCCAGGAGACCTTGATCGCCTGGCTGGTGAGGTGGGTGGTCTGGCCGACCGTGAACTTCATGTTCTTGAACTCGCCGCGCCCGGAGACGGTGACGGCGGAGCCGCTGCCGTCGGACGACGCGGACCGCGCCGCGGGTGCGGCCGTGGCCGCCGGGGCGGCCTGGGCCACGGCCAGCCCGGCCAGGGCGCCGACGGCGGCGCCGGCGACCACGCGGGCGAGGGCGCGCCGGACGCGGGTGCGGGTACGGCCGGGAGTGCGCTGCGGAGTCACTCCGAACTCCCCTCGGTGGAACGGCCGTTGGCGCGGTCGAGCCCGGAGCGGGAGCCGACCAGGCGGGACACCGTGGAGGGCAGCAGGAGCAGGCCGAGGACCAGGACGACGGCGAGCAGCATCAGCGTCTGGGTGCTGGTCCAGCCGTGCCCGGCGGCGACGGCGACCGGCTGGGCGAGGGCGACGGTCCCGTCGGCCGCGGTCCCACCGGCACCGCCACTGGCACCGGCGGTGCCGCCGCCGCTGCCGGTGCCGCCACTGGCACCACCGGCGGCCGAGCCGCCGCCCGGTGCGAGGGTCTGGCCCGTGTCGGGGTCCACGACCGGCCCGCCGGCACCCCCGGACGCCGCGCCGCCACCGGCCGCGTCACCGCCCGAGGCGCCGCCCGAACTGCCGCCGCTGCCACCGGACTTGGCGCCGCCACTGCCCGTGGTGCAGGGCGGGGCACCCTTCTTGTCGCACTCCGCAGGGTAGGGAGCGGTCTCGGCGAGCCGGTTGTGCCCGGAGGGGGTGAACGTCGGGTTGTTGCAGCGCCGGATGTCGATGTTCTGTGCCGACACGCCCGGGATCCGGCGGATCTGCTGGAAGCCGGCCTTGACCAGGTTGATCGGCAGCGGCGAGTAGCCGAGCTTGGGTGCCTGCTGCTGGCCCTGGCACATGAAGTAGTAGGCGAACGCGCCCAGCGTCCTGCCCTTGACCTTCGTGAACGTGCCCTGCACGGTCAGCGGCAGAATCATGTACGAGTAGCTGGACAGCGGGTAGTTGCGCTTGTCGGTGTCGTTGTAGACGCCGTCGAGCTGCTGGGTGAGGTAGTCCGGAGAGCTCTTGTCCGTGTTGATCCGGGCCTTGAGCAGCGAGACCGCGACGTTCTGCGGGGTCGGCTCGGTGTAGTAGCCGGCGTGGTTGAGGACCTTGGCGACCGGGTAGTGCGCGTGGAGCGCGTACGAGTAGTTGACGTAACCGATCGCGCCCTCACCGTAGTTCTGCGCGACGTAACCCGCGACGCCGAGGTCACCGGACTGCGCGATCATGCCGGGGACGGTCGGGTAGTACGAGGTCTGCCCGCAGGCGCCCGAGCGGCCGACCTTGTGGCAGTACGCCTGCCACAACGCCTTGTGCTGGTTGGCCATCCACAGCGTGAACTGGGCGGTGGAGCCGGAGCCGTCGGAGCGGACGACCGGGACGACGGGGCGGTGCGGCAGCATCAGACCCGGGTTGTCGGCCCGGATCGCCGGGTCGTCCCAGGTCTTGATGACCCCGGTGAAGATCTTCGTGACGACGTCCCCGGACAGGCGCAGGTTGGTGACCCGCCGGCCGTTGACCGTCAGGTGGTACATGAAGACGGTGCCGCCGGCCACGATCGGCATGTACGCGTAGGACCCGGGGGCCGGGCGCTCGGCGGCGGAGCCGTCGGTCGGGTGCGTCTGGAAGGGGATGTCCGAGACCGCGAAGTCCACGGTGCCGCTGAGGAACTGGCGGCGGCCGTCGGAGGAGCCGTTGCCGGCGTAGCTGATCCGCATGCCGTACTGGTTGACGCCGCGGCGCCACTCGTCGACGGCGTTCTCGGCCCAGGTGGAGCCGGCACCGGCGATGGGCGTGTAGCTGTCGGCGGCGGCAGGCGCGGAGGCCGTACCGGCGAGGATGCTGAGCAGCGCGGCGAGGATGCCCAGGCTGCGCAGGCGTCTGGTGAGATGGCTGAGCATCAGAGGGTGTCTCCGTCGGCTGCGGTTTCGGTGGTGTCCGGTACGGGGGTGGTGTCCGGCCGCGGGGCATCGGCGGGCTCGGCGGGCTCGGGGCCGAAGAGGCTGAGCTTCGGCCCGTGCAGCTCCGCGAAGCGCTCCACGTCCTTGCGGGAGGCGCGCTGCGCCCTGCGGGCCTGGCGCTTGTTCTGGTGGCCCGGGCCCCGGCCGCCGATGACACGGGCGATCGCGAACAGCACCAGCACCTGCGCCATCAGCACCGAAGCCGCGCCGAAACCGCGGGCGATCATCGTCGGCTCGGGCGACTTGACGAAGTTGAAGACGGCGAGCGGCAGGGACACCATCGGGCCGCTCGTCGGGTCCGCGTTGAGCGCGGCCGTGAATCCGGCCGTCAGCAGCACGGGGGAGGTCTCGCCGATGCCGCGTGCGGTGCCGAGGATGACGGCGGTGGCGAGGCCGGAGCGCGCGGTGGGCAGCACCACGTGCCACACGGTCCGCCAGCGCGGCGCGCCGAGGGCCTCGGCCGCCTCCGTCAGCGTGCCCGGTACGAGCCGCAGTACGACGTCCGACGCCCGGATCACGATCGGGAGCATCATCACGCTGATCGCGAACCCGGCCGCGAGCCCGGACTTCTCCATGCCGAGGTTGAGGATCCAGACGGCGTACACCATCAGGCCGGCCACGATCGACGGCAGCGCGGTCATCGCCTCGACGATGGTGCGCACGAAGCGGGAGAAGCGCCCGGGGATCTGGTTCAGGTACACCGCGCAGGCCAGGCCCAGCGGGACCGTGATCACCAGGGCGATGGTGATCATGATGAGGGTGCCGAGCATGGCGTGCGCGATGCCGCCGTTGCTGAGCGGGTCGAGGGGGCCCGCGGCCTGCATGTCCTGGGTGAAGAAGTTCCAGTGCGGCAGCGCCTCCCGGCCGCGCCAGGCGGTGAAGCCGACGACCATGAAGAGCCCGGTGAACAGCAGCGTGGCCGCGCTCCACAGCACGACGGTCATCACCCGGTCGCGTACCGCCTGCCCGTTCTCCTCCAGGCCGGTGAGCACGGCGTAGATGAGGAGGAAGGCGAGGTACGCCGTGACCGTGAAGCCCAACGCGCCGGAGAAGGCGGCGAGTTGGCCGAACAGCAACACGGCGGTGCAGTACCCGGAGGCGGCGGCGCCGGTCAGGGACAGCACGCCGGAGCGGGTGAGTCCGCCGATGCGGCGAGGCACGTCGGGCAGTTCACTGACGGCTGGGGCGGGGACGGCCTCGACGGCCTGTTCCACCACGGTGTCTTCCACGACGGTCATCTCATGCCTCGCTCTGCGCGCCGGACCGGGAGCGGGCCACGATGGAGGAGGCGGTGAAGTTGACCGCCAGGGTGAGCACGAACAGCGCCAGGCCCGCCGCCATCAGCGCCGACATACCGAAGGTGGAGGCGTCGCCGTAGTGCAGGGCGATCAGCGAGGACACCGAGTTCGAGCCGGTCTGCAGGACGTGCCACTGGATGCTGAACACCGGCGAGATGATCAGGTAGACGGCGATGGTCTCGCCGAGCGCCCGCCCGAGCCCCAGCATGGTGCCGCCGATGATCCCGCCCATGCCGTAGGGCAGGACGACCGCGCGGATCATCCCCCAGCGGGTCGCGCCGAGCGCGTACGCGCCCTCCCGTTCACCGGCCGGGGCCTGCGCGAACACCTCGCGCATCACCGAGCACTGGATCGGCGCGACCATCAGGGCGACGACGATCCCGGCGACGAAGGTGGAGGCGGTGAAGACGCTGTCGGAGGCCAGCGGCTCCCCGGCCTGCGTGCCGTCCACATGGAACAGCGGGATCCACCCGAGCCAGTCGTTCAGCCAGCGCGACAGGCCGATCACGTGCTGCTGGAGGAAGAACAGCCCCCACAGCCCGTACACCACGGAGGGTACGGCCGCCATCAGGTCGACCATGGCCACGAGGGTCTGCCGCAGCGGACGCGGGGCCACATCGGTGATGAACAGCGCGGTACCCACGGCCAGCGGTACGGAGATCGTCACGGCGACTGCTGCGATGAGCAGGGTGCCGGTGAGGACGGCGGCGATGCCGAACTGGTGGACGTCCGGCTGCCATTCGGTGGTCGTGAGGAACGCGAACCCTCGTGCCCGTAGCGCCTGTCCCGCTCTGAGCAGCAGAAACAGGCCAACCGCGGCCATGATGGCGAGGACAGTGACGCCGGTGGCGGTCAACTGCCAGCGGAAGATCCGGTCCCCGATGCCGCGGGTGGCGTACGCCTTGCGGGGCAAAGGTTGTTCGGGTCTTTCCGGTTCTTCGGATCTGCTGGGTTCCGCTCTGCCGGATCCCTCTACCGCGGACACCAAGTGTGGCCCCCTCATGCCTGCGACATGCGGCAACTTGCAGCGACATGTGCGGGAACGACCGTTCCCATGCGGGGAGAGTCAATGGCTGGTTGTTTTCGGATCGCCACGACACAGGAGGACCACCGGTGAACGGTTCATGTCATTTCAGGGCTTAAGGGTGCTTGTATCCGCCACGCTTCGGTGCTCCGGCTCTCCGTGCGGGCGGTGCGTCAACTCTCCGTACGGGCGGTGCGGCGGGCGTAGGCGCGGGCCGCGCGGGCGCGGTCGCCGCAGCGGGTGGAGCACCAGTGGCGGCGGCCGTGGCGCAGCAGGTAGCGGTTGCAGGGGCTGGATCCGCAGGCGGTGAGGCGGTCGGCGTCGGCGCCGGTGAGCAGGTCGGCGGCGTCGGCAGCGAGGGCCGCCAGGGCGTGCTCCATGATCTGGGCCGTCGGGTGGGCGGCCTCCCGGTACAGGCCCCGGTCGGGGTGCCAGTGGAGCAGCGAGGCCGCGGGCGCGCGGGTGAGCGCGTCGTTGACGGCGTCCAGGGCGCTCTTCGGGGCCGGGAGGTTCTCGACCCGGGCGGACAGCAGCGCGCGGATCTGCTCGCGCAGGGCGCGCAGCTGGGACGCGCAGGTCTCGCGCAGGCCGGCGTCCTCGGGGGCGAGCCCGTGCTCCGTGAGCCAGCGGTTCGCGGCGGCGGGTGTGCCGAGCAGGTCGAGCCTCTGGCCGCTGGCCAGGGCGGGGGCGCTGTTGGCGAGGTCGAGGGCGGGATGCTGCTCCGCGCCCGGCGCCGGGGCGAGTTCGGCGGCCGTGCTCCCGTTGCTCCCATTCATGAATCTCATGGTACGCCTTGCGCCCATCCGTGAGAACGGTCTACTGTCTCTCACGGATAGACGCCACTACATCCGTGAGGTGTTCGTCATGACTTCTGTTGCTCCCGACTTTGACGCGTCCCGCGAGCGCATACCGGTCCGCGTCTTCGGCGGCCCGACCGCCCTGATCGAGTACGGCGGTGTGCGCCTCCTCACCGACCCCACCTTCGACGACCCGGGCGACTACGCGCGGGGTGACGGCCGGTCCCTCACCAAGACCGCGCCGCCCCGCACGCCGCTGGCCGACCTCGGCCCGGTCGACGTCGTCCTGCTCTCCCACGACGAGCACCCCGACAACCTCGACACCTCCGGCCGTGCCCTGCTCGCCGACGTGCCGCGCACCTTCACCACCACCGGCGGCGCGGTCCGCCTCGGCGGCACCGCCGAGGGCCTCGCGCCCTGGCAGTCCGTGGAGCTGACCCGCCCCGACGGCGGCACCCTCACCGTCACCGGCGCGCCCGCCCTGCACGGCCCCGAGGGCGCCGAGGCGGTCACCGGCCAGGTCATCGGCTTCGTCCTCACCTCGCCCGACCTGCCCACGGTCTACGTCAGCGGTGACAACGCCTCCCTGGACCTGGTGCGCGAGGTCGCCGACCGGTTCGGCCCGGTCGACACCGCCGTGCTGTTCGCCGGGGCGCCCCGCATCGCGGAGATCTTCGACAGCGCCCTGCTCGTCCTGGACTCCGCCCAGGCCGCCACCGCCGCCGAGATCCTGGGCGCCCACCGGGTCGTGCCGGTCCACTGCGACAGCTGGGGGCACTTCACCGAGAGCCGGGAGGACGTGGTGAAGGCGTTCACGGCGGCCGGCCTCGCGGACCGCCTCCAGCTGGACTGACCCGGCCGCCGGGGCCTAATTCGCCCGCGGCGCCCACTCCTGCGCGAAGGTCTCCATCCGATGTCCGCGAGGGGGCGCCTCGCTTCAGCGGGGTGGGGAATCGCTTCTCTCAACTGCTGTGACCTCGGCTTTTGGTACGGATCTGCACCGTCTGCACCGGCCACGTCGAGAGTTCACTGGGGTTCAACCGCTCGATCGCCGCCCGGAGTTCGTCGTGCAGGACCAGGTCGTCCCAGCCCGCGCGTCGGCCGCTGCCGGGGGCGGTGTCCTCGCCGCGCAGCTCCGTCCAGCCGAGCCCGGCGAGCTGTTGCAACGCGAGCCGCTCCCACACGGACTCGGTCAGCTTCCCCCGGCACCGTCATCCCACCACGTCCCCCACGCGCAGCGTCTCTGATCAGCTAAGCGATCCCATGCAAGACAGAGTGTCTGGCATGGGTGGTGCCCACCGTGGCGGGGTGGCGTGGGCGTGCAGGTGGAATCCTGCACCCAGTGCCGCTCCTCGTGGCAGGTGTCGGCCGGTGGTGGGTGTGCTGATCGTCGTCACGCCCTGGTGCCGGTGGGCTGCGCGGGGCAGCCTCATCCGGCCCGTGTGAGCGTGTCCCTCCGGACGCTGTCCCGCCGAACCTGTGGGTCTGGTGGGGGAGGGTGCCCTGCGTCGCCTGGGCGCGGGGCGTGTTGTCTGTCGCCGAGTGGGGCCGGTCTTGGACCGGTCCTTCCGGCTGGTCTTCGTGGCCGGGGTGACCACGGCTTGAGTTTCGAGCTTGTCCGCCACCGAGCGGATGACCATGGTGCCGGTGGCGCGGTCGGTCACGGTCTTGGTCTGGTGGGCCAGGCCACGCGCGGCGATGCGCTGCCAGGCCCCCATGTCGCGGTCGCCTTGCCAGCCACACTCTGGATTCGGGCAGACGGCCCATTTCCAGCCGTGTGTGGTGGGCCGGTCGGGGGCCTTGCGGTGGCGCAGCGGGACGAGACAGTGGGGGCAGTGCCGGGAGGTGTCGCAGGCGGGGACGGTGACGACGGCGATGCCCGCCTCGGCGGCCAGGTGCCGCATCCGGTCCACGATCTGCCCGCGTACCTGCTGGGACAGGCGGGTGTTGAGGGTGCGGCCCATGCCCCGGGCTTCCATCGAGCGGAGGTCCTCGACGTAGATCACGGTCGCACGGGCAGTGATGGCCTGACCGACCGTCCAGCGTGCGGCGGACCAGGCGAGGGCGTCGTTGAGGTGGGAGCGGCGGTTGGAGACGTGCCGGAGCTCCTCGGCGAGCACCTGCTGTTGGACCGTCAGCGGATGCGTGTCGTTTCCGGCGATGAGGCGTTCGTAGTGGCCGGCCTTGGTATGCAGGTGCTCGCTCTCGCGGCGCAGCCGGTGCTGTCTGGCCAGCACACCAGAGGCGCGGAACATCCCACCTGCGCCGAGAGCGGTGATCTTCCCGTCGTCGTGCAGGCGGACCGCGCCCGCGCTGAGCAGGGTGTTCAGCCCCCAGTCCACGCCGAGGGCGATGGTGTGGCCACTGCGCCGGGCCATGGGCACGGCGTGGGTGTAGGCGAGGTCGGCCCTCACCCGGCCCTGGTGGATGCGCAGGGTAGGCAGGTGCAGTACCGCGCCGGGCGGGACGGTCGGCGGCAGCTTGATGGGGCAGGCCACCCACATCCAGTCGCCGTATGAGCGCGGGCCGGGGCGCGTAGGCAGCTGCAACTGCAGCAGCGCCCGGCCCGGATCATCACCACGCGCGATCGACGCCTGCTGCCCGTCACAAGCCGACAGCAGCAGCATCCGCGCCGTGCGGGGTGCGGCCTCCAGCTCGAACACATCGACCGGCAACCGGCCGTGCTTCGTGACGAAGGCGGCGATCTGCCGGGTCCGGGACCTGACCACGCTGGACGGCAGATCCCGGCCGCCGGGGACGGCCTCACGGACGGCATCCCACTCGGCCGGGGTGCGCCTGCCCGCATCGGCGGGCCACGCCGCGAGAATCCCGGCGGTCAGGTCGGCCCGCCACTTCGCCGACCGCAGCGTGCGCCCGGCGGTCTCCTGGGCCATGCGCACGATCCGGTCATTGACGCGGATGCCCTCGGCCGCGCCGACGGTCCAGCCCAGGCGTCGCAGCGCCATCCACGCGTTCGACGGCAGCGCACGGCCTACCGCGTCCACACCGGAGGCGAGCGTGCTCACGTCGGTGGCGTTCCAGTGCGCGGCCAGCAGATCAGCGACCATGCCGGACACCAGATCCGCCGCCCAGCCCATGCGCTGGGCCGGCACCGCGGCCGACAGCACCTCGCCCGACTGCTCCACCACCCCCGTCCGCAGCAGACCACGGGCACAGGCGGTGCGGGCCACCTCGCCCTCACCCAACGGCAGTCTCCGGCTCACCGGCACCCCCTCGCCTCGCTGCCACGTGGTGCTGTCATTCGATCAACGACACTCCCGCGAAAAGGTCACGCATTCGATCTACGCACTCATATACGACACCGACACCCGGCATGAGGCCGAACGACGACACATCACCAGGGATCCCGAAGGGAACACGTGAGCCTGCCGGAGATCAACTGGGGCAGCAAGGTGTCGCGGAACGCGACGAGCGAGCGGGACTCGGCCGCGGCGGCCACGATCCGGTCGTGCAGCGGCTGGGCCGCCGCCGCGAAGGAGGCGACCGCGTCCGGGCCGGGCACCCGCACGGCCAGCGTGGCCAGGTCCCGCTTGTTCAGATGGGCCACGGTCGTGCCCGTCTTGTAGTTCTCGACCTTGGCCAGCGGCCCGCGCAGGGCCTCCCGGCACAGCACGGAACCCCCGCCGACCAGGGACTTCGCATGCAGCACCCGCTGGTTGAGCAGGGCCGGTTCGCCCAGCCAGAAGGTGGGGCGGAACTCCGCGTCCATGCCGGCCACGGTCTCCCCGGGCGCCACGACCAGCTCCTTGTCCAGCCGCTGGGTGGTCCAGATCTGCGGGCGGAACGTCTTCAGGTCGCGGATGCGCAGCAACGGCCGCCCGAGCCCGTCGGAGTTGAACTCCGCCGACGCGAACGGCGCCCCGAACGTGAGCTCCAGCGCCTCGAACAGCGGCAGTTCGCGGGCGCCCGGCTCCGACAAGGCGGACCGGTAGAGGAGTTGGAGCAGCTCGTCGGCGGACTCCGTGATCCGGGCGTTGGCGTCGATCTTGTCGTCCAGCGCCCCGAGGACCGCCGCGACGGCCCGCTGCTCCCGCAGCGAGGGGAGCGGCACGGGAAGCCCGCGCAGTTCGCTGCCCCGGATGCCCGCCGCGGCCACCTGGTGGATGATCGTCTCCATGCTGCTGCGCCCGGCGGGGGAGCGGAAGTAGTAGTAGTAGAACCGCGGATCGGCCAGCGACTCCTTGATCCGGGCGCGGATCAGATGGCTCTCCCAGGTGCGCGGGCCACTGCCCGGCCCCACGTACACGCAGTGCCCGGCGCCCTCGTACTTCAGGGACTGGCGGACGAACAGCAGATCGCCCTCCTGGAGCAGGAACCGCTCCTTCTCCTTCTCGGTCAGGGGCGCCAGTTCGCACTCCTGGTCCGTGATCACGTCGTACGCGAAGGCCTCGCCCATGTTGACCATGGGGATGCCGGAGCCGCGCAGCTTGGTCGGGTAGCTGACCCCGTTGCGCAGCGGCTCGCTCAGCAGGTCCCCGAACGGCACCTCACGCAAGGGTGGTCACCCCGCTCAGCCGCTCGCGCAGTACGGCGTCCAGCCGCGCGGACTCGTCGAGCCGGTCGAACAGCTGCTTGGTCATCCGCGCGACGCGCTGGTCGAGGGGCTCGGCGTCCGGGTCCTCGGCGGCTTCGGCGGTGCCGACGTACCGGCCCGGGGTGAGCACGTGGTCGTGCCGGGCGATCTCCTCCAGCGTGGCGCTGTAGCAGAAACCGGGCACGTCCTCGTACGAAAGGCCCTTCTCCTTCGCGGACTTGGTGCCACGCCAGGCGTGGTAGGCGTCGGAGATGCGCTCCAGGTCCGCGTCCGTGAAGACGCGCTCCGTGCGGTCGACCATCGTGCCGACCGACCGCGCGTCGATGAAGAGCACCTCCCCGCGCCGGTCCTCCAGCGCCTTCGCGCCCTGCGAGGTCTTGTCCCTGGTGAGGAACCACAGGCAGGCCGGGATCGCCGTCGTGCGGAACAGGTTGCCGGGCAGGGCGACCATGCAGGCGACCAGGTCGGCGTCGACCAGCGCGGCGCGGATGTCGCCCTCGCCGTTCTGCTGCGAGGTCAGCGTGCCGTTGGACAGCACCACGCCCGCCGAGCCGCGGTCGCCCAGCTTGGACACGATGTGCTGGAGCCAGGCGAAGTTGGCGTTCGACTGGGGCGGGACGCCGTACTTCCAGCGCGGGTCGTCCGCCCTGCGCATCCAGTCGGACATGTTGAACGGCGGGTTCGCCATCACGAAGTCGGCCTGGAGATCGGGCAGTTTGTCCTCGGCGAAGGTGTCGGCCCAGCGCTCGCCGACGCCCTTGGGGTCCATGCCGTGGATGGCGAGGTTCATCTTCGCCAGCCGCCAGGTGCGCTCGTTGGCCTCCTGGCCGTAGACCGCGATGTCGTGGCTGTGGTCCCGGCCGCGCCGCTCGGCGACGAACTTGCCGGACTGCACGAACATGCCCCCGGAACCGCAGGCCGGGTCGTACACCCGGCCCTCGTACGGCTCCAGCACCTCCACGATCAGCCGGACCACGCTCGCGGGAGTGTAGAACTCGCCGGCCCGCTTGCCCTCGGCGCGCGCGAAGCGCTCCAGGAAGTACTCGTACGTCTCGCCGAGCACGTCCTGCGCCGGGCGGTCGCCGTGCCCGGTGAAGCGGGCGTCGCCGATCAGGTCGACCAGTTCCTTCAGACGGTGCTGGTCGACGTTGTCCCGGTTGAAGATCTTCGGCAGGACACCGGTGAGGGCCTTGTTGGCCCGCATCACCTCGTCCATGGCGTCGTCCAGCAGCAGACCGATGCCGCCGTCCGCGCCGGCCGCGCGCTCGGCGATGTGCTCCCAGCGCGCGGTCGGCGGCACCCAGAACACGTCCTTACGGGTGTACTGGTCCGGTGTCTCCGCCAGCTCGGGGTCGGCGGCCAGCTCGGCCCGGCGCTCGGCGAACGCGTCGGACACGTACTTCAGGAAGACCAGGCCGAGCGCGAACTCCTTGTACTGTGCCGCGTCCACGGAACCGCGGAGCTTGTCCGCCGCCTTCCACAGGATGTCCTGGATCTCCTTGGTGCTGGAGACATCGGGCAGCCCGGCCTGGCCGGGGGTGGCTCGCTTGCGCGGGGGCATCGGTTCCTCTTCGTGGGCCCTGGCATCGGCCACCCATTGTCCCCGACGCCAGGGCGGAGGTCAGTCCGTGCCGGACTCCATCGCGGCGCGGTCCAGGATCTCCTCCTCCTCGGAGACCTCGCCGCGGGAGGCGATGGCCTCGGCACCGCCCTCCGGCATCTCCTGCATGGTGCCGATCAGGCCGGTCGCCGCCGCCTGGTCGGCGCCGATGACGGGGCTGCCGGTGCCGATCAGGCCGAGCCCGGCGTACTGCTCCAGCTTGGCGCGGGAGTCGGCGATGTCGAGGTTGCGCATGGTGAGCTGGCCGATCCGGTCCGCCGGGCCGAAGGCCGAGTCCGCGGTGCGCTCCATCGACAGCTTGTCCGGGTGGTAGCTGAACGCGGGGCCCGTGGTGTCGAGGATCGAGTAGTCCTCGCCGCGCCGCAGCCGCAGCGTCACCTCGCCGGTGACGGCCGCGCCGACCCAGCGCTGGAGCGACTCGCGCACCATCAGCGCCTGTGGGTCCAGCCAGCGGCCCTCGTACATCAGCCGGCCGAGGCGCCGTCCCTCGTTGTGGTACTGGGCGAGGGTGTCCTCGTTGTGGATCGCGTTGACCAGCCGCTCGTACGCCGCGTGCAGCAGGGCCATGCCCGGGGCCTCGTAGATGCCGCGGCTCTTGGCCTCGATGATCCGGTTCTCGATCTGGTCCGACATGCCCATGCCGTGCCGGCCGCCGATGGCGTTCGCCTCCATCACCAGATCGACGGGGGAGCCGAACTCCTTGCCGTTGACCGTCACCGGGCGGCCCTGCTCGAAGCCGATCGTCACGTCCTCGGGGAGGATCTCGACCTCAGGGTCCCAGAACCGTACGCCCATGATCGGCTCGACGGTCTCGATGCCGTTGTCCAGGTGCTCCAGGGTCTTGGCCTCGTGCGTGGCGCCCCAGATGTTGGCATCGGTGGAGTACGCCTTCTCGGTGCTGTCGCGGTACGGCAGGCCGTGCGCGAGCAGCCACTCGGACATCTCCTTGCGCCCGCCCAGCTCGGTCACGAAGTCCGCGTCCAGCCACGGCTTGTAGATCCGCAGGTGCGGGTTGGCGAGCAGGCCGTAGCGGTAGAACCGCTCGATGTCGTTGCCCTTGAAGGTCGAGCCGTCGCCCCAGATCTGGACGCCGTCCTCCAGCATCGCCCGGACCAGCAGCGTGCCGGTGACGGCACGGCCCAGCGGCGTGGTGTTGAAGTACGTCCGCCCGCCCGAGCGGATGTGGAAGGCGCCGCAGGCGAGCGCGGCCAGGCCCTCCTCGACCAGCGCCGCCCGGCAGTCGACCAGGCGCGCGATCTCGGCGCCGTAGGTCTTCGCGCGGCCGGGCACGGAGGCGATGTCGGGCTCGTCGTACTGGCCGATGTCGGCGGTGTACGTGCACGGGACGGCGCCCTTGTCACGCATCCACGCGACCGCGACGGACGTGTCGAGACCGCCCGAGAAGGCGATGCCGACGCGCTCGCCGGCGGGGAGGGAGGTGAGGACCTTGGACATGGGAAGAGTATGCGCCTTAATGCATGACCATGCAAAGCCTGCTGCGTGTGGGTCGCGACACGGTGGGTCAGGACGCCGTTGACGCCGGTCCGGCCACGCCGAGGACGTCGAGCATCGCGCGGGTGGCCGGGCTCGGGTTGAACCGGCTCCACGCCAGGTACTCCACGCGATGCGGCCCGTCCACCACCGGGACCAGCGCCAGCCCGGGGTCCTCGGCGGCCAGCGGGCGGATGAACGCCGAGGGCAGCAGCGCGATGCCGAGCCCGCGCGCGATCAGCCGGGTGATCAGCTCGACGACCCCGGCCTCGTACGCCACGTCGCGCACCAGGCCCGCGGCGGCGAACGCCCGGTCGGACTGGGCCCGGGCGGGCGTCCCGGCCACGAAGTCCACGAACGTCTCCTCGGCGATGTCCGCCAGGGTGACCGGGGAGGCGCCCGCCAGCCGGTGCCCGGCCGCCACCGCCAGCACATGCTCGTCGCGAGCGAGGACGACGGTCTCCACGCCGGACGGCCGCTCGCCCTCCGGCAGGCCGAGGAAGGCGATGTCCAGCTCGCCGTCCCGGACCGCCGCCGCCAGTTCGTCGCTGCGCCCGGAGCGCAGGCCGACGCGCACGTCCGGATGCCGGGCGCGGTACCGCTGCAACAGCTCGGGCACGTCCACCGCCGCCGTCGTCACGATCACGCCGACGCGGAGCCGGCCGCGTACGACACCGGTCGCGGCGGCAGCGTCGGCGACCGCGCGGTCGGCTGCGGCCAGGCACTCGCGCGCGCCGACGAGGAACGCCGCTCCGGCGCTGGTCAGCTCCACCCGGCGGCTGGACCGGGCGAACAGGGTGACCCCCAGCTCCCGTTCCAGGGCGGCGATCCGGTGACTGAGGGAGGACTGCACGACGAAACAGCGTTCCGCGGCACGGGTGAAGTTGCGGGTTTCGGCGACGGCGACGACGTACCGCATCTGCTGGAGATCCACGGGGATCGATCGTTGTCGTTCATGGCTGCCATGACAACCATGTGTTGGACTCATGATGGTGGCGCTGCCGAGACTTCATGACATGCCTCGCATGCCTTCCCCGTCCGCGCAGCGGGCGGCAGACGTCGCCCTGACCGCGCTCGGTCCCGCCTCCTGGGGCACCACGTACGTCGTCACCACCCGGCTGCTGCCGCCCGGGCACCCGATGTTCGCCGGGCTGATGCGTGCCCTGCCCGCCGGGCTGATCGCGCTGGCGATCACCCGTGTGCTCCCGCGCGGGGACTGGTGGCGGAAGGCCGCGGTCCTCGGCGTGCTCAACATCGGCGGGATGCCCCTGCTGTTCCTGGCGGCCGAACGCCTCCCCGGCGGTGTCGCCGCCACCCTCAGCGCCGCCCAGCCGCTGCTGATCGCCGGGCTGGCCACCGTGCTGCTCCACGAGCGGCCGACGGCCTGGCGGCTGGCCTGGGGTGTGCTCGGCGTGGTCGGCGTCGGACTCGTCGTGCTGGGGCCACAGGCCCGGCTGGACGCCGTCGGCGTGCTCGCCGGCCTCGGGCATACGGCGATCATGGCCGGCGGGGTCGTCCTCACCAAGCGCTGGGGCCGCCCCGCGGGGGTCGGTCCGCTGACCCTGACCGGCTGGCAGCTGACGGCCGGCGGCCTGCTGATGCTGCCGCTCACTTTCGCGATCGAGGGGGTGCCGCAGCGGATCGACGCCGCGGCGGCGGGCGGCTACCTGTGGCTCGGCAGCATGGCCGGGCTGATCGCGTACACGCTCTGGTTCCGCGGCATCGGCAGGCTGCCGGTCGGCGCGTCCGCAGCGCTGGTGCTGCTGTCTCCGCTGGTCGCGACCGTCATAGGCCTTGCGCTGGGCGAGTCCCTGAGTCTGCTCCAGACCCTCGGCTTCGTCCTCGCCCTGGCCGCGCTGCTCGCGGCCCAGCTCAACCCTCCGCAGCTCAACCTTCCGAGGAGCAAGAACGATGAAGACAGGCATGACGATCGCCGTGCTCGGCGCCACCGGGATGGTCGGCAGCAGGGTGATCACCGAGTCCCGGGCCCGGGGACACCGGGTGCTGGCCCTGTCCCGCAAGCCCGCGAGTGAGGACCCGGACGTGACGCCGGTCGCGCTCGACGCGAACGACGCGGACGCCGTACGCGAGGCGCTGGCCGGATCCGCCGCGGACGCTGTGGTGCTCGCCGTGCGGACCGTGCCGGCCGACCAGGAGTTCCTGGTCGGCACCACCCGTACGGTGCTGGACCTCGCCGCACGGCTCGGGATGCGGGTCCTCGTGGTCGGCGGCGCCGGTGCGCTGCGCAGCCCCGGTGACCGGGAACTGCTGGTCGCCGACAACCCGGCCCACGTGCCGGCGGAGTTCCAGGCCGTCGCCGCCGCCGGGATCGCCCAACTGCGGGCCTGCCAGGCCCATTCGGCCGCCGACTGGGTCTACCTGAGCCCGCCGGCCCTGCTCGAACCCGGTGACCGTACCGGCCACTACCGGCGCGGCACGGACACGTTGCTCACCGGTGCCGACGGCCGGTCATGGATCAGCGCGGAGGACCTTGCCGTCGCCGTGCTCGATGAGCTCGAAGTCCCCGGTCCCGAGCGGCACATCACGGTGGTTCACGACGGCTGAATCCGAGGCGGGTCGCCGCGCCTCATGCCGTTGTGTACGCCCTCGCCGCCTCGGCGAGGCGGCGGACGCCCTCGGTGAGGTCGGCGGGGTCCGCGGAGGCCGCGAAGCCGAGTCTCAGGTAGGTGCCCGGTGGCTCGGCGGGGAAGTAGCGGGCGCCCGGGTTGACCGCCACGCCGTGCGCCCGTGCCACGTCTGCGACGGCGGAGTCCTCCAGGCCGGGCGGGAGCCGGACCCACAGATGCAGGCCGCCCGTGGGGACCCGGGTCGGCGTCCAGTCGGGCAGCTCGCGCGCCAGGGCCCCGGCCAGCACCGCACAACGTTCCCTCAACTGCGTGGAGAGGGAGCGCAGATGCCGGTCCCACGGCGGCGTGCTCACCAACTCCACCGCGGCCTCCTGCAGGGGCCTGGCGACGAAGAAGTCGTCGACCCGGCGCATCCCCTGCAGCCTGCGCATCACCGGTCCGCGGGCGATCACCGCCCCGATGCGCAGGCTCGGCGAGGCCGGCTTGGTCAGCGAGGTCAGGTGGACCACCGTGCCGTCGCGGTCGTCCGCGACCAGCGGACGCGGCACCGGACCGCCGTGGCCGAGATGGCGGGCGAAGTCGTCCTCGACGAGGAACGCCCCGGCGGCCCGGGCCACGTCCACGACCTGGCGGCGTCGCACCGGCGCGAGCACGGCGCCGGTCGGATTGTGGAAGGTGGGCTGGCAGTACAGCAGCCGGGCCCCGGTCACGGCGAAGGCGTCGGCGAGCAGGTCGGGGCGGATGCCGTCGTCGTCCATCGGTACGGCCACCGGGCGCAGCCCCGCCGCGCGGGCGGCGGCCAGCGCGCCCGGGTACGTCGGCGACTCCATCAGCACCGGGCTGCCCGGCGCGGCCAGCGCCCGGAACACCATCGACAGCGCGCCCTGGCCGCCGCCGGTGACCAGAACGTCCTCCGGGCCGACCCCGCCGCCCGCCGCCCGCGCGAAGATCGCGCGCAGCGGTGCGAGGCCTGCGGCGGGTGCCCGGTCCCAGGCGTCGGGGCGACGGGCCGCACGGGCCAGTGCCGCGGTCAACGCCCTTTCGGGGCGCAGTGATTGGTGCAGATAGCCGCCCGCCATGGCGATCGCCCCGGCGGGCAGCGGATCAGACAGGCCGTCCGCGGCGCCCGGGTCGAAGTCACGACCCGCGAGTGCCACCGCCTGCCAGGAGGTGTCCGGAGCGTCGGCGGCCGTGCGCGCGCGGCGCGGGGCGACGTAGGTGCCGCTGCCCGGACGGGTCACCACCTCGCCCTCGGCGGCCAGTTGGGCGAACGCCCTCGACACGGTCACCGGGCTGACGCCGTGACGTCCCGTCAACTCCCGGCTGCTGGGCAGCCGGTCGCCGGGCGAGAGCCGGGCGATCTCCTGGCGGAGGATCTCCACCAGTGCACCAGTACTGCTACTGTCAGACATGAGACATGAGAGTAACGCTTCTCACCCTGCTGGAGAATCGCTCCTCGACACGGCCGAAGCGGAGACGGATGCCGCGGCACCGCCGGAGAGCCTGTGGCGCAACGGCGACTTCCTCAAGTTCTGGCTGGGAGAGACCGTTTCGCTGCTCGGCACCCAGGTGACGACCCTCGCCCTGCCCCTCACCGCCATCCGCGCGTTCGGGGCGAGCGACGAGCAGGTGGGACTGCTGCGGTTCCTGCAACTCGCCCCCTACTTCGGCCTCGCCCTGATCTTCGGGGTGTGGGTGGACCGGGTCCGCCGGCGCAGGGTCATGCTCGCCGCGAACCTCGTCCGGCTGGTCCTGCTGGCGCTCGTCCCCGCCCTGTACTGGGCGGACGCCCTCGACCTGGTCACCCTGACGGTCATCGCGTGCGCCGTCGGTGTCGCGTCGGTGCTGTTCGACGTGAGCTGGATGTCGTACGTGCCCACTCTGGTCCGCGACCCCGCCAACTACGTCGAGGCGAGCGCGAAGATGGGCGTCAGCTCCTCCGCGGCCGATGTGGCGGGGCCCGGGCTCGCGGGTGTGCTGGTGTCGGCGCTGACCGCACCGGTGGCGCTGATCGTGGACGCCTTCTCGTATCTGGTGTCCGTGGTCTCCCTGCTGCTCATCCGAACGCCCGAGCCGCGTCCGGAGCAGGGTGCGCGACGGCATGTCTGGCGGGAGCTGCGGGACGGCCTCGACTGGGTCATGAAGGACAGGATCCTGCGGGCCCTGGCGCTCGTCGGGTTCTGCTGCAACTTCTCCATGATCACCGTGTGGACGATGTTCCTGCTCCACGGCACCCGCGACCTGCATCTCTCCTCGTCGGCGCTCGGCGGTATCTTCGCCACGGCCTCCGTGGGCGGCCTGATAGGCGCGCTGATGTCCGGACGGGTCATCAGGCGGTTCCGGCTCGGACGCGTCTACCTGGTGGCCCAGTCGGCCCTGCTGCTCGGCCCGAGCCTGATCGCCGCCGCCACCGGGCCCCGGCCGGTGGTGATCGCGATGTGCGTCGCGTCCTTCTTCGTCACGTACCTCGGCCTCGGCGTCGCCAACGTCATCATCGTCAGCCTCCGGCAGACGAGCACTCCCGCGTCGATGATGGGCCGGATGACGGCGGCCTTCCGCACCCTGCTGTTCGGCGGCGGCGCCCTCGGCGGCCTGACCGCCGGCCTCCTGACCGGCGAACTCGGCGGCCAGGGCGCCCTGACCATCGCGGCGATCGGCTCCGCCACCGTGGCAATCGGCCTCCTCACGTCCCCGGTCATCAGACTGACAGCTCTGCCGTCACCGGTGCACCGGTGACCGACGCCCCGGAGGCTTCCACCCTCAGGGGCTGAGACGCTCATGTAATGAGCGGTTCTTACGGTCGCGTAGTGAGAACATGCCCAGCACAGGGGGGAAGGGGGGCGCCCGTGGCCGCGCCTGGCTCGCGGAGTGACGGCACGACGAGGGTGCGGACGGTCTGCTCGTACTGCGGGGTCGGCTGCGGCATGGTCCTCGACATCGAAAGAGGGCCGGACGGGCGGCGTACGGTCCTGAAGGCGTCGGGGGACAAGGAGCACCCGGCGAACTACGGCCGGCTGTGCACCAAGGGCGCGACCACCGCGGACCTGCTCGCCGCGCCCGGGCGGCTGACCACCGCGCTGGTCCGGCAGGACCGCGGCGAGGAGCCGCGGCCCGCGCCCGTGGCGGACGCCGTCGCCGAGACCGCCCGCCGTCTGCGCGCGATCGTCGACGAGCACGGCCCTGACGCGGTCGCCCTCTACGTCTCCGGGCAGCTGAGCCTGGAGGCGCAGTACCTGGCCAACAAGCTGGCAAAAGGTTTCATCCGCACCAACCAGATCGAGTCCAACTCCCGGCTGTGCATGGCCGGCGCCGGCACCGGCTACAAGCTCTCGCTGGGCGCGGACGGGCCGCCCGGCTCGTACGAGGACCTCGACAAGGCCGACCTGTTCTTCGTCATCGGCTCCAACATGGCCGACTGCCACCCCATCCTCTACCTGCGGATGATGGACCGGGTGAAGGCGGCCGGTGCCAATCTGATCGTCGTCGACCCGCGGCGCACCGCCACCGCGGCCAAGGCCGACCTGTTCCTGCAGATCAAGCCGGGCACGGACCTCGCCCTGCTCAACGGGCTGCTGCACCTGCTGCACGAGAACGGCCGCACCGACCCCGAGTTCATCGCCGCGCACACCGAGGGCTGGGAGGCGATGCCCGGCTTCCTCGCCGACTACCCGCCCGCCACCGTCGCCGGGATCACCGGCATCCCGGAGGGCGACATACGCGAGGCCGCCCGGCTGATCGGCGAGGCGGGGGAGTGGACGAGCTGCTGGACGATGGGCCTGAACCAGTCCACGCACGGCACCTGGAACACCAACGCGCTGGTCAACCTGCACCTCGCCACCGGCGCGATCTGCCGCCCCGGCAGCGGGCCCTTCTCCCTCACCGGCCAGCCCAACGCCATGGGCGGCCGGGAGATGGGCTACATGGGGCCGGGACTGCCCGGGCAGCGCTCCGTCCTCGTCGACGCCGACCGGGCCTTCGTCGAGGAGCTGTGGGAGCTGGAGCCCGGCGCCGTGCGCGCCGACGGCGTCGGCAAGGGCACGGTCGAGATGTTCCAGAGGATGGCCGGAGGGGAAATCAAGGCCTGCTGGATCATCTGCACCAACCCGGTCGCCTCCGTCGCGAACCGCAAGACGGTCATCGAGGCCCTGGAGGCCGCCGAGTTCGTCGTCACGCAGGACGTGTTCGCCGACACGGAGACGAACGCGTACGCCGATGTCGTCCTGCCCGGCGCCCTGTGGACCGAGGCCGAGGGCGTCATGGTCAACAGCGAGCGCAACCTCACCCTCGCCCAGCCCGCCGCCGATCCGCCCGGCGAGGCGATGGCCGACTGGCGGATCATCGCCGACGTGGCCCGCGCGATGGGGTACGAGCAGGGCTTCGCGTACGACAGCGCCGAGGAGGTCTTCGAGGAGATCAGACGCGCCTGGAACCCGGTGACCGGCTGGGACCTGCGCGGGGTGAGCTACGAGCGGCTGCGGGAGACGCCCGTGCAGTGGCCCGCGGCGAGCGCGGACGGTCCCGACCGCAACCCCGTCCGGTACGTCGGCGAGGACGGCTCGCTCACCTTCCCGACCGGCAGCGGCCGGGCGGTCTTCTACCCCCGCCCGCACATCCCGGCGGCCGAACTCCCCGACGACGACTATCCGTTCGTGCTCAACACCGGCCGCCTCCAGCACCAGTGGCACACGCTGACCAAGACGGCCAGGGTGGCCAAGCTGAACAAGCTCAACCCCGGTCCCTTCGTGGAGGTGCACCCGCAGGACGCGGCCGAACTGGGCCTCACCGAGGGGGACTCGGTGGAGGTCGCCTCGCGGCGCGGGCGTGCCGTGCTGCCCGCGGTCGTCACCGACCGGGTGCGGCCGGGCTGCTGTTTCGCGCCGTTCCACTGGAACGACCTGTTCGGCGAGTACCTGAGCGTCAACGCGGTGACCAGCGACGCCGTCGACCCGCTGTCCTTCCAGCCCGAGTTCAAGGTGTGCGCGGTCTCGCTGACCAAGGTGTGCACTGCGGTGACGGTGCGGGACCCGGCGCCGCTGGGCGCACGGGCCACGGCACAGGCGCCCGCGGCTGCATTCCCACAGCCTGCGGCGTCTCCGCCGACGCCCGCTCCTTCTCCCTTTGGTCTGGAACCCGTGCCGCCGCCGGCCCTGTCCGACCACGAACACCGGTACCTGACCGGCTTCCTGACCGGCATCGTGCTGGGCTTCCCGGGCGTACCGGTGCTGCCGCCGCACGCCCCGGTCAGCCCGGAGAACGCCCTGTGGGTGAACGGCGTACTGGCCGGGATGTACTCCAGGACCGAGCCGCCGCCGTCCACGACATACGCGCCCGGCGGCTCCCCTCGCCCGTCCACAAAGACCCCCCGCCGCCAGGTCGTGATCCTCTGGGCGTCGCAGACCGGCAACGCCGAGGAGTTCGCGACCGCCACGGCGGACCGGCTCACCACCGACGGCCACTCCGCCTCCCTCCTGCCCATGGACGAGGCGGACCCCGCCGCGCTGCCCACCGACGCCGACCTGCTGCTGATCACCAGCACCTTCGGCGACGGCGAAGCCCCGGACAACGGTGCCGCGCTCTGGGACGCCCTCGCCGCGCCCGACGCCCCGCGCCTGGAGGGCAGGCGCTACGCCGTCCTGGCCTTCGGCGACTCCTCCTACGACGACTTCTGCGGCCACGGCCGCCGTCTCGACCGCCGCATGGAGGAGCTGGCCGCGACACGGCTTGCCCCGCGCACCGACTGCGAGCCGGACTACGAGACGGAGGCGGAGGCCTGGCTGGACCAGGTGCTGATCGCCCTGAAGGGTCCCGACCAGACGCCTGCCGCCCCTTCGCCTCCCCGTCCGCCCCGCCCCGTGCCCGCCTCCGTCACCGCCCGCCTGGCCGGCAACCGCCTGCTGAGCCTGCCCGGAGCGGGCAAGGAGGTCCGGCGCTTCACCTTCGACACGCGTGACAGCGACACCCCGCTGGTCCACGAGGCCGGCGACGCCCTGTCGGTGCGCCCGGTCAACTGGCCGGAACTCGTCACGGAGTGGCTGGCCGTGACCGGCCTGGACGCGGAGGCGACCGTCCGGGTCAAGAACGCCGGGGAGGTGCCCTTCGCCGAAGCCCTGCTGCGCCACCTGGACATCACCCGCATCAGCCACGACCTGCTGCGCTTCGCCGCCGACCGCGCCCGCGACCCGCGCGAGCTGCGCAACCTCCTGCGGCCGGACAACAAGGGCCGGCTGGCGCAGTGGTCCTGGGGCCGGCAGGCCGTGGACGTGATCACCGAGTCCGGCGTCCGGGCGGCCCCACAGGAGTGGGCCGACGTACTGGGCCGCCTGCAGCCACGCCAGTACTCCATATCCTCAAGCCCTTTGACGGACCCCCACCTGGTGTCGCTGACCGTCTCGGTCGTCCGCTACGAGAACGTCCGGGGCCGCCCCCGCCAGGGCGTGTGCTCCCCCTTCCTCGCCGACGCCGAGCCCGGCACCCCGGTGCCGGTCCGCGTCCACCGGACTCCGCACTTCCGCCCGCCCGCCGATCCCGCCACACCGGCGGTGATGGTGGGCCCCGGCACGGGCATAGCGCCTTTCATGGGCTTCCTGGAGGACCGCCGGGCCCGCGGCCACCGAGCCCCCAACTGGCTGTTCTTCGGCGAACAGCACCGCGCGACCGACTTCTACTACGAGGAGGAACTGGCCGCCTTCCTCGCCGACGGCACACTCACCCGCCTGGACACCGCCTTCTCCCGCGACCAGCGCGCCAAGGTCTACGTCCAGGACCGCATGCGCGAACACGGCGCCCTGCTCTGGTCCTGGCTCCAGGACGGCGCCCACTTCTACGTCTGCGGCGACGCCTCCCGCATGGCCAAGGACGTCGACCGGACCCTACGCGAGATAGCCACCGTCCACGGCGGCCTGGACGAGCCGGAGGCGACGTCGTACGTCAAACAACTCGCGGCGGACAGGCGCTACGTACGCGACGTGTACTGACGCGGGCCACGCGTGAGAGCCGTCGGCTCAGGCCACCTTGTGCTCCTCCTCCAACGCCTCCTTCAGCCGCCGGAGGGTGACCTTCATGGCCTCTCTGTTGTGGGTGACCCGGTCGCGGACGCCGGTCACCAGCTGTCCGACGAAGCGCATCAGCAAGCCTCGTTGGTCGATCCAGGTCTCGGTGACCTTGGTCGCTCCGCCGGAACCGATCGGCTCGAAGCCGTAGGACCAGAGGGAGACGCGCAGGCCGGCCGCGCGTACCTGGAAGGTGAACCGCTCGCCGGGATCCGCCGTCACGACGGTGCAGCTGGTCGACCAGGGACGCTGCCGGGCGGAGACGTTGTGCCCGGTGAACCGCGTCCCGGGGCGGATCCGCGCCTGGCCCTCGTCCTTCACATCGGCTCCGGTGCACTCGGGGCTCCAGCGGCCCATGTCGGCCACGTTGGTGACCGCTTCGTACACCACGTCCGGCGAGACCCCGATCACCGTGCTCTCGGACACTTCCCGGTTCAACGGCCAGCTCCTCGAAGTCGAATTGGCTAGACGAGGGCGGGGTCCTGAGACCTCGCCCGCACACCACGAAACACCAGCTCAGGGCCACACAAGGCAATAAGGCTGATGCCCCGCCTCATGCAGCCGATGCGAGAAGTCCTGCCACTCGTGCAGCAACTGGTACACGTTGAACGCGTCCCGCGGACCCCCGCGGTCCGGGACCGTCGACCAGATGAAGGCTGCCGCGCCGACCGCCTCCTCGCCGATGCCGCGGAGGGGATCGACGACCGTCATGGGGAGTTTGACGACCGCGTAGTCGGGGTGCAGGACGACCAGTTCGAGGGGCGGGACCTTGTGCAGGGGGACGCCCTCGATGCCGGTGAGGACCATCGCCGCCATCGTCTCAGGCTTGATCTTGGTGAACATGCCGTTCATGCCCAGCTCGTCGCCGCCGAGTTCCTCGGGGCGCATCGAGATGGGGACGCGGGCCGCGGTCGCGCCGTCCGGCGCGCCGAAGTATTTGTACGTCACCCCCACCCGACCACCATTCCTGCTCCCCGCCCGGGGGCCGTCGTACCGCTCGGACTCGTCCGGGACACCCTGTGACTGCCGTGCTTCGGCTGTTTCCTCCGCGTCGCGCCGGTGCCTTCCCCGCCGGGCTCGTCGAGGACCCAGATCATCAGTCCCCTCGCCCAGTCCGCCACCGCGATGCATATCTCCACCCGACTGCTTTTCTAGGACGCGCGGCCCCCGCCACGCAACCTGATCATCGTGTCAGTGACCTCCCCCACGGTCGCCCGCCGAAACGTGCGGTGAAACATGTAAGGGCAGTGTGTAGCCCGTCCAGTCTCGCAGATGGTTCACGGAGGGCACGGTTTCGATCTTGAGGTCGGCCGCGGGCGGGACCGGGCGCGGCCTACCCTGAGGGGGTCACTACGCAACCGGAGTCCGAGAAGTCGGAGAAGTCGCACGTCATGAGTGCCATGAGCGAAACGCCCTATCCCTACGACGCGCCCGCCTCACAGGCGCTCTTCGACCGTGCTGCCGTCGTCACGCCCGGCGGTGTGAACTCGCCGGTGCGCGCATTCCGGGCCGTGGGCGGCACGCCCCGGTTCATGGCGTCCGGCAAGGGGCCGTATCTGACCGACGCCGACGGGCGCGAGTACGTCGACCTCGTGTGTTCCTGGGGGCCCATGATCCTCGGGCACTCCCACCCCGAGGTCATCGCCGCCGTCCAGGAGGCCGTCGCCCGCGGTACCTCCTTCGGTACGCCCGGTGAGGGCGAGGTCGCGCTCGCCGAGGAGATCGTCGCCCGCGTGGCGCCCGTCGAGCAGGTGCGGCTCGTCAGCAGCGGGACCGAGGCGACCATGTCGGCCATCCGGCTCGCCCGCGGGTTCACCCAGCGGGCCAAGGTGATCAAGTTCGCCGGGTGCTACCACGGGCATGTGGACTCGCTCCTCGCCGCCGCCGGCAGCGGGGTCGCCACGTTCGCGCTGCCCGACACGCCCGGCGTCACCGGCGCCCAGGCCGGCGACACGATCGTGCTGCCGTACAACGACCTCGAGTCCGTGCACGAGGCCTTCCACCGGCACCCGGGCGAGATCGCCTGCGTGATCACCGAGGCCTCGCCCGGCAACATGGGCGTCGTGCCGCCGGACCCCGGCTTCAACCAGGGGCTCAAGGACGCCTGCCGGAAGAACGGCGCCCTCTTCATCTCCGACGAGGTCATGACCGGCTTCCGGACCAGCAGGAGTGGCTGGTTCGGGGTTGACGGGGTCGTCCCCGATCTCATGACCTTCGGGAAGGTCATGGGTGGCGGGTTCCCCGCCGCCGCCTTCGGGGGACGGGCTGATGTGATGGCTCATCTTGCGCCCGCCGGGCCCGTGTACCAGGCCGGCACCCTCTCCGGGAACCCCGTCGCCACCGCCGCCGGGCTCGCCCAGCTGCGGCTCCTCGACGACGCCGCCTACGACAAGGTCAACGCCGTCTCCGCGCAGATCCAGGCTCTCGTCACCGAGGCGCTCAACAAGGAAGGCGTCGCCCACCGGCTGCAGAGCGCCTCCAACATGTTCTCCGTGTTCTTCACCGACCGGCAGGTGCGGAACTACGAGGACGCCAAGCGGCAGGAGTCCTTCCGCTTCACCGCGTTCTTCCACTCCCTCCTGGCGAACGGCGTCTACCTGCCGCCGTCCTCCTTCGAGTCCTGGTTCGTGTCCACGGCCCATGACGAGCGGGCCATCCAGAAGATCGCCGACGCCCTTCCGGCGGCGGCCCGAGCCGCCGCGGAGGCGACCGCGTGAGCATCAGCAGCGACAAGGACATCACCGTCGTCCACCTCATGCGGCACGGCGAGGTCGAGAACCCGACCGGGGTCCTGTACGGCCGGCTGCCCGGCTACCACCTGTCCGAGCTGGGACGGGAGATGGCCGACCGGGTCGCCGAGCACCTCGCCTCGCGGGACGTCACCTATGTCGTCGCCTCCCCGCTGGAGCGGGCCCAGGAGACCGCCACCCCGATCGCCAAGGCGCACGGGCTGGACCTGGACACCGACGAGCGGCTCATCGAGGCCGACAACGTCTTCCAGGGCAAGATGTTCGGGGTCGGCGACGGCGCGCTGCGCAGGCCGGAGAACTGGAAGCACCTGGTCAACCCGTTCAGGCCGTCCTGGGGCGAGCCGTACGTCGACCAGGTCGTCCGGATGATGGGCGCGCTGAACGCGGCCAAGGACCAGGCGCGCGGGCACGAGGCGGTGCTCGTCAGCCACCAGCTGCCGATCTGGATCGTACGGTCGTACGTCGAGCGGCGGCGGCTGTGGCACGACCCGCGCAAGCGGCAGTGCACGCTCGCCTCACTGACGACGTTCACGTACCAGGGCGACAGGATAGTGTCCGTCGGCTACAGCGAGCCCGCCATCGACCTCGTGCCGGCCCATCTCCGCGCCGGCGTCAAGCCGGTGAAGGGGAAGAGCAAGGCCTTCGGGGCGTAGGTCCGTCAGTCCCTGGGCTGACCGGCGCTTCTGACGGTTCGTTTGGAATGACTTAGGGGCTTTTTGCCGGATCCGTTGCTAAAAACATAAGTATTCGCGGAACCTCCCCGTTCGTCGCGGCCTCTGAGTGGGTGACCAATCAGTAGGCGTGACGAACGGGGATCTTCCATGCGCACCAGCTCCCGAACCCTCTCCCGGCGGGGAATACTCGGCCTCGGCGCGGGAGCGGCGGCAGCCGCCGGGCTCGCCGGGTGCGGAAGTCTCAACTCGTCTGACGGCGGCGGGCACCCGTCCGGTTCCGGGAACGGTGATGGGGACGGCGGTGGCGGGAAGAACGGTGGGCGTCCCGCGCGCCTCATCGGCGACGGCTCCACCTCCTTCACGGGCAGGCAGCCGCACCAGCCCGCCAAGCCCGAGCCGCTGGAGCCGGGGCAGACCCCGCCGCAGTTCGTGATCTTCTCCTGGGACGGCGCCGGCGAGGTCGGCAACGGCCTCTTCCCGCGCTTCCTGGACCTCGCCAAGGAGCACGGCGCGAGCATGACCTTCTTCCTCTCGGGGCTGTATCTGCTGCCCGAGTCGAAGAAGCGGATGTACGAGCCGCCGAACAACTCGCGCGGCGCCTCCGCCATCGGCTACCTCGCCGACGACCACATCAAGTCGACGCTCGCCAACGTCCGCCGGGCCTGGCTGGAGGGTCACGAGATCGGCACCCACTTCAACGGGCACTTCTGCGGCGAGACCCACGGCTCGGTGAAGTGGTGGACCCCGCAGCAGTGGCAGAGCGAGATCCGGCAGGCCAAGGCGTTCGTGCAGGAGTGGAAGACCAACACCGGCTGGCACGACCTGCCCGCGCTCCCCTTCGACTACGACAAGGAGCTGGCCGGCGGCCGTACGCCCTGTCTGCTCGGCCAGAACAACCTGCTGCCCACCGCCCGCGCGCTGGGCTGGCGCTACGACGCCTCCTCGCCGGGCGGGCGCCAGGTGTGGCCGGTGCAGCGGATGGGGATCTGGGACCTGCCCCTGCAGCAGGTCCCGTTCCCCGGGCGCTCCTTCGAGGTCCTCTCGATGGACTACAACATGCTCGCCAACCAGTCGGTCAACTCCACCAAGGCGCCCGCCTACAACTACCCGGGCTGGCGCAAGCAGTCGGCGCAGGCATACATATCCGGATTCCAGCGGGCATACGAGACGAATCGGGCGCCGTTCTTCATCGGCAACCACTTCGAGCAGTGGAACGGCGGGATCTACATGGACTCCGTCGAGGAGGCCTTCAAGCACATCGCACGGGAGAAGGAGAAGGGGGCGGACGTGCGGCTCGTCTCCTTCAAGCAGTTCGTGGACTGGATGGACGTCCAGAAGCCGGAGGTGCTGGCGAAGCTGCGCACGCTGGACGTCGGGCAGCGGCCCGTCGGCGGGTGGCAGGGCTTCCTCGCGAACGCGAAGTCGGACACCAAGTCGGGCGCCGGGTCGACCTCTTCCGACGGTGCCTGAAATGTCCCGTGTAAATACCTCCTGATATGCGGGTTTCCGCCCGGCAGGGGGGCGCGCGAACGGCCCGGAGGCGACATGCGAAACTTTTCACATGAGTACCCGTAGCCGCGCCGTCCTGCTCGGCGCCGTGGCCGCCCTGGCGGCCCTGACCCTGTCCGCGTGCGGGAAGGGCGGTATCTCCGGAGGCGGCGGTAACACCAACTTCGTCACCGGCAGAAACGGCATCGCCACCGCCCCGCAGGGCAAGCGCGACGCGGCGCCGGACCTGTCCGGCAAGACCATCGACGGCAGCACCGTGGACGTCGCCGACTACAAGGGCAAGGTCGTCGTCATCAACGTCTGGGGCTCGTGGTGCGGGCCGTGCCGCGAGGAGGCGAAGTACTTCTCCCAGGTCTCCCGGGACTACAAGGACAAGGGTGTCCAGTTCGTCGGCATCAACACGCGGGACACCAGCACCACCCCCGCGGTCGCCTTCGAGAAGGAGCACGGGATCACCTATCCGAGCCTGTACGACCCGACGGGCCGGCTGATGCTCCGCTTCAAGAAGGGCACGCTCAACCCGCAGCTGGTCCCTTCCACGATCGTCATCGACCGGAACGGGAAGCTGGCCGCGCGGGCGCTGGAGCCCCTCGACGACACGGCCCTGCTGAAGATGCTCAAGCCGGTCGTCGCGGAGAAGTGACGTGAGCGGACTTCTCACGCTCGCCGCCGTGGGCCCGAACGAGACCGTCCTCAACGGTGCCCTGCTCGTCGCCCTGCCGGTCGCCCTGCTCGGCGGGCTCGTCTCCTTCTTCTCGCCCTGCGTCCTGCCGCTCGTCCCCGGCTACCTCTCCTACGTCACCGGGGTCGCCGGCACCGACCTGGCCGAGGCCAAGCGGGGGCGGATGGTCGCCGGTGCCTCCCTGTTCGTGCTGGGCTTCAGCGCCGTGTTCGTCTCCGGCGGGGCGCTGTTCGGGTACTTCGGCTGGACCCTGCAGGAGCACAAGGACGTCCTGTCGAGGATCCTCGGCGTCCTCATGATCCTCATGGGCGTGTTCTTCATGGGGCTCATGCCCTGGTTCACCCAGCGCGAGTTCCGCTTCCACAAGCGTCCGGCGACCGGCCTGGTGGGTGCCCCGATACTCGGCGCCCTGTTCGGCATCGGCTGGACGCCCTGCCTCGGCCCGACCCTCGCGGCGGTCAACTCCCTCTCCATCCAGCAGTCGAGCGCAGGGCGCGGCGCCCTGCTGATGGTGGCCTACTGCGTCGGCCTCGGCGTGCCCTTCGTCCTCGCCGCCGTCGCCTTCCGCAAGGCACTCGGCGCGTTCGGCTGGGTCAAGCGCCACTATGTCTGGGTGATGCGCATCGGCGGCACGATGATGATCGTGACCGGTGTGCTGCTGCTGACCGGTGCCTGGGATGGGCTGGTGCAGGAGATGCAGACCTGGTCCAACGGCTTCACTGTGGGGATCTGATCGATGAGCAATACGACGACCGACAAGGCCCCGGCCACCGACACCGACCAGGCCCAGGGAACCGAGGCGGCTTCGGCCGCGGCCGAGGACCAGGACCTGGGGGCGGCCGGCTCGCAGCTGTCCACCGCCCCGCGGGATGAGCTCGCCTCCGTGCCCGGCATGGGCGTCATCGGCTGGGCCCGCTGGTTCTGGCGGCAGCTGACCTCCATGCGGGTCGCGCTGCTGCTGCTCCTGATGCTCTCGCTCGGCGCGATCCCCGGCTCGCTGATCCCGCAGTCCGGCGCCGACATCACCAAGGTCGACGACTTCCGCAAGGCGCACACCACGCTCGCGCCGATCTACGACAAGCTCGGCCTGTTCCACGTCTACAGCTCGGTGTGGTTCTCCGCGATCTACATCCTGCTGTTCGTCTCCCTCATCGGCTGCATCGTCCCGCGCACCTGGCAGTTCGTCGGCCAGCTGCGCGGCCGTCCGCCGGGCGCGCCCAAGCGGCTGAACCGGCTGCCCGCCTACACCACCTGGCGCACCACCGCCGCCCCGGAAGAGGTCCGCGAGGCGGCGCTCGGCCTGCTGAAGAAGCGCCGCTTCCGCGCCCACCTCGCCGGTGACGCCGTCGCCGCCGAGAAGGGGTACGCGCGCGAGGTCGGCAACCTGGTCTTCCACATCGCGCTGATCGTGCTGCTCGTCGCCTTCGCCTGGGGGCAGCTGTACAAGTCGGACGGCACCAAGCTGATGGTGGAGGGCGACGGCTTCTCCAACGCGCTGCCCATGTACGACGACTTCAAGTCCGGCAGCATGTTCCAGAACGACGACCTGGTGCCGTACAGCTTCGACCTGAAGGACTTCCGCGCCACCTACGAGGTCAACGGCCCCAACCGGGGCACCGCGCGCACCTTCACGGCGAGGATCAAGTACAGCGAGGGTGCGTACGGCAAGGAGAAGACGACCACCGTCAGGGTCAACGAGCCGCTGAAGATCGGCGACGCCAAGGTCTACCTCGTCAGCCACGGCTACGCCCCCGTCATCACCGTCCGCGACGGCAAGGGCAAGGTCGTCTTCCACGACGCCGTGCCGCTGCTGCCGCTCGACGGGAACATGTCGTCCAACGGCGTGGTGAAGGTGATGGACGGCTACCGCGACCCCCAGGGCCGCAAGGAGCAGCTCGGCTTCCAGGCGTTCTTCGTGCCGACGTTCAACCCGCAGGCCGGCACGATGCTGTCGCAGTTCCCGGCGCTGGTGAACCCGCTGCTGGCGGTCAACGCCTACCACGGCGACCTCGGCGTCGACGCCGGCCCGCAGAGCGTGTACCAGCTCGACAAGACCCACATGAAGGCCTACAAGGACGCCAAGGGCCAGCTGCTGAAGAAGCTGCTGCGGCCGGGCGACACCCTGAAGCTGCCGAACGGCGCCGGGTCCATCACCCTCGAGAAGGACATCAAGGAGTGGGCCGGCTTCGAGATGGTCCAGGAGCCGGGCAGCGCCTGGGCGCTCGGCGGTGCCACCGCCGCGATCTTCGGCCTGGCCGGCTCCCTGTTCATCCAGCGCCGCCGCGTCTGGGTGCGGGCGGTGCAGGGTCCCGACGGCGTCACGGTCGTCGAGATGGCCGGGCTCGGCCGCAGCGAGTCCGCCAAGGTGCCCGAGGAACTGGGCGACCTCGCCGGAGTTCTCTACGACCAGGCGCCGGGGGCCCCCGACGCCGACGACGACACCCCCGAATCCCACGTCGTACCTGCCGAAGGGGCTGAGAAGTGACTCTCGCCGCCGCGACCAACGAACACCTGGCGAACATCAGCAACACGCTGATCTACTCGTCGATGGCCGTCTACACCCTGGCCTTCTTCGCCCACATCATCGAGTGGCTGCTCGGCAGCCGCAGCAAGGTGGCCCGTACGGCCGCCGCGCTGACCGCCGACACCGCGCAGCAGAAGGCGAGCGGGCCCGCCGTCACCGTCAAGCAGGCCGGGGGCACGGCCGTGCTGGAGCGGCCGAAGGTGGTCGTGCGCTCCACCTCCGGCGCCCGCGACGTGCCGGACGGGCCGGGCGCGCACGGCGGGGATGCGCAGGGCGACCTCTACGGCCGGATCGCGGTCTCCCTCACCGTGGTCGCCTTCCTCGTGGAGCTGGCCGGTGTCATCACCCGCGCGGCCTCCGTGGAGCGGGCGCCGTGGGGCAACATGTACGAGTTCAACATCACCTTCTCCACGGTGGCCATGGGCGTGTACCTCGGGCTACTGGCGCTGAAGAAGAACGTCCGCTGGCTCGGCCTGTTCCTGGTCACGGCGGTCCTGCTCGACCTGGGCCTCGCGGTCACCGTCCTCTACACGGCCAGTGACCAGCTGGTGCCCGCCCTGCACTCGTACTGGCTGTACATCCACGTCTCCACCGCGATCTTCTGCGGCGCGGTGTTCTACGTCGGCGCGGTCACCACGATCCTGTACCTGTTCAAGGACTCGTACGAGAACAAGCTCCAGACCGGCGGCAAGCCGGGCGCCTTCGCGACCTCGGTCCTGGAGCGCCTCCCCGCCTCGGCGTCCCTGGACAAGTTCGCGTACCGGGTGAACGCGGCCGTCTTCCCCCTGTGGACCTTCACGATCATCGCGGGCGCGATCTGGGCGGGCGACGCCTGGGGCCGCTACTGGAACTGGGACCCCAAGGAGACCTGGTCCTTCATCACCTGGGTCGCCTACGCCTGTTACCTGCATGCCCGCGCCACGGCCGGCTGGAAGGGCCGCAAGGCCGCCTACCTGGCGATGCTCGCCTTCGGCTGCTGGCTGTTCAACTACTACGGCGTGAACATCTTCGTCAGCGGCAAGCACTCGTACGCGGGCGTGTGATTCGCCCGGATACCAACTTGCCTACGGCCGAGGCCGGTTCCCATGACGTGAGTCGCGGGAACCGGCCTCGGCCGTTCCTGACAGGCGCTGTTCCCCGATATGCCGTCGGTTGCTCCGAGTTGGGTGAGTATTCTGCAAAGAATCGGCAAAGCCGGGCACCTTGCGTGCGGAAATAAATGCCCTCCGTGAGGTGAATGCCGGAGTGGCGTGGCCTGAACGGGCCGCGACGGGTGGAGTCGGGTCAACTCGGGTGCCCGGAGCCGCGGGATCCAAACCCGCCGATACCCAACACTTGGTCATGACTCTTTACTAAACCCAGACATTTTCTTGACCAAGGTAAAGTCCCCAGGTCGGGCGTGTGTGGATCATGAGGCGGTCACCCCCCACCTCAACATCCCTTGTGCAACAAGGAGTTGCAGATGATGCACACACGCCTGAGAGCGTGGCGAAGGCACCGCAGGAAAGTCGCCACTGCGGTGTCACTGGCGTTGCTGGCCGAGGCAGCGCTGATGCTGTCCACCGGCGAGGCCGTCGCGGTCGGCAAGCCCCAAGCGGCTGCCGCCGACACGAGCAAGGCCCAGAAGCAGCCGACCGGGCCGGCCGAGGCTGCCGACCCGGCTTCGGCCGTGCTGATGGCCCGGCTGCAGGGCCGCAGGATCGAGGTGCTGTCGGCACGCACGGCGGACTCGACGACCTGGGCGCTGCCCTCGGGGTCGTTGCAGACCGAGTCGTTCGCCGGCCCGGTGCGGGTCAAGCGCAACGGTGCCTGGCACGACATCGACACCTCGCTGAAGGACGCGGGCGCCGACCTGAAGCCGAAGGAGGTGGCCGCGGACGTCGCCGTCTCCGACGGCGGTGACAGCCGGCTGGCCTCGGTCGCCCGGGGCAAGACCCGGTTCGCCATGGGCTGGCAGGACAAGCTGCCCGCGCCGAAGGTCTCGGGTTCGACGGCCTCGTACGCCCTCGGTTCCGGTGAGACGCTGAAGGTCACCGCGCTCAAGGAGGGCTTCTCCGAGAGCGTGGTGCTGGCGAGCCGCCCGAACGGCCCGGTGTCGTACCGGATTCCGGTGAAGCTCGACGGGCTGAAGCTGTCCCAGGCCGCCTCGGGGAACCTGCTGCTGAAGGACGCCGCGGGCAAGCTCGTGGCCGCGGCGCCCGCGCCCATGATGTGGGACACGTCCCGGGACCGGCGTTCGGGTGAGTCCGCGCACCGGGCGCGGGTCGCCACGAAGATCGAGACGGCGAAGGACGGGTCGCAGACCCTGGTCCTGGCCCCGGACGAGAAGTTCCTGGCCGACCCCGCCCTCACCTACCCAGTGACCGTGGACCCGACGACCACGCTGGCGGTCACGACGGACACGTGGGTGCAGAACCCCGACTACCCGAGCTCGCAGCAGGGCTCCCAGGAGCTGAAGTCGGGTACGTACGACGCGGGCGCGGATGTCGCGCGGTCGTACCTGAAGTTCGATGTGTCGCCGTTCACGGGCAAGCACATCCAGTCCGCGACGATGTCGCTGTACAACTACTACTCGGCGACCTGCTCGACGTCGGGTGCGGCGACGGACGCCAAGCGGATCACCTCGTCCTGGTCCTCGTCGTCGATCACCTGGGGCGCCCAGCCCACGACCACGACCACCAACAAGGCGTCGAACACCGGGCACTGGGGCTACGACTCCTCCTGCCCCGGCGCCTGGTCGAACTGGAACCTCCAGGCCATGGTGCAGGACTGGGCCAACGGCTCGGCCAACTACGGTCTTCAGGTGGCCGGTGCCAGCGAGAGCGACTCCACCACCTGGCGTCGTTTCCGCTCGGCGAACTACACCACCTCCGGGTACGCGCCGAAGCTGGTGGTGACGTACAACTCCTACCCGGGCGCCCCGACCGCTGCCGCGGTCTCGCCCTCGGCCGTGAACGCCTACAACGGCAAGCGGTACGTGACCTCGCTGACGCCGACCCTGTCGGCGAAGGTGACGGACGCGGACGGCGGCACGGTCAAGGCCCAGTTCGAGGTCACCCCGGACCCGGCCTTCAACGACACCACCTACACGTACACCGCGACCAGCGCGGGCGTGGCGTCCGGCTCCACGGCCTCCCTGGCCGTCCCGTCGGCCAACGCCTTCCCGGTGGGCGCGCACCTGCGGTTCCGGGTGCGGGGGTACGACTCCACCGACTACGGTTCCTGGACCGGGTACACCACGTTCGTGATGAACACGGGACTGCCGGTGGCCCCGACCATCAGCTGCCCCGCGTATCCCCAGGACACCTGGTCGGCGACGGCGTCCGGCGCGGTGACCTGCACCCTGGACACGACCTCGACGGACGGACAGGGCTACAAGTGGGGCCTGGACGACCCGAAGATGGCCCAGAGCGTGTACGACACGGTGGACGGCAACGGCGGTGACCCGCTGAACATCTCCATCAACCCGACCGACGGCTGGCACACGTTGTACGCCCAGACCATCGACTCGGGCGGCAACCTGTCGGCGGCCACCACCCAGTACTCGTTCGGCGCGGGCAGTGCCGCGCTGCTGAGCCCCGCCGACGGTGACCGGCCCGCCCGGCGCGTGGCCCTGGCCGCCACGGCCAAGAACACGTACACCGGTGTCACGTACCAGTACCGCCGCGGTGAGACCGACAGCTGGCACAACGTTCCGCTCGCGGACGTCACGAAGAACAGCGACGGTACGCCCGTGACGGCCTGGCCACTGGCCGCGCCCAACGGCGCGCCGCCCGCGCTGACATGGAACATCACCACGTCGCTGACCGAGGACGGCCCGGTCGATGTCCGTGCCGTGTTCACCGACGGCACCACGACGGGGTACTCGCTGCCGTCGACGGTCACCGTCGACCGCCAGGCCGGCGACGCGCCCACCGAGTCGGTCGGTCCGGGTGAGGTGAACCTGCTCACCGGCGACTTCTCCTTCTCCGAGAGCGACGCGTCGGCGTTCAGCATGAGCGTCGACCGCTCCTTCTCCTCGCGGCAGCCGACCGCGGGTGCGGACGCCGAGGGCCAGGTGGCGATCTTCGGCCCGCAGTGGACGTCCGGTACCACCGCCGAGGTGACCGACTCCGACTACTCCTACATCCGCCAGACCTCCTCGACCTCGGTCGCGGTCGTGGACGTGGACGGCGTGGAGACCGGCTTCACCGCCACCAGCGCGGGTGGCTGGACGAGTGAGCCGGGTGCCGAGGAGCTGACCCTGACCGGCAGCCTCACCGGCAACTTCACCCTGAAGGGGACCGACGGCACCACCACGACCTTCACCAAGGTCGACCCGGCCGCGACCACCTGGCAGGTGTCCACCACCTACCTGCCGACCGACAACTCCACCACCAACGTCGTGTCGGAGAAGGTCGTCAACGGTTCGCAGACGCTGGCCCGCCCGAAGTACGTCATAGCGCCCACCTCGGCGGTGGCACCCGCCACCTGTGAGACGGCGCCGTCGACGAAGGGCTGCCGCCTGCTGGAGTACGTCTACGCCACCTCCACCACGGCCACGTCCACCGCGCTCGGCGACTACGTCGGCCGGGTCAAGGAGATCCGTCTGTGGGCCACCGACCCCGGTGCCGCGTCCGCGACCGCCACGTCCATGGTCCAGTACGCGTACGACGACTCCGGCCGGCTGCGTGAGGCGTGGGACCCGCGGATATCCCCGCTGCTGAAGACGGCCTACACCTACGACAGCGCCGGCCGGATCGCGACCATGACCCCCGCCGGTGAGCTGCCGTGGACCTTCACCTACGGCACGGCCGGCAACGCGGCCACCGCGGGCCCCGGCATGCTGCTGAAGGCGTCCCGGCCCACGCTCGTCCAGGGCTCGAAGACGCAGACCGACGGTGGCACGGCCACCACGAGCGTGGTCTACGACGTGCCGCTGACCGGTGCCGCGGCCCCGTACGCGATGGGCCCGTCGGACGTCGCCGCCTGGGGCCAGACGGACGTGGCCTCGGACGCGACCGCGGTGTTCCCGCCGGACGCGGTGCCGGCGTCGAACAACGGCACGGCACTGACCGCCGGTGCCTACACCCGGGCTTCCGTCTCCTACGCGGACGCCTCCGGTCGTGAGGTCAACAGCGCCGAGCCCGGCGGACACATCACCACCAACGAGTACGACAACGTGGGCAACGGCGTCCGTGAACTGACGGCGGCCAACCGGGAACTGGCGCTCTCCACCAGCGGTGCGGGACTCGACCAGCTCACCCGGCTCGGCATCAACGGTGCCTCCACCGCCGAGCGTGCCCAGAAGCTGTCCACCGTCCACGTCTACTCCAGCGACGGGACGCGTGAACAGGAGACGTTCGGACCGCTGCACCTCATCACCCTCACCAGCACCCTCCAGGGCGGCGCCGGCGGCACCTCGCTCGCCGCGGGCACGGAGACCCCGGCCCGCCAGCACGCGGTGACCACCTACGACGAGGGCCGTCCCACGGACGGCACCGCCACGGTGAGCAACCAGCCCACCACCGTCACCACCAGCGCCCGCGTGGACGGCTTCCCGACCGACGCGGACATCAGCACCAGCAGGACCCCGTACGACTGGGCCAAGGGTCTGCCCACGTCGACGACGGACGACCCGAGCGGTCTGAACATCACCAGGAACACCACGTACGACGCCCAGGGCCGGGTCGTCAAGACCACCCAGCCCCTGTCCAACGGCGCCGACGCCGGGGCGACGGTGACCACCTACTGGTCGGCCACCGGCACCGGAGCGTGCAACGGCCGCCCGGAGTGGGCGGACCTGGTCTGCTCGGTGGGACCGGCGGCCGACATCACCGGCGGTGGCACCAACCCCACCCAGCTGCCCACCAAGACCACCGAGTACGACCGGTGGGGCAACGTGGCCAAGGTGACCGAGACGGCGGGCGGCCAGACCCGCACCAGCACGCTCACCTATGACGCGGCCGGCCGTGTGACCCGGTCCTCGATCACCGGTGGGCTGGGCACCGGGGTGTCGGACACCACCACGGCCTACGACCCCGCCACCGGCGACGTGGCCTCGGTGACCTCCAACGGGCAGACGATCACCCAGAGCAGCGACATGCTGGGCCGGGGGATCTCCTACAACGACGGCAACGGCAACACCACGACCACCGAGTACGACAGCCTGGACCGTCCGGTCAAGGTGACCGACTCGGCACCGTCGACGACCACCTTCACCTACGACACCACCAAGGAGCCGCGCGGTCTGCCGGTCTCCCGCACGGACTCGGTGGCGGGTACCGTCAGCGCCGTCTACGACGCCAACGGCAGCCTGGTCTCCGAGAAGCTGCCGGGCGGGTACACCCTCACCCTGGACCAGGACGAGGCCGGCGCGCCGACCTCGCGTGTCTACACCCGTGACAGCGACGGCAGCGTCGTCGCCTCCGACACGGTCAGCCGCTCCGTGGAGGGGCAGATCGTCGAGGGCACGGACACCGCCGGCCAGAGCCGGGCGCGTGACTACACCTACGACGCGCTCAACCGGCTCACCCGGACGGATGACACCGCCCCGGACGGGACCTGCACCCGCAGGGACTACACCTTCGACAAGAACACCAACCGCACCGCCCTCGCCACGGCCACCAGCGCCGCGGGCGCGGCCTGCACCTCCACGGGTGCGACCACCGTCAGCAGCACCTACGACAGCGCCGACCGGCTGATCGCCACCGGCACCGTCTACGACGCCTTCGGCCGCACCACGGCCACCGGCAACACCGCGCTGACGTACTACGTCAACGACCTCGTCCAGAGCGAGACCGTCGGTGACACCCGCACGACGTGGTCGCTCGACGGCGCGGGCCGCCTCGCGCAGTCCGCTGCGCAGACGAAGGCGGCCGACGGCACCTGGACCACCAACACCACCACCACCAGCCACTACGGCTCCAGCGGTGACAGCCCCTCGTGGACCCAGTCGTCCGCGGGTGCCGTCAAGCGCGCCGTTCCCGACATGGCGGGCGGCCTCGGAATGGCGACCAGCGCCACCGGCGACGTCGTCCTCCAGCTGACCAACATGCACGGTGACGTCACGGTGCAGCTTCCGCTGGACACCGCCGTGGCTCCGACCGTCCAGAGCTACGACGAGTACGGCAACCGTCTCGCCGGCACCGCCTCCACCACCTACGGCTGGCTCGGCGGCGCGCAGCGTGACAGCAGCACTCTGAGCGGGGTCACCCTCATGGGCGTCCGGCTCTACGACTCGACCTCCGGACGCTTCCTCCAGGTGGACCCGGTCGCGGGCGGCAACGACAACAGCTACGAGTACTGCCGCGGCAACCCGGTGGGCTGTACGGACATCAGCGGTGCCTACTCGTACTCGTACGCCTACGACCTCGGGTACTTCTGGCAGTCCGCCAAGAGCCTCTTCGGCTGGGTCCGGCACCACTTCTGGGTGTTCCCCTTCACCGGTTGCGGAGGCACCCTCAGCTACGGTGAGCGGTGCAACCTGGCCTATGGCGTGTTCCCCGTCCGCGTTGTCGAAATGGGCAAGACCTACTGGAAGTTCAAGTCCCTCAAGGGGCATCTGGAAGGTGCGGGCAAGACCATCAGGTTCTCGTTCCACAAGAGCTGGGGCCGTATCCGACTGACGGTGACCGCGCACGGGGCCAACGACAAGTGGTTCCACAGGCACATGCTCACCAGATGGGGCAACTACGCGGGGGCCTGGCTGACATGGCTGTGGTTCGCCTCCAACATTGCCTGGTTCGCCCCGCGATGGTGATGCTCATGGTGCTCGCCGGATTCGTCCCGGGCACCCTGGCAGCACTCATCCTGGGAACCGTCGCCACCGATCAGATCCTCCGGTCCCTCGGAGTGATCGGCCGTGCGTCGGACAACGCCTCCCTGTGGCTGGGGGTGCTCCTTCTCTCCATGGCCCTTGCTCCCTTCGCGATCGCGGCGATCACTGCCGCGTATCAGCGCAGGCGCGGTGGCTCATGGGAGAGAGCGCTGAAGGCGTGCTCGGGCGCGGCGTTCGTCGCGGGCGCCCTGGCACTCCTCGTGGCCATGCCGGTATCCGTCGCCGTCGCGTGATCCCTTCGGGGAGTTCCACTCGGCACGGCAGATGACGCGTGCGGGGAAGGAGCCCGCTCCTTCCCCGCACGCATTCCCGGCTCCGGAGAAAACGTGGAAGATCAGCGGAAGATCAAAGGAAAGAAATGCGTCGATTCGCTGCGCTGCTGATAGCACCCGCTCTCGCGCTCGTGGGCTGCAGTAGCGACCATTCGTCCCACCAGTCCCGGCCGGACGGCTATCACCGGCCGCTCGCGGCCCCCTCGGTACCGGTGCACGCGCGGACCGTGCCCGCCGCGGTGCACACGGACGCCGTACTGCCCACCGTTTCCGGGAAGTTCGGCAGCCGGGCCACGATCTCGGTGCCGAAGGCCGCGCCCAGCGGCAAGTTCGTCGTCGCGCCGCAGACGCCCGGGCGGGGGCGTTCGGCACACACCGGCGACGTGGCCGTCGTCCGCTACACCGCCGAGCTGTGGCGCACCGGCAAGGCGCTGCCCGGCTCGTACGACAAGGGGGCCCACCCCCAGGTGTTCGCCGTCGGGCGCGGCGCGACGCTGCCCGCGCTGGACCGGGCCGTGCAGGGCGGGCGGGCCGGGAGCCGGGTCCTGGTCGTCGCACCCCCCGCAGCCGCGTACGGGAAGTCGGGCGACGCCCGGCTCAAGGTGACCGGCAAGGACACCGTGGTGTTCGCCGTCGACATCCTGAACGTCATCGAAAGCCGCGCCCTCGTCCCCGGTGAGCAGCACTCGCTCTCCGACGGGCTGCCCGGGGTGCGCATGAACCAGAACGACGGCACCGCGACCCTGACCGTCCCCGACCGTGCCGCTCCCAAGGGCCTGGTCGTCAAGAACCTGGTGGACGGCAGCGGCCCGGTGGTGAAGGCCGGGCAGACGCTGGTCCTCCAGCACTCCTCGGCCGCCTGGGAGGCCGCCCGCGGCAAGGACGAGGCGGATCTCTTCCTCAGCTCCCGCAAGGACGGCGGGCCGCTGTCCGTCGTGATCGGCCGGGGCAATGTCATCGCGGGCTGGGACCGGGCCCTGGCCGGCCGGAAGGTCGGGAGCCGGATCCTCGCCGTCATCCCCGCGAAGCTGGCGTACGGGGCGCATCCGCCGAAGGGCCTGGCACCCGGTGACACCGTGGTCTCGGTCCTCGACATCCTCGCCGCCGCCTGAGGTCGCTGTCCGAGGGACGAGTCGGTGACACTGGTGTCATGAGCGGTTCCATCGCACAGGGCAGCAGTCAGACCCACGGGAACACGCACATACTCCACCTTCTGGTGCGGCTCCCGAGGGCCATGGGAGACGTCTGGCCGGCGGTGGCCACCCGCGAGGGGCTCGCGGGCTGGTGCACCGCCGTCGACGTCCTCGAACCCCGGCTGGGCGGCCTGGTCGCCCTGCCCGAGCTGGGCACCGGGCAGGTCACGGCCTGGGACGTGGACCGGGTCGCCGAGTACACCGTGGGGGACGGCGGCCGGATCCGCTTCCACCTGGAACGGGCCGGCGACACGGCGAGCGTGCTGCGCTTCACCCACGAGTTCCAGGGCGAGGGGGAGTCGGAGGCCGCTTGGCGCGCCCGATTCGAACGCCTGATCGAAAAAATGGAGCCCGTGCAGGGCTAGTTCTGACTGGAGTACCAGGCCCTGAAGGCTGGTCCTAGATGTCGAGCGCCGTCCCGTACAGCCGGTCCACCTTCAGCCGGATGACCACCCGGCGCTCGGCGACCAGCTGCTCCAGGAACGCGTCCTCGTCCTCCGGCTTCGCGTCCGCCGGGATCATCCCGAGCAGTTCCCGCCCGACCGCGTCACCGGCAAGCGTCGTGACCTCGGAGACCTCGGCCTCGCCCTCGGCGACGGCGAACGACCACACGTCGCCGCCCTGCACGTGCAGCGCGGCACGCGGGTCCCGCTGCAGGTGCTTGAGCTTGACACGGTCGGCCGTCGTCGAGAACCGCACGACGCGGGACTCGGCGTCCCAGCTGTAGAGCATGGTGGTCAGGTGGGGATGGCCGGTGCGCTTGACGGTGGCGAGGGTGCCGAACCGCTGCGTGCCGAGCAGGTCGGAGAGCGCGTCGTCGGACAGCGGGCGAGGTGCGGGTCCTTGAGTCATGACGTGATCAACACCCTTGTCCGGCCCGGTATTTCGACTAGGGTCTGTCCGGCGGATCAGGTCGCAGGAGATCGACGGCACCTCATGGACGCAGATGGGCGTGCCAGGCCCTGCGTCTGCGGCAAGATCCGCCGGACAGGCCCTAGTGGGACGACGGCGGCAGGCACTCCGTGCCCGGCGGCTTCCCCTCCGGCCAGGCGATCCGGACGAAGCGGGCGCCGCCCTGCGGGGTCAGCTCCACGATCGGTACGGCCTTGTCGTACGGGTTGCCGTGCACGTCCAGGCAGATCCAGCCGCTCGCCCCGTCCACCCGCAGCGAGCCCTTGACCTGCGGCCACTGCAGGCCCACGTCCGCGAGCGAGGGGACCGACCTGCCGTCCGGCACCGCCTCGCGGATGCCGTGCACCGCGAGGCGCACGGTGTCGTAGCCGATGATCAGCTGGCCGTCGTCCAGCGGGGCCGCGCCGATCGGGCCGACCGGCCCCCGGGCAGCGTCCGCCAGCAGCTGCCGCAGCTGCTGGAAGTCCGCCGCCGAACCGCCCGTCTTCGCCGGGTCCTTCGTCCAGGCGTCCGGGTGGGCGAGGGAGGTGTAGCGGACCGAGAGGTTGTGCCGCAGGGCGCTGCGGTCGAGCGTGCTCTCGTGGGTCAGGTACGACGCCTCGTCCCCGGTCAGCACGGTGAACTTCCGGTCCTGGCAGCCGCGTCCGCCCAGCGCGTTGATGAACTGCCGCAGTTGCGTGTGCCGCCCCGCGAACAGGATCGTGTCGGTCTCCCGGGAGGTGTCGCAGACCAGGTGCGTGATCTGCCGGAAGGTGTTCGCGGTCGTCCCCTCCTCGCTGCGGTCGGCGGGCGGCGTGAACGGCTGCGGCTCGTACGGCGAGCCCTTGATCAGCGCCGCGAACGACTCCTGCAGCGTGCGCGTGTACGGGTCGCCCGGCTTGTCGTACACCAGCAGCGCCTTGCCCGCGCTCACCTTGGCGAAGGAGGCCAGCGCGCGGGCCTCGTCGGTGTTGGTCGGCGACACCCGGGCCAGGCCCGGGTACGGGTCCTTGCCCTGCTGCCCGTTGGCCAGGTCGTCGGCGGTGATGGAGGAGCCGATCACCGGGATCCCGCGCCGGGTCAGCGCCCGTACCGCCTGCTTGTTGTTGTCGGTGCTCTGCCCGATCCCGGCGACCGCCCGCAGCCGGTCCGCGCTCTTCGTCATCAGGGTCAGCTGCTCGACCGTCTGCGGCCACCGCCCGCCGGTGGCCCCCGGGTTGGCCAGCGCCAGCCGGATCAGCGGGGCCTCCCCGTTGGAGGCGTGGTTGGCCTGGTACTGCGCCAGGTAGGCGCCCTGGAGCTGGTGCTGGATGTCGTTCAGGTTCGTCTGCGAGGCGGAGCTGTACGGCAGCATCAGCGCCACCGTGACGTAACTGCCGGGCTTGAGACGGCCGTTCTCCCGCGCGATCGCCCGTACGACGTCCCGCAGCTGCGGCCGGCCGAAGTCGTAGTCGCCCGTCGCCACGCCCACGCACTCGTCGCTGCCCGGCGGCCGGGACACCCCCGGCGCGCAGGACCGGTCGGTGTGGGCGACGGTCCGCACCGCGAACACCACTCCGGTCACCAGGCCCGCCGTCAGCAGCAGAGCCAGATAGCGGCGCAGCGGGATCTCCCACACGCCCTCGCGTATCCACGTGCCCACACCCCTGCGCGTCATCACGCCTCCCCACTCAGGTCGTCCGGGCCCTCGTCCTCGTCGTCCGGATCGTGGGAGATGTCCAGGGGGCGCCCGGCGAGCGCCGCCGCCGGCCAGTCCCGGGACGCCCGCCACAGCAGCGCGTTGCCCGCGGGCCGCAGGTTGGACAGCTGCTCCAGCTCGAAGCGGAGCCGGTCGCCCACCTTCGGGTCGGGCAGCACCAGCGGATCGGCCAGCTGCCACACCGCGTGCAGCAGCCGCCGTGTCCGCAGGTGCAGGACGGCGTCCGCGCCCTGCGGAGGCCGCTGCCCGGCGTCGCCACGGCCCAGCGCGACGGCGGCCCGCCGGTCGCCCCCGCCGGTGGAGTCACGGCCTGCGGCGTCGTGCGCGTGGAAGTACGGCGCCGACGCGACGAAGCGCAGGGTGCGCAGCCAGGCCCGGGTGCCCAGGACGGGGAAGGTGTCGCGCAGATGGGCGACCGCCGACTCCGTGCTCCCCAGGGCGAGTTCGTGATGCAGCCGGTAGCGGGCGTGTTCGGCCCCCGGGTAGTGCGCGATCAGCGTCTCGTGCGCCGTCCGCCACGAGGCGTGGTCCGGGTCGCGCAGATGCAGCCGGAGCAGCAGCAGGGTCCGTACGAACGGGTCGCCGACGAACTGGCCGGGCGTCCCCGGAAGCCCCTCCTCGGCCAGCAGCGTCTGCAGCGCGCGTACGTCCGCCGGGCCGAAGGTGTCCGGGAGCAGCGCCGCCGCCAGCGCGCAGGCCGAGTCGTGGTCGTGGGCGGCGGCCAGCACGGTCAGCTCGTCCAGGTGCTCGGCGGGCACCAGCCGGTCCAGCAGCGCCTGGTAGGCGGGCAGGCCCGGCTCGTCCTCGTCCGGCCGGACGTCCGTGGTCAGCAGCTCGCCCAGCGAGGACGCCTGCGGCAGATGCTGCGCGGCCGACTCGGCGAGCAGCACGATGCCCAGCGGATTGCCGCCGGTCAACCGGTGTGCCGCATGCGGCAGTTGGGGCGGTACGGCGGTGTCGCCGCAGACCGCGCCGACGATGTGCAGGGTGTCGTCCGGGCTCAGCGGCGGCAGCGCGACCAGCAGCGCCCGCGAGGAGGGCGCCGCGTCCGGCGTCCAGTCCGTGCGCCGGGCCACCTCCGCCAGCTCCCGCCGCACCGCGCTGCGCAGCTCCTCGCGGCCCTCGCCGCGCCGGGCCGCGACGAACGCCACGTGGTCCTCGACGCCCTCGGCACGGTCGCGCAGCACCGCCTCCACGAGCCCGGGGCCGGGCGGCGACTGGGCGTTGTCGAGCAGCACCAGGGGCCGGCCCAGGCGCTTCATGCGCGGCAGCACGCCCGCGTAGGCCTCGGCCAGGTCGGCGAGCAGCGCCCGCACCAGATACCGCTCGGAGTGCTCGCGGGAGGTGCCGCCCGCCCGGAAGTGCCCGGACAGCAGGATCAGCCCGCGCTGCGCGTGCCCGCCCGCGTTCGGATACGTCCGGTACCACACCGACGCCTTCTGCTGCCGGCGGCTGCTGAAGCCCTCGGCGACCGACTCCAGCGTCGCCTCGATGGCCCCGCCCACCAGCGGTCCGGTGCCGGTGGCCGCGGCGACGACCTTGGCGGCCACCTTCCCGGCCCAGCGCCCGGCGAAGCCGCTGATCCACGAGCCGCTCTCGTTCAGCAGCAGGATCCGCTCGACCTCCCGGCGGATCCGCTCCGAGTCGGCGTCGCCCCAGCCGCCCGCGGCCACCGCGACCAGCCCCGACATCAGCCGCGGGAACGTGATCCGCCCGGCGCCGGTCACCGGCGCGGCCAGCTGCTCGGCGATCACCAGTAGCGCCTGCGCGAGCGGCGACCAGGAGTCGGCGGGCCGCTCCGCCGGGGGCCGCGCGAACTGCTCCTCCGCGCAGTCGATCAGCGCGACCGGCGTATGCCCCTTGTAGGCGTCCCGCAGCTCGCCGAGCACCGCGCTCTTGCCCAGACCGCGGGCGCCGGTCAGCACCACCAGGGGCAGCTCGCCCGGGTGCTCGTACGGATGGCCGCGGTGCTGGTGCGGGCGCAGGCCCACGAGCCGCGGCGCGAGACCGGGTGGATCGAAGTCGAACAGCGCTCCGCGCCCGTGCAACCGTCTGTGCACCGCATCTCCCCCTCAACAGCAGTGTAAAAAGGGGAAGTTGCTCCGGGCCAGGGTCAGTGATGTCCGTTGGGTCACGAAAATGGCTGGGGCATGAGGGACCGGGTCGGGGAAGCGGCGCCGCGAACGCGGAAGTGATCAACCGACGGTGATCGAGTCCAGCTTCTCCCGCAGATACACGTGCGAGTCGACGGGCGGGTACGCCACCCGGCCCACCGGCGCCGGCACGGACTCCACCAGGGTGCCCGGGGTGCACTCGCCGAAGTACACGAGGGACATCAGCTCCTCGGCGGGCGCGTCGGCGGGCGGCGGCAGCACCCGGTGCCGCCCCGAACGCCACCGGTCGCCGGTCCAACGGGCCAGCAGATCACCGATGTTGATGGTGAAGGCGGCCGGGTCGTAGGGCGCGTCCTCCCACCCGCCCGCATCTGTGTACACCTGGAGCCCGCCCTTGCCCGCCTGCCGGTCGAGGATCGTGACGGTCCCGAAGTCGGTGTGCGGCCCGATCCGGAACTGCCCCGGCTCCGCCTCCCCGACGACCTCCGTCCCCGGATACCAGTTGATGTTGAAGCCGTACGTCGGATGGTCCATGTGCCGGGAGAAGAAGTCGGGTTCGAGCCCGAGCGCGTACCCGAGCAGCGAGAGCAACTGCTTCTCCAGCCCGGCCATGTGCCCCAGGTACTCCTCGCACAACGGCCGGAGCCCGGGTGCCTCGGCGGGCCACACATTGGGGGCGTACCACTCGGCGTTGACCACCGGGTCGTCGAACGGCTCGTCCGTCGCGAACGTCAGCGACTCCTTCAGATCGGGCGGCGTCTCGGTCCCCTCCGCGTACGCGTTGGCCTCGGCCCCGGGCCCGAGCCACCCGCGACCGCCGACCTTGGCCTCGTACCGCCGCTTGACGTCGTCCGGCAGCAGGAAGAAGCCCCGTGCGGCCGTACGGATCCGGGCGCACAGGCCAGGGTCGACGCCGTGCCCGGTAACCAGCAGGAAACCGGCGGTCCGGAGGGCCTGGTCGACGGTACGGGCGAGGCCGGCGCGGGCTTCGGCGTCGCCGTCCCGCCAGGGCCGCAGATCGATCGTCGGAATACGGGGATCACTCACCGATGTCCTCGTTCCACAGGTCGGGTTCGCTGCCGATGAAGCCGCGCATCAGCTCGACGCACTCCGGATCGTCCAGCAGGACGATCTCCACGCCGTGCTCGGCGAGCCAGTCGTGGCCGCCGTGGAAGGTGACGGCCTCGCCGATCACCACCCGGGAGATGCCGAACTGCCGGACCAGTCCGCTGCAGTACCAGCAGGGGGAGAGGGTGGTGACCATGGTCGTACCGCGGTACGACCGCTGCCGTCCCGCCGCCCGGAACGCGGCCGTCTCCGCGTGCAGGGACGGGTCGCCGTCCTGGACGCGGCGGTTGTGGCCGCGGCCCAGCAGGGTGCCGTCGGGGCCGTAGAGGGCGGCGCCGACCGGGATGCCGCCCTCGGCGCGCCCGGCGCGGGCCTCGGCGAGGGCGGTGGCGAGCCAGGCACGGGCCGTGTCCAGATCCATGGCCTCACTGTCCGGCACGGGGGGAGGCCGGGGCAACGGTGACACGGCGAGACGGGGCACGGGGGCACGGTCCGAACCAATATGTTGGACCGCCGGGTTGTCGGCCCAGGCCGGTGAATCAGCATCACATCAGGTGCAGGGAGAGCGAGTTGAACAACGGGGAAAACAGGGAAGATGTCGGCGTCGAGCCGCTGGAGGGCGACGACCCCCGGCGGATCGGGCCGATCCCGCTGGTCGGCCGGCTCGGTGCCGGCGGCATGGGCCGGGTCTATCTCGGGGTGTACGAGGGCCGGTACGCCGCCGTCAAGCAGATGCTGTCGTCCGTCGGCGCCGAGGACAAGGACTTCGTCCGCCGCTTCGGGCACGAGCTGGACAGCCTCTCCCGGCTGCCCGCCGGGGCCACCGCGCCCCTGCTCGCCGGTGACCGCGACGCCCGCCCGCCGTGGTTCGCCACCGCCTACGTGCCGGGGCTGACCCTGAACGCCGCCGTCGAGGCGCACGGCGGACCGCTGCCGAGCGAGGCGCTGTGGTGGCTGCTGCGGGAGGCCGCGGCCGGGCTGGCGGCCGTGCACGAGCTGGACATGGTCCACCGGGACATCAAGCCGTCCAACGTCATGCTGACCCTCGACGGTGTCACCCTCATCGACTTCGGTGTCGCGCGGGCCGCGGACCAGAGCCAGCTGACCAGGACCGGCATGGTGGTGGGCACCCCCGCCTACATGTCGCCCGAACAGGCCTCCGGCCTCAAGCGGTTGACCGGCGCGGTGGACGTGTTCGCGCTCGGCTCCGTGATGGCGTTCGCGGCGTGCGGACGGCCGCCCTTCGGCGACGAGTCCGGGCACGGGGTGCTGTACCGGATCGTGCACGAACAGCCCGACCTGGCGGAGCTGCACGAACGCGACCCGGAGCTGGCCTCGGTCGTCGCCTCCTGCCTGGACAAGGACCCCGAGGGCCGGCCCACCGCCGCGGAACTTCTCGAACTCGCGGCAGGGCGGGGCCCGTCCGGCCCCGGGAGGTGGCCCGCGGCCGTCCACGAACGGCTTGCGGCGCGCGCGGCGTTCGCGGCGGAGGTGCCGGACGCGCCCGAGGTGCCGGACGCGCCCGAAGTCGTCGTACGAGGGCCCGAGCGGGAGCCGGCCAAGCCGGATGCACCGGAGAAGCCGGCGCGGCGGAGCAACCGCCTCCTCGTGGTTGTCGCACCGGTCGTGGTCGTCGGCGCCGCCACCCTGGCCTTCCAGCTGGCGCCCTACGTCACCGACACGAACCGGGCCGACGCGGGCGGGACCCCGTCCGCGTCGGTCACCGCCTCCGCCTCGGCCGACGCGCACACCGGAGCGCCCTCCGGTACGCCGAAACCCGGTAAGAGCAGGTCGGCCTCTCCCGCCAGCAAGAAGAAGCCCGGCAAGACGGACCCGGACGGCGGCACCGGCGGCGGTGACCGGGGGAGCGGGACCCACTCCGGTTCCGGTTCCGGTTCGGGCTCCGGCTCCCCGGGCGACAGCTCGGGCGGTACCGGCAACTCGTCCGGCGGAGCTTCGGGCGGCTCCTCCGGGGGCTCCTCCAGTGGAGCCGCCGGAGGATCAGGCGAAACCTCCACCACCAGCCCCGGATCCGGCTCCTTCCGGCTGAAGAACGGCGAGAACGGCAAGTGCCTGACCCAGATCTACAGCTCCACCGGCCTCGGCAGCTGCTCCGACTCCACCGCACGCTGGACCTTCCGCAGCGCGGCCGGCGGCAGTGTGAAGGTGGTCAACGTGTCGACCGGCTCCTGCCTGAGCGCCAACGGCAACAACCAGGCCGTCTTCGTCGGGGACTGCTCACAGGGCGGCAGCAACCTGCGCTGGACGACGGGCTCCGGCAACTCCCTGCGCACGGTCTACGACGGCGGCTGCCTCGACCTCGCCTTCGGGGGCGGCACGGCCGAGGCGACCTGCCAGTCGGGGGCGTCCTCGCAGAGCTGGGCCAGGGTCTGAGGGACGGGTCGGGTCGGGACGGCTACGCGCCCACCCGCAGCAGCAGCTTGCCGGTGCTGGCCCGGGCGCCCATCAGCCGGTGGGCGTCGGCCGCATCCGCCAGGGCGAACTCGGCGGTCACCGGCAGGGCGACCGTTCCGTCGACGACCTTCGCGAAGGCCCGCTCCGACAAGCGGCGCAGCTCGGCCGGGGCGGTCGTCGCCAGGCTCAGGATGGAGAAGCCGGAGACGGAGACGCCGAGCGGGTACAGCTCCGGCTGGCCCACCGTCCATGGCTCGGCCGAGCTCGCGTTGCCGAAGGAGACCAGGCGGCCGAAGGGGGCGAGGGAGGCGAGGCCGGCGCGCAGGGTGTCGCCGCCGACCGGGTCCAGGACCAGGTCGACACCCCGGCCGCTGGTCGCCTGCCGTACCGGTTCCTGGAAGGCACCGACGAACACCTCGTCGTAGCCGTGCTCCTTGGCGTAGGCGGCCTTCGCGGCGGAGGACACCACGCCGTACACCGCCCCGGCGCCCGCCGCCATTCGGCAAGTGGCACACGGCAGTGAGGAGGGTCACGTGGCCGCCACCGGTCATCGGGCCGCCCCCGAGCACACCCACCCCGACGACGTGCCCGTCCTCACCGCGCTCGCCGCCCTCGCGGACCCCGTACGCGTCACCCTCGTCAGGGAGCTGGCCTCCTCGGCCGACTGGTCCCGCAGTTGCGGCAGCTTCGACGTGCCCGTCGGCAAGGCGGCCCTCAGCCATCACTTCTCGGTACTGCGCGGCGCCGGTCTGGTGGAACAGCGTGACGAGGGGCCGAAGAGGGTCAACCGGCTCAGGAGGGTCGAGTTCGACGCCCGCTTCCCGGGGCTGCTCGACCTCGTGCTGCGCGAGACCTCCATCGGCGACTGACCCACGGGGATCCGGTCTGGCGGGAGCCGAGATCGGCAGGCCCCGTCAGGTCGGCGAGCCCCGCTTACGCGATGGGGGCCCGGCGGTAGTCGTTCGAGGACCCCGAGGACCCTGCAAAGTTCATGCGGGGCGCTGTTGGTTCTCGATGTACTGGCGTACGGCGGTCAGCGGCGCCCCGCCACATGAGCCTGCGAAGTAGGAGCCGGACCAGAAGTGGCCGCCCCACAGGTACCGGCGCATATGCGCCTCGTGCTCCTTGCGCAGCAGGCGGGCGGAGACGCCTTTGAGGGAGTTGACCAGCTTGGAGAGCTGGACCTTGGGCGGGTAGTGCACGAGCAGGTGCACATGGTCCTCTTCGCCGTTGAACTGCTTCAGCTCGGCCTCGAAGTCCGTGCACACGTCCCGCATGATCTCCTCGCACCGCCTCAGCATGGCGTCGGTGAGGACGCCGTGCCGGTATGTGGTGAACGACTGGCAGCACCAGACCACCACCCGACTCGCCCGCACCTACGGCGTGATCGTGGTGGAAGACCTGGACATCCCGAACATGGTCAAGAGTGCCAGGGGCACCGTGGAGAACCCGGGGAAGAACGTCACGCAGAAGTCCGCTCTGAACCGTTCCATTAGCCAGGAGGCGTGGGGCAGGACAGTGACGATGCTGACGTACAAGGCCGCCCGTCACGGCGGCAGCTTGCACCAGGTTCCCGCACCCGGCACCTCCCGGCGCTGCTCGATGTGCGGTTTCACCACGCCGGGCAGCCGGGAGTCCCAGGCCGTGTTCGTGTGCAAGAACGAAGGCTGCGGCTGGGCTGGCAACGCCGACCACAATGCCGCCCGGAACGTCCTGCACCTGTATCGGACGGGCCCCGCGCTCGTCCCGGCTGCCGGAAGGGCAGTCGTCAGGCGCCCACGAGGCGTCAAGCCCGCCACCGCAAGGTAGGTGGGAATCTCCTGGCTTCAGCTGGGAGAGCACTTCAAGAGCACCAGTTCCTGGCCCCCCCCAGATCGCCGCCCAGGCCGACATCCGGCACGTCGACGGCTGCGGCCGGCCTCCGGGACGGTCACCCCGAACTGCGCCCTCCTGAGGTAACTCGCCCAGCCCGGCACCAGGCCGCGGTCGCCAGTCCGAGTACCTGCGGGTCACCCTCAGTGAGTTGACAGACGTACGACCTGCGGGCATCGGCACCGCCGATGCCCCCCATCGGCAGGACGCCCCACTGGCGCGTGGACCGGCCCCGGCGGCCGTTCGTAGCGTCGTCGGCATGACCTCACAGAACAAGGGCACGGCCCAGCTGACGACCGCGATGGTGCTCTCCGGCACCCTCGGTGTCTTCGTCGTCGAGTCGGGCGCCTCGCCCTTCGACGTCGTCTTCTTCCGCGTCCTGTTCGGCGCCCTGGCGCTGGGCTCCTACGTCGTCGCCCGCGGCTGGCTGCGCGGCCACGGCTTCACCCCGCGCACGCTCGGACTGGCCGTCCTCGGCGGCGTGTTCATCGTCTTCAACTGGGTCCTGCTCTTCCAGGCGTACGAGAACACGTCCATCTCGGTGGCCACGGTGGTCTACCACACGCAGCCCTTCTACGTGGTCCTGCTGGGCGCCCTGCTCTTCCGGGAACGGCTGACGGTTGCCAAGGTGGGCTGGATCGCGCTGGCCTTCGCGGGCCTGGTCCTGGTCTCCGGCGTCACCCCCGCCGACTTCACGAGCGGCGGCGGCACGTACCTGACGGGCATCGGCCAGGCCCTGCTCGCCGCCCTCCTCTACGGCCTGTCCACCCTCGTCACCAAGCGGATCAGCGGCGTGCGCCCGCACCTCATCGCCCTCGTCCAGGTGCTGGTCGGCATCCCGCTCCTGCTGCCGTTCGCCGACTTCGGCGCGATGAGCGGCACGGGCTGGCGCTGGGGCTGGCTGGCCGGGCTCGGCCTCATCCACACCGGGGTGATGTACGTCCTGATGTACGCGGCCTACGCCAAGCTGCCGACCTCGAAGATCGCCGTGCTCGCCTTCGTCTACCCGGCGGTCGCGATGGTCATGGACTGGGCGGTGTACGGCCACCACATCGGCCTCGTCCAGGCGCTCGGCGTCCCGCTGATCGTGACGGCGAGCCTGAAGGTCACTCTTGCCCGGCCTGTTCGGACACCAGCTTCCGCGCCTGCTCCACGAACAGCCGCGCGTGCGCCGGAAGCCGCTTCCCGGCCCGCCACGCCAGTTGCGTCCGAAGCGTGAACGGCGGCTCCCAGCGAAGCCGTACGAGAGAACCTTCCGCGAGTTCGGCGGCGACCGTCACCTCGGGCAGCAGCGCGATGCCGAGGCCGGCCGCCGCCGCGCGTTTGGTGGCCTCGATGGTGCCGAACTCCATGAACCCGACGTCCCCCAGGGACTTCAGCTCCCGCTCGAACAGGTCCCGGTAGGCGCAGCCGGGTTCGGTGGCGAGCAGGGACTGCCGCAGGAGGTCGTGGGTGCCGAACTCCATGCCCGCCAAGGGGTGTTGCGGCCCCGCGACCAGCGCCAGCGGTTCCACCGCCAGCACCGCGCTCTCCAGCCCCGGGTGCCCGGTCTCCGCCTCCATCAGGAACCCGAGGTCGTACGTCCCCTGCCGCAGCGCCTGACGGGTCTCGTCGCCGATGGTGGTGCGCAGGGCGAGTCGCACCCTGGGGTGGCGGTGGTGGAAGTACTCCAGCAGCGGGGGCAGCCGGTAGGAGGTCAGGGACTCCATCGTGCCGATCGTGAGGGTGCCCTCCGGCTCCTCGGCGCCGGTGACCGCCGCCTGAGCCTCCTCGGTCAGCTCGATGATCCGGCGCGCGTACGGCAGCAGCCGCTCACCCGCCTCGGTGAGCCGGATCCGGCTGCCGAGCCGGTCGAACAGCTCGGTGCCGAGCGAGGACTCCAGCGTGCGGATCTGGCTGGTCACGCTGGACTGGGCGTACGACAGCTCGGCCGCGGCCCGGGTGAAGCTCAGCACCGTGGCGACCTTCTCGAAGGTGACGAGCAGCCGGAGTTCCATGGGTCACTCGCCCTTGGGGTCGTCCATGCCGAGGGACTTCAGGAACTCGGGGTTGTCGTCGGGGGCGACCCAGGCGCCGCCCGTGCCGGCGACGCCGACGCCGCCGTACGCCGCGGTCCGGCGGGCCCTGCCGGTGATCAGCCAGGCGAGCGGGCCGACCAGCACCTCGCCGAAGAGCAGGATGACGATCACCCACACCACCTTGGGCAGATGGCGGACGTCTTCGTCGGGGGTGTTCAGACAGTCCACGAACGCGTAGATCCACAACGCCAGGACCAGCAGGAACGGCAGATACCTCAGCATCGTCGTGCGCTCTCCCCGTGCTCTGGGACGGCCCCGGTGACCGGGCCAGCGTATCGGGTGACAGATACTGGGTCGCATGGCTTACGACGATCTTCGCTCCCTCCTGCGGGCGCTGGAGCGTGAGGGTGACCTCAAGCGCATCAAGGCCGAGGTCGACCCCTACCTGGAGGTCGGCGAGATCGTCGACCGGGTGCAGAAGTCCGGGGGCCCGGCGCTGCTCTTCGAGAACGTGAAGGGCTCCGCCATGCCCCTCGCGATGAACGTCTTCGGCACCGACCGGCGCCTGCTGAAGGCCCTCGGCCTGAAGTCGTACGGCGAGATCTCCGAGAAGATCGGCGGCCTGCTGCGCCCCGAGCTGCCGCACGGGTTCGTGGGCGTGCGCGAGGCCTTCGGGAAGCTCGGCGCGATGGCGCACGTGCCGCCGAAGAAGGTGAAGCCGGACAACGCCCCGGTGCAGGAGGTCGTCCTGCACGGCGACGAGGTGGACCTGGACCGGCTGCCGGCGCTGTTCACCTGGCCGCAGGACGGCGGCTCCTTCTTCAACCTGGGCCTGACCCACACCAAGGACCCGGAGACGGGCATCCGCAACCTCGGGCTCTACCGCCTCCAGCGCCATGACAAGCGCACGATCGGCATGCACTGGCAGATCCACAAGGACAGCCGCAACCACTACCAGGTGGCGGCCAGGCGCGGCGAGCGCCTGCCGGTGGCCATCGCCTTCGGCTGCCCGCCGGCGGTGTCCTACGCCTCCACGGCGCCGCTCCCCGGGGACATCGACGAGTACCTCTTCGCCGGGTTCCTCGCCGGCAAGCGGATCGAGATGGTCGACTGCAAGACGGTCCCGCTCCAGGTGCCCGCGAACGCCGAGGTCGTCCTGGAGGGCTGGCTGGAGCCGGGCGAGATGCTGCCGGAGGGCCCCTTCGGCGACCACACGGGCTTCTACACCCCGCAGGAGCCGTTCCCGGCCCTCAAGATCGACTGCGTGACGATGCGGAAGCGCCCGCTGCTCCAGTCGATCGTCGTCGGCAGGCCCCCCACGGAGGACGGCCCCCTCGGCCGCGCCACGGAGCGTTTCTTCCTGCCGCTGCTGAAGATCATCGTCCCGGACATCGTGGACTACCACCTGCCCGAGGCCGGCGGCTTCCACAACTGCGCGATCGTCTCGATCGACAAGAAGTACCCCAAGCACGCGCAGAAGGTGATGCACGCGATCTGGGGGGCGCACATGATGTCCCTCACCAAGCTGATCGTGGTCGTGGACTCCGACTGCGACGTCCACGATCTGCACGAGGTCGCCTGGCGCGCCCTCGGCAACACCGACTACGCCCGTGACCTCACGGTCGTGGAAGGCCCCGTCGACCACCTCGACCACGCCTCCTACCAGCAGTTCTGGGGCGGCAAGGCCGGCATCGACGCGACGAAGAAGTGGCCCGAGGAGGGCTACACGAGGGACGGGGGGTGGCCGGAGATGGTCCTGTCGGACCCGAAGACGGCCGCGCTGGTGGACCGTCGCTGGCGGGAGTACGGCCTGTGACCAGCGCATCCGCTGCGCTTCCGCAGCCAGGACGGACCAAGGCGTTCCTTCGCCTGGTGATGATCGAGCACTCGGTCTTCGCGCTGCCCTTCGCCTACATCGCCGCGCTGACCGCGATGTACGAGTGGGACAAGAACATCCACTGGAGCCGGCTGCTGCTGGTCACCATCTGCATGGTCGGCCTGCGCACGTTCGCCATGGCGGTCAACCGGATCATCGACCGGGAGATCGACGCCCGTAACCCGCGTACGGCACACCGCGAACTCGTCACGGGCGCGATGTCCGTCCGCCACGCCTGGACCGGCGCCCTGATCGCCCTGGTGATCTTCCTCGGGGCGGCGGCCCTGCTGAACCCGCTCTGCCTGGCCCTGGCCCCCGTCGCGGTGATCCCGATGGTGGTCTACCCCTACGGGAAGCGCTTCACGAACTTCCCACAGGCGATCCTTGGCCTGGCCCAGGCGATGGGCCCGGTCGGCGGCTGGCTGGCCATCTCGGGCACGTGGAACTGGGACGCGGTGATCCTCGGCCTGGCCGTGGGCATCTGGATCGGCGGCTTCGACCTGATCTACGCCTGCCAGGATGTGGAGACCGACCGCGAGGTCGGCGTCATGTCGGTCCCGGCCCGCTTCGGCGTCCCGGCGGCGATCTGGGGCGCCCGCGTCTGCCACGCGATCACGACGGCCCTCTTCGTCTGGTACGCCCTGCGCACCGACGCCGGCGTGTTCTTCTGGCTGGGCCTGCTGATCGTGGCGGGAGCGTTCGTCTACGAACACACGATCGTCCGCCCCCACGACCTGTCCCGCGTGAACAGGGCGTTCTTCAGCGTCAACGGGTTCATCGGCATCGCGCTGTTCGTGTGCTCCCTGCTTGATCTGCTGGTTCGGGGTCTGACGGTCTGAGTGCATCGCGCCCCAGTCCCCGCCGGTACGCTCAAGGTGTGAACGCAGGAGAAACGCAGCGCGTGCCTTGGATCGTGGGGGTGTCCGGGGCGTCCGGTACGCCCTATGCCGCCGCCGTGCTGCGTGCGCTCCTGGACGCGGGGGAGGCCGTCGACCTGGTGGTCAGCCGGGCCTCGCGGCTGACCTTGCTGGACGAGACGCAGATCTCCTTCCGGGACGCGCACTGGCAGGACGACCTGCGGGAATGGCTGTCGCTCGGGGCCGACGGGAAGCCCGGGACCTTCGATGTCGACGTGGCCGGGGTGCGGTACTGGAGCGCCGGGGACCTCGCCGCCGGGCCGTCCTCCGGGTCGTACCCCGCCAAGGGCATGCTGATCGTGCCCGCCTCGACCGCCTGCGTGGCCGGTGTCGCGCTCGGGCTGTCGAAGGACCTGCTCCAGCGCGCGGCGAGCGTCACGCTCAAGGAGCGCCGCCGCCTGGTCGTGGCCGTACGGGAGACCCCGCTGAACGGGCAGACCCTGCGGCACCTGGTCGCCCTGGACGACGCGGGCGCGAGCGTGGTGCCGGCCTCCCCGGCGTTCTACGCGGGCGCCACCCACATCCAGGACCTGGTGGACTTCGTCGCCGGGCGGGTGCTGGACGCGGCGGGCGTCGGGCACCGGCTCTACCGCCGCTGGGAGGGCGAACTCGGGGGCGGGACCCGGACGACGTGAGAGCACCGGCAGTCAGCTGAGCAAGTCGCAGTACCTCTCATCACTTCAGGAACACAGAACTTTCCAGGGGAAGGCTTCGATCGCATGGACGCCGTGGACAGGCAGCTCATCCAGGCCCTGAGGGAGAACGGCCGGGCCTCCTACGCGGAGCTGGGGCGCCTCGTCGGCCTGTCGGGCCCCAGCGTCACCGACCGCATCAACCGGCTGGAGGCGGCCGGTGTCATCACCGGCTACCGCGCCACCGTGAACGCGGCCTCCCTCGGCCTCGGTGTCACCGCGCTGATCGGCATCTCGCTCTCCGACGCCGCCGACCACGAGGACGTGGCCCAGCGGCTGAAGGAACTCCCCGAGATCGAGGACTGCTGGTTCATCGCCGGTGACGACTCCTTCATGCTCAAGGTCCGGGCGGCGGACGTCGACGGCCTGGAGAAGATCATCCGCCGGCTGTCCGGCACCAAGGGCGTCTCCCGGACCCGTACCACGATCGTGCTCTCCACCAAGTGGGAGAACCGGGTCGGGGAACTGCCGGAAGAGGTGTAGGGCTACGGTTACTGGGTCGTCGAGGAAAGGGATGAGCATGGACGTCGGGCTCAAGCGCGAGCTGGAGGACAAGGTCCGCTCCGGTGAACGGCTGACCCGCGAGGACGGCATCGCGCTGTACGAGTCGGACGACCTGGCCTGGCTGGGCGGCCTCGCGCACGAGGTGCGGACGCGCAAGAACGGTGACGTCGTGCACTTCAACGTCAACCGGCACCTCAACATGACGAACGTGTGCACCGCGTCCTGCGCCTACTGCTCGTTCCAGCGCAAGCCGGGCGAGAAGGACGCGTACACGATGCGCATCGAGGAGGCGGTCAAGCTCGCCAAGGCGATGGAGAGTGACAACCTCACCGAGCTGCACATCGTCAACGGCCTGCACCCGAGCCTGCCGTGGCGGTACTACCCGCGCTCCCTGCGCGAGCTGAAGGCCGCCCTCCCGAACGTCTCCCTCAAGGCGTTCACGGCGACGGAGATCCACCACTTCGAGACGATCTCCGGGCTCTCCGCCTCCGAGATCCTCGACGAGCTGATCGACGCGGGGCTGGAGTCCCTCACCGGCGGCGGTGCCGAGATCTTCGACTGGGAGGTCCGGCAGCACATCGTGGACCACAGGACCCACTGGGAGGACTGGTCCCGTATCCACCGGCTGGCGCACGAGAAGGGTCTGAAGACCCCGTGCACCATGCTCTACGGCCACATGGAGGAGCCCCGCCACCGCGTGGACCACGTGCTGCGCCTGCGTGAACTCCAGGACGAGACCGGCGGCTTCCAGGTCTTCATCCCGCTGCGCTACCAGCACGACTTCGTGGACATGAAGGACGGCAAGGTACGCAACACCCTGCAGGCCCGTACCCAGATGGCGACCGGCGCGGAGGCGCTGAAGACCTTCGCCGTCTCCCGGCTGCTCTTCGACAACGTCCCGCACGTGAAGGTCTTCTGGGTCATGCACGGCGTGCAGACCGCCCAGCTCGCCCTCCAGCACGGCGCGGACGACATGGACGGCTCGGTGGTCGAGTACAAGATCACCCACGACGCGGACAACTACGGCACGCCGAACAAGCTGACCCGCGAGGACCTGCTGGAGCTGATCCGCGACGCCGGTTTCCGGCCGGTGGAGCGCAACACCCGCTACGAGATCATCCGCGAGTACGACGGCCCGGACCCGCTGCGCCGCGAGTCGCCGCAGCCGATGCGCGTCTGAAGCCTTCGACGGCCCCAGGGGCTCCGCCCCCCTGTCAAGATCGGCAGGGGGGCGTGCTTCACTGGACGGTGCCTCTTGTGAGGTTTCGGACCGTACGACACGGAAGAGTGGATTGAGATGCTCCGCTACACGCTGATGCGCCTCGGCATCTTCGCCGGCTGCCTCGTGGTCGTCTGGGGAGCCGTCTACTCGGGCATCTTCCCGCACGGCTACGGCCAGTCGAACTTCCTGTGGGTGCTCCTCCTGTCCCTGGTGCTGTCGGCGCCGCTCAGCTGGGTGCTGCTGCGCAAGGAGCGGGACCGGGCCTCGGAGCGGATCGCGGGCCGGGTCGACCGGATGAAGGCCAACCTGGAGGCCAACATCGAGGCCAACCGCAGCCAGGAGGACCTGGCCGACGACGCCGCGCGGGCTCAGGGCCAGACCTCCTGACGCCATAGGCTTTCCCCATGGGCGGGGCGAGGACCAAGCGGATGCCGCGTGCGGTGCGTGAGCAGCAGATGCTCGACGCCGCCGTACGGATTTTCGGCGAGCGTGGCTACATGGCCGCCTCGATGGACGAGATCGCCGAACTCGCCGGTGTGTCGAAGCCGTTGGTCTACCTGTACCTCAACTCCAAGGAAGACCTCTTCACCGCCTGCATCCGCCGCGAGGCCACCGCTCTCACGGAGGCCGTCCGCGCCGGAGTGCGCCCGGAGCTGCCCGCCGACCGCCAGCTCTGGGACGGGCTGCTGGCGTTCTTCGCGCACACCGGCGAGCACCCCGACGCCTGGTCCGTGCTGCACCTCCAGGCCCGTACCCACGGTGAGCCCTTCGCCGCCGAGGTCGCGGCGATGCGCGAGGAGATCGTCGAGTTCGCCACCCGGCTGATCGCGGTCGCGGCCCGGGACGCACTCCCCCACGCTCGAACATGCTCGCGCGGGGGGACCCCCATGGATCCGGGCCTCCCCGAGCGCGAGGTCGCCGGTCTCGCCGAGGCCCTGGTGGGCGCCGCCGAGTCCCTCGCCGCCTGGGCGAACACCACCCCCGGCATGACGCCCCGCCAGGCGGCGGCCACCCTGATGAACTTCGCCTGGTCGGGTCTGGGCAACCTGTTGGACGGCCGGCCCTGGACTCCGCCCGCGCCTCCGGCCTCTGCTGTGGACTAGCTCACCTCTCCCGACAGGTGCAGCTTCCCCCACGCTCGAACATGCTCGCGCGGGGGGACCCCCATCCCTTCGCCCCCGCGCAGCTCGAAGCGGCCGGAGTGGTCCGCCCCGTACGTCACCGTCGCCGGGATCAGCACCGGCGCCCGGAAGTGCGCGCGGACCGTCGTCGCGGTGGGGGTGCCGTGGGCGGCCAGGCAGCGGGACACCGTCCACATGCCGTGCGCGATGGCGCGCGGGAAGCCGAAGAGGCGGGCGGTGAGGGGGTGCAGGTGGATGGGGTTGCGGTCGCCGGACGCGGCGCCGTAGCGCCGGCCGATGTCGCCGGCGAGGCGCCACTCGGCCAGCACAGGGAGCGGAGGCGCAGGCTCGTCCCGTGGCTCTGCGGGGCCGCCGTCGCTCCGGTGCCGGGCGAGGTAGGTGCTCCGCGACTCCCATACGGCATCCCCGCCGGCCCGTAGTTCGGTGACCACCGTGGCCTCCGTGCCGCGCCGGTGCGGGGCCAACCCGTCGATGTGGACGGCGAGTTCGTACTCGCCGGTGGCGGGCAGGCTGCGGCGCCGGACGAGCTCGATCGAGGTGTGGACCAGGCCGAGCAGCGGCAGCGGGAAGTCCCGGCCGCTCATCAGGCGCATGGCCAGCGGGAAGCCGAGGATGTGGGGATACGTCACCGGCAGCGTGTCGTTTTCGGTGGGCAAGCCGCACACCCGCTCGTAGGCGGCGAGCCGGGCCAGGTCGACGCGCAGGCCGGGCAGGACGAGCCGCGTGCGCGGGTACGACGCGTCCGGGGCCGGGCGCTTGAAGGGGGAGCGCAGGGCGCCGCGCGCCAGCAGCGGCGCGAGCGCGGGCGTGCCGGTCAGGTAGCGGTCGGCCATGTGCAACTCCCGCACGACTGGGGTCCAAAAGAGTTACTCTGGAGTAGGGTTACCGAAGGTAAGTCTATGTCGCCGGCGAGGGGAAGGCCGAAGGCGAGATTGACCCGGGACCATCCCCGGACCACCCCCGAACCCGCACAATCCCCCCACAACGGCACCGTACGATCACCCAACTGAACCGTCGGTAACCCCTTTCTGCGGCCCGCCGCCGGTGAACGCCTCGGCAGCCGAGGCCCGTACGCATTGCAGCAAGCAGTCGACCGCTGCACGCCCGAGGAGCCGCCAGTGTCCACCCCGTACCCGAACGCCGCCCCCGTCTCCGCCACCGACTACGACGGCAACCCGGTGCTGGTGGCGCCCGAGACGAAACGGCTGGACGGCGCTGTACGGGAGGCGTCCGTACCGCCCTTCGCACCCCCGGTGACGCACGGCTCGCTCGCCGACCTGCCGTTCGACAACGCCGAGGCGGTCCCCGGCTCCGTCGTCCTCAGCCGCAGGCTGACCGACGGCAGTTGGCGGGACGTCACGGCGGCCGGCTTCGCCGAGCAGGTGCTGGCCGCGGCGAAGGGCCTGATCGCGGAGGGGCTGGTGCCGGGCGACCGCATCGCCGTCATGGCCCGGACGACGTACGAGTGGACGCTGCTCGACTTCGCCGCCTGGGCGGCCGGCCTGGTCACCGTGCCGGTCTACCCCACCTCCTCCGTCTACCAGACCCGCTGGATCCTGCACGACTCCGGCGCGGTCGCCCTGGTCACCGAGACCACCGAACAGGCCTCCGCCATCGGCCCCGAACTCCAGCACCTGCCCGAGCTGCGCCACCTGTGGGTGATGGACAAGGGGCACGTGGAGCTGCTGGGCCAGGCGGGCGCCCACGTCCCGGACGCCGAAGTGGCCGTGCGCCGGGGCATGCTGGGCCCCGACACCCTCGCCACGCTCATCTACACCTCGGGCACCACCGGCCGCCCCAAGGGCTGCGCCCTCTCGCACGGCAACTTCTTCGCCGAGGTCGACAACGCCATCGAACTCCTCTACCCGATCTTCAAGGCGAAGACGGGCGAGGAGCCGTCCGTCCTCCTCTTCCTCCCCATGTCCCACGTCTTCGGGCGGATGGTGGCGATCGCCTGCGTGCGCGCCCGCGTCCGGCTCGGGCACGCGCCCAGCCTGAAGGCGGAGGACCTGCTCCCGGACCTGGCCGCCTTCAAGCCGACCTGTCTGCTGACCATCCCCTACATGCTGGAGAAGGTCTTCAACTCCGCGCGGGCACAGGCGGAGTCGGGCGGCAAGCTCACCGCCTTCGACCGCGCGGTCGCCGTCGCCCGGCGCTACGGCGAGGCGCTGGAGTCCAAGCAGACCGGCACCGGAAGCGGCCCGAACCGGGCCCTGAAGACCGCCCGTTCCTTCTACGACCCCCTCGTCTACCGGCGCATCCGGGCGGCGATGGGCGGCCGGGTGAAGTACGCCATCTGCGGCGGCTCCCCGCTCGGCCGGCGCCTCGCCGCGTTCTACGCGGGCGCGGGCATCGAGATCTTCGAGGGCTACGGCCTGACCGAGACCACCGGCGCCACCACGGTCACCCCACCTCTCAAGCCCCGCCTGGGCACGGTGGGTTGGCCGCTGCCCGGCACCCGGGTGCGGATCGCGGCGGACGGCGAGATCCTGATCGCGGGCGACCACGTCCTGCGCGGCTACTGGGACCCGCAGGCCGGCGGAGTCGTCCCCGCGACGCGGGAGGGCTGGCTGGCCACCGGGGACATCGGCGAGCTGGACGACGAGGGCTATCTGACCATCACCGGCCGCAAGAAGGAGCTGCTGATCACGTCCGGCGGCAAGTCGGTGGCCCCGGCCCCGCTGGAGAACTGGCTCCGCCAGCACCCGCTGATCTCCCAGGTCATGCTGGTCGGTGACGGCCGCCCCTACGTCTCCGCGCTCATCACCCTCGACCCCGACGGCATCACCCACTGGCGCCAGATGCGCGGCAAGCACCCGGTACCGCCGGAACTCCTCGTCGGGGACGTGGAGTTGGAGGCCGTCCTGCAGCGGGCGGTGGAGGAGGCGAACAAGCTGGTCTCGCGACCCGAGTCCATCCGCCGCTTCGCGGTGCTGCCCGCGGACTTCACGGAGGAGGCGGGGCATCTGACCCCGTCGATGAAGCTGCGCCGGGAGCGGATAGCGGCGGACTTCGCGAAGGAGATAGCGGGCCTGTACGGGGGCTGAGGCCCTGTGCCAAGCCCGTTTGCGGCAGACAGGAGAGAAATTCAGGAAATGTCCGTTCCTCCCGCTGCTTGTGGTGCTGGTGTCGGCCCTCGGTCGTTTCGCCGGCGGCGTCGGCGGATCACCAGGACGAGTACGCAAGCGGCCAGGGCCGTGACTGCGGCGGCTGCGGCGTAGAGGAAGGTGCGAGATCTGGCCTTCGCTTTGGCAAGCGTCACGGTTGCTGTGCTGGTCCGTTCCACTGTTCCGCTCCGCAGCGTCAGCTTGGCTTTCCAAGGACCGTCGGGCAGGCCTGGATCAAGGGGAACGGTGACGATGCCCATCCCGTGCGAGGCGAGTGTGACAACGGAGGCCACTCGGAAGGGGCCTGCGCTGATGCCGCCGGGGCCGTCGCGAAGGTCGAGTGCCCCGTTCAGGTCCACCGCTCGCCTGCCAAGGTTGCGGACGGCTGCGGTAATGCTGGGACGGCCCTGTTTGTCACGCGCACCCGTCATCGTCTCGATCTTGAAGTCGGAGAGGGGCTCTCCGCCCGGCCCGATGTCCAAGTAGATCCGCAGTCCCACGCGGGTGATGCTGCCGATGTTGTGGGTGGCGTCCGCTGCCACGCGGTTTTCGGCCCATACGACGGCGTAGCGCTCTCCGGCTTGCGCGGTCCGCGCCACATTGATCGTGATTTCGGCCTTGGCTTTCGAGTGCGGGCCCAGGATCACGAAGGGGGGTTTGACACGGGTCCACTGAGTCAGTTCGTTGGGTGTGCGCTTCGCGGCGAAGGTGAACCCGTCCCGCTGGATGGAGGCGGCGGCCGCGTACAGGTCGATGCGACGTGGGGCGGACGACTTGTTCGAGATCTCGATACCGCGCTTGATCGTCGTGCCCGGCTTGAGGTGGTCGACGATATACATCCGTGCCCGTGGGTCGTTCCGCAGCGCGACAGGGGCTTCGAGGAGCCGGATGCCGAAGGATCCCGGCCCTCTGTCCGCTGCCGTCGCTGAGGTGATGCCGGCCGGAGTAAGGACACCCAGGGCGATCGCCGCCGCGGCGAGAGCCGCGGCGGCGATCAGGGTGAAGCTCCGGTGTTGCGGCGACGGTTTACGCCACAGAATGGGTCACCGTCCCGGTGTAGATGCCGGCGACTGCGGCTGCGGGTACGGCGACGTCCAGGGTGGGGTTCCAGCTGACGGAGTTGTTACCGGAACCGCTCGGCTTGCTGAACGCGGTCCGGGCGGAGGCGAGCGTTCCTGCCGTGCCCGCAGTGAACGGTCCGTTGACGGGGGAGATTGACGCTCCGGGTGTGTAGGTCGTGGCGCTGCCGGTGATGGGGCTGCCACCGGTGGTGGTGAAGGCATCGGTCAGTGAGGCGGTGGCCACCCAACTGGCATCGGCCAGCGATCGCTGGTCGTTCACCGTGACCTGGCCGAGCTGGCCGGTGGCGGTATTGCCTGGGGTGACCGCGCTCAGGGTGGCCGAGTTGGGAACGTTGATGGTCAGGCCGTCCGTGGGGGTGACCTGGAATGTGGTCACCTCGCCCCCCTGGTCCGGGGAGGCCGCCGATCCTGCCGGTCCGCCGCCGACGGTGAGGAGGGTGGCGCTGGCCGTGTCGTTGCTGGTGTCGATCACGGACACGTTGTTGGACTTCTCGTTGGAAACGTAGGCCTTGTTGCCGTTCGCGGTGACGGAGACCCCGAGCGGGCCGGTGCCGATGTTCGTCGTGATGGTGGTGGAAACGGCGTCAGTGGTGGTGTTGATCACCGACACACTGTTCCCATCGTTGTTCGTGACGTAGGCCTTGGCCCCGTTGGGAGTCACGGCCACCCCGCGGGGGCCTTGGCCCACGGCGATGGGGGTGGCGCCGACACTGTCGTCGGCAGTATTGATCACCGACACGTTGTTCGAGCCTCCGTTGGTGACGTAGGCCTTGGCCCCGTTGGGAGTCACGGCCACCGCGTCGGGAAGCGTGCCGACGGTGATGGTGGAGCTGACCGTGTCGGTGGCGGTGTTGATGACCGACACGTTGTTCGAGCCTGCGTTGGTGACGTAGGCCTTGGCGCCGTTGGGAGTGACGGCCACCCCGATGGGATTCGAGCCGACGGTGATGGCGGTGGCACCGACGGTGTCGTTCGCGGTGTTGATCACTGAGACGGTGCCATCGGTGGAATTGACCACGTAGGCCTTTGTGCCGTCAGGGGTGACGGCCACCCCCAGAGGTCCGCCGCCGACGGCGATGGTGTTGCTTACGGTGTTGTTGGCGGTGTTGATGACCGACACGTTGTTCGAGCCGTTGTTCGTGACGTAGGCCTTGGTGCCGTTCGGGACGATGGCCACGCCGAAGGGAGTCGTGCCGACGGCGATCGGGGCGGCACCGACGGTGTCGTTCGTGGTGTTGATCACCGAGACGGTGTTATCGGCGTCATTGGCCACATAGACGTAGTTCGACGGGGCGGCGGCTGCAGGAGGCGCAGCGACCATGGGCAGGACCAACGAGGCCATCGCCATCAAACCCACCACGGCCCGTCGCCCAGCTGATACGCCTTCACCCCCTCTCCGTCGTCCGAACCATCCCTGTGGCCGCCCTTCGGGGCGGCCACCAAATTCCGGCGAATAAGCCCGGTGTCCGAGCACGGAGACCTCCGCGTCCACGATGGTGACGCCCGCACACACGTCAAGGCGCCGAGATCATCTGCGATGACTCGGAGGTCAATTTATGGGCATTGCTTACCGCAATAACCGGAATTGAAATAGAGCGTGTCGTATTCCTTTTATATGCCGAATAAGTCCCTGGGTGGCCGGCCGGCGGGGCTCAAGCCACTGAATGCGTCACCACGCCCCGGTAGACACCGGCCACCCCGTCGGCGGGCACATGGACGATCAAAGCGGGGTTCCATGCAACAGAGTTGCTGCCGGAACCGCTCGGATGGCTGAACGCCATACGGACGTTGGCCAGGCTCCCGGGGTGACCGGGGGTAAACGGTCCGTTGAACGCATCGATCGCCGTTCCGGGGCGGTAGGCCACGTGACCTCCGGAGATCGTCTCATCGAAGTCGGGTGAACCGGCCGTGAAGTCCTCGCTCACGGTGACGGTGGCTACCCAAGCGGCATCCCGCGCGGCCCGCTCGTCGGTGACGCGAACTTTGCCGAGGCGGCCAGAGGTCTCGTCCCCCGGAGGCGCACCGGACAGCACGGCGGCGCAGGGAGCGGATACATACAGGCCCCCAGGCGCGACCACCTCGAACCTCACCCGGGTGTCCGCGCTGCTCGCGCTGTCCGCGCTGTCACCCGCGCCGACTGGCGCAGCGCCCAGCGCAGCGACCGCCCCGGCGGCGAGGAGGGCGCCTCTCGCCAGTGACATTGCACTACTGTTGCCGTTTGTCATAAATGCACGATATGCAACAAAATATGACTATACGTTTTTTACGCCACCAAATGGCGGAACCCGGTGCCCCAGCTGAGGGTCGGCACCCGCTCCGGCCTGCTCCCGTCTCGTCCGGACTCGACGGGGGCGCGGAGCGGGTTGCCGCCTGGGTCGATCGCGGCCCGCTGTCGATCCTCGTACGGCCTCCGAAGCCAGTCAATCCTTGGGTTTCCTCGCCAAATCCAAGTGTTAGCTTGGGTGTTGTGACGCTGGACGATCTTCGTGTGTTCGTGGCCGTGTGCCGTGCGGGCAGCCTCAGTTCCGTCGGGCGGGAGCTGGACTGTACCCAGTCGGCCGTCAGTCAGCACGTCAAACGGCTGGAACGGGAGACCGGGGTGGCCCTGCTGGAACGCCAGCCGCGCGGGGTGGTCCCCACGCAGGCCGGCCGCATACTCGAAGCCGCCGCGGCTGAGGGCATCTCCGGACTCGACCTGGCGGTACGGCAGTTGCGGGACCTGGTCGACGGGCACAGCGGCTACGTCCGCGTGGCCACCGGCGCTACGACCGTCCGGCACTTCATGTCGGACGCAGTGGTCACGTTCCGGCGCCGCCACCCCCGGGTCAACCTCGAATTCCGGACGGTCAGTTCGGGGCGCGGCAGCTTCGACGCGCTCTCCGACGGCACCCTCGACCTCGCCTGGATCACCGTCGGCCCGCCGGTGCGGGGTATCGAGCAACGGACGGTGGCGGAGTTGCCGTGGCTGCTCGCGCTACGCGCCGACGACCCCCTGGCGGGGCGGTCCGCTCTTGATGTTGCTGAGCTGGGCGACGTCCGCCTCATCCGCCTCCCCCCGAACTCCACCTCCGCCGCCCACCTCGACGCGGCCTGCGCCGAGCTGGGCGTGAGGTTCAGCTACGACACGAGCGTCGCCGACTGGGATACGGCGTTGCTGCTTGCGGAGCTGGGGGTGGGGCGGGCGGTGGTGCCGGCCGTGCCCGGGCTGCCGGCGCCGGGGGAAGGGGAGCTGCGGCTCGTCCCGCTGCCGGGCTTGCGGCCGTTGCCCGTCGGCTGGGCCGTCCGCCGGTGGGACGCCCTCAGCCCTCCGGCACGGGCGTTCGCGGACACGGTCGTCGAATGCCGGTCCCGCGTCGGGGCGGGGTGAGTGACAGGTCCGCCCACACGGTCTTGTCTGATCAGCCTTCCTTCTGGGCGAACAGGAACGCCTGCGGGATTGACTCCGCCAATCCCTCGTCGCCCGGTTCGCGCACGGTGCTGGACCGCAGCGCGAAACCGGCGTCGGCCAGCAGCTTGGCCATGTCCTCTGGGCGGCGCCGGTGGAAGTCCAGGGTGACCGCGTGTCCCCACGGCTGGTCGAGGCGGCGCGGCACGTCGCCCACCTGGAAGGCGAGCAGGAGGTGCCCGCCCGGGGCGAGTACGCGATGGAACTCACCGAACAGTGCGGGGAGTTCGTCCACAGGCGTGTGGATGCTGGAGTACCAGGAGACGACACCCGCCAGCGAGCCGGAGGCCATGGGGAGGTCCAGCATGGAGCCCTGCTCGAAACGCAGTTCAGGGTGGTTGCGACGGGCGATCGCGACCATGGACGCGGACAGATCGAGCCCGAGGACGGACAGGCCCAGCGAGGCGAGGTGGCCGGTGGCCACGCCGGGGCCGCAGCCGAGGTCGGCCACGGTTCCGCCGGGCCCGACCAGTTCGGCGTACGCACGGAGCAGCGCCCGCTCCAGCGGCTTGTCGCCGATATGGTCGCCGAAGTGGCCGGCGTAGTCCTCGGCGACGGTGTCGTAGAAGGTGCGCGTGGCGGTCAGGAAGTCCTCGGTGTCGGTCATGGGGAGGGACCGTAGCGGGCCGCACTGACATCCCCGTTTAGGCTGCTGGCGTTGGCCAAAGCAGTTGAACGGGGGGTAGTGGGCCGATGAACCATGCGACGGAGGTCTTCCAGCCACTCCAGGCGGACGATCCACCCGTGGTGGCCGGGTACCGGCTCGCCGCCCGGCTCGGGGCGGGTGGCATGGGCCGGGTCTACCTCTCGCACACCCAGGGTGGCCGTCCCGTGGCGATCAAGGTGGTGCGGCCGGAGCTGGCGGACGACCCGGGCTTCCGGCGGCGGTTCGGCAGGGAGATCGAGGCGGCCCGGCGGGTCCGCGGCGCGTACACCGCCGAGCTGATCGACGCGGACGCGGACGGCGTACCGCCGTGGCTGGCCACGCTGTACGTGCCCGGTTCGTCCCTGACGGAGGCCGTGGCCCGGCGCGGGCCGCTGCCGGTGCAGGCGGTGCTGTGGCTGATGGCGGGCGTGGCCGAGGCGTTGCAGGCCATCCATGCCGAGGGCATCGTGCACCGGGACCTGAAGCCGTCGAACGTGCTGTTGGCCGCCGACGGGCCGAGGGTGATCGACTTCGGCATCGCGCTGGCCGCGGACGGGACCTCGTACACGGCGACGGGGAGCACGATCGGCACGCCCTCCTTCATGGCTCCGGAGCAGGCGTCCGGGGGTGAGGTCACGGCGGCGACCGATGTCTTCGCGCTCGGCCAGACCGCGGCGTTCGCGGCGCTGGGCAGGCCGCTGTACGGCGACGGCCAGGGGATCAACGTGCTGTACCGGATCGTCCACTCCGAACCGGATCTGACCCTGCTGCCCGAGCCGCTGCGTCCGCTGTTCGCCCGGTGCCTGGCCGCCGATCCGGCGGAGCGGGCCACTCCGGCGGAGGTCGTGGAGTGGTGCCGGCAGCGGCTGGGCGCGGATGCCGACGCGGGCGGGGGGCCCGCCGTGTGGCGGGAGATCACCGGGCCGGAGGTCGCGGTCCCGGCGCCGGTGTCCGACCCCACCCCGGCGTACCCGCAGCCGCTGATCGGGTACGCGCGGACGACGGCCGGGTGGCCGCAGCCGACGCCGGAGCAGCGGAAGGCCCGCAGGCGGCGCGCCGCACTGATCACGGCCGTCGGTGTGGCGGGGGGTGCGCTGCTGGTGACGGCCCTGGCGTGGTCGCTCATGGATGCGAAGGACCGGCGCGGCGACCGGGACACGGCCGGCTCCACGACGTCTGCCACGGGTCCGGCCGCACGGTCGTCGGCGTCCTCGCCGGCTTCCGCGCCGGGGTCCGCGCCGGGGTCCACGTCCGGAGCTTCGCAGTCCTCCTCGGCCACGCCCCGGGAGCCGCAGCCCGAGCCGTACGCCCCGGTGATGCTGGACGCGAAGAACCCGCTGAGCCTCAAGGACCCGGACGCCCATTCGAAGAACCGGAAGCGGGACATCCGTTTCGACTGCAAGACGAACAGTTGCGAACTGGAGAGCGACACCAGTGTGTTCGTCCAGATCTTCGGGGGGCACGGCACCACCCTCGACATGTGCCGTCTCATGCTCGCGCACGAGAAGAATCACACCCTCCCGCTGGCCGCGGCGGCGAACGGCACCGAGATCTGCATCAAGGACGCCTCGGGAGACATCGGGCTCTTCGTGATCCAGACGAAGTCGACCGCGATACCGGACATCGCCTTCCTCCAGGGGGACCTGACGGTCTGGCGGGACGCGGCCTAGCTCACCCCGGCAAGTCGCAGCAGCGCCGTCGTCGCCGCGGCGGCCAGGACCACCACGGCGAAGGGGGCCCGGCGCCAGGCCAGGGCGGCGCCGGTCAGGACCCCGGCGGGGCGGGCCCAGCCCGCGAAGCCGCCGCCCTCGGTCAGGGCCCCCGTGGCGAGCAGGGCGACGAGCAGGACGACAGCCCCGGCCATGGCCAGCTCCTGCACCCGGGGCGGTATCTCCACGCGCCCGTGCAGCACGGGTCCTACCAGCCGGAAGGCGTACGTGCCAACCGCCAGGGCCAGGATCACGACGACGGTGGCATTCATGCGGCGGCCTCCACGGGCGACGGTCGGCGGTGCAGGAACAGTCCGGCCAGGGCGAGCAGCACCGGCACCCCCGCAGGCACCGCAGGCGTCACCGCGAGGGCGATCGCGGCGCCGAGCAGGGCGCATCGCCGTACCGTCGCGTCCGCGCGCAGCGACGGCAGGACCAGGGCCACCAGAACCGCGGGGAAGGCGGCGTCGAGGCCGTAGCGGGCGGTGTCGCCCAGCGCGCTCCCGGCCAGGGCGCCCGCCAGCACGCCGGTGTTCCATACGGCGAACAGGCCGAGCCCGGAGATCCAGAACGCCCTCCGCTGCCGTACCGGGTCCGGCTGGGCGAGGGCGAAGGCTACGGTCTCGTCGGTGACGAGGTGGGCGCCCAGGAAGCGGCTCACCCGGCTCGTGCCGATGATGTCGGCGACGGCGAGGCTGAAGGCCGCCGTACGGGTGTTCAGGAGGAGGCCGGTGGCCGCCGCGGCCAGCGGGCCGCCCCCGGCGATCAGGATGCCGACCGCGCTGAACTGGGCCGACCCGGCGTACACCACGAGCGACATCAGCACCGGCACCCACACCGGCAGCCCGCCGGCCACGGAGACGGCGCCGAAGGAGACGCCGACGATGCCGCTGGCCAGCCAGACGAGTGAACTGTCCCGGACGAGGGAACGGTCGCCGGGTGTTTGGAGTGTGCGGACTGTTCGGAGAAACGAACGCATGTTTCCTACAATGAACAGTAGGGCACCTGTCCGTCAAGCCGAACGATCATACCGATGGAGCGAACGACATGGCCGATGCACCCGAGGCCCCCGCGCGGCTCCCGATGGAGTGGATCGCCGCCTCCCTCAAGCGCGAGCGCGCCCGCGTCGGCCTGTCCCTGTCCGAGCTGGCCAAGCGCGCCGGAATCGCGAAGTCCACGCTCTCCCAGCTGGAGGCGGCGAGCGGGAACCCGAGCATGGAGACGATCTGGGCGCTCGCGGTGGCGCTCGGGGTGCCGTTCAGCGCGCTGGTGGAGCCGCCCGCGCCCGCCGTACAGGTGATCCGGGCCGGCGAGGGCCCCGCGGTCCACTCCGACCAGTCCAGCTATCTGGCCTCGCTGCTGTCCGCGTGCCCGCCGGGCGCGCGCCGGGACATTTACTACGTGTGGCTGGAGCCGGGGACCCTCCGGGATTCCGAGCCGCACATTCCGGGGACCACCGAGCACATCGTGGTCACGGAGGGGAAAGTGAAGGCCGGGCCGCGCGGGGAAGGCGTGGAGCTGGGGCCCGGGGACTACATGTCGTACCGGGGGGACGTTCCGCATACGTACGAGGCGCTCACCACCGGAACGAAGTTCGTTCTGATCATGCAACATATGTGAACGCGAATTGAACAGAAAAAGGCAGGAGCCCCGTCGCCTTACGGCGTGGGGCTCCTTGGGTACTGCTCTCAGGTTCTGCGATCAGGCAGAGATCAGACGGGGGTGACGTTCTCCGCCTGCGGACCCTTCGGGCCCTGCGTCACGTCGAAGCTCACCTGCTGGTTCTCCTCAAGGGAGCGGAAGCCGGCAGCGTTGATCGCGGAGTAGTGAACGAAGACGTCGGGGCCGCCGCCCTCCTGGGCGATGAAGCCAAAGCCCTTTTCGGCGTTGAACCACTTAACGGTTCCGGTAGCCATAAGCCCTCCTTGGGCTCAAAAGGGTTGCCCTGCTCCAGAACCTGCAAGTGCGAAACGGTGCTGCACAACGCATATGTCTGAAAACGACGAGAGCCCGCGGTTACATGCTCCGCAGGCTCTGTACTGCAAGGGAAACCAAACTGCAACTTGCGGCGAGCCTAGCATGCAGGCAGCCGAAAGCAATAGAGGTCAAGATCACTTCACCCGGATGTTTGAACATCCGGGTAGGCGGCTTGACGGCGGGGTCGGTCTCAGCACCGCACCTCACGGGGTCTAGTCTCGCGATGTGGACAATTCCCGCACCCGGCCGCGCGTAGGCCACATCCAGTTCCTGAACTGCCTGCCCCTGTACTGGGGGCTCGCGAGAACCGGCACGCTCCTCGACTTCGAGCTGACGAAGGACACCCCGGAGAAGCTCAGCGAGGGGCTGGTGCGCGGCGACCTCGACATCGGACCCATCACCCTTGTCGAGTTCCTCAGGAACGCCGACGATCTGGTCGCCTTCCCGGACATCGCCGTCGGCTGCGACGGCCCGGTGATGTCCTGCGTGATCGTTTCGCAGGTCCCCCTCGACCGGCTGGACGGCGCCCGCGTCGCCCTCGGCTCGACCTCGCGCACCTCGGTCCGGCTGGCCCAGCTCCTGCTGGCCGAGCGCTACGGCGTCCAGCCCGACTACTACGCCTGCCCGCCCGACCTCAGCCTGATGATGCAGGAGGCGGAGGCCGCCGTACTCATCGGCGACGCGGCCCTGCGCGCCAACCTCATCGACGGCCCGCGCTTCGGCCTGACCGTCCACGACCTGGGCGCGCTGTGGAAGGAGTGGACCGGCCTGCCGTTCGTCTTCGCGGTGTGGGCGGCCCGCCGGGACTACCTGGAGCGCGAGCCGTTCATCACCCGCCGGGTCCACGAGGCCTTCCTCGCCTCCCGCAACCTCTCCCTGGAGGAGGTCGGCAAGGTCGCCGAACAGGCGTCCCGCTGGGAGACCTTCGACGAAGCCACCCTGGAGGAGTACTTCACCACGCTCGACTTCAGCTTCGGCGCCCCGCAGTTGGAGGCGGTCGCGGAGTTCGCGCGCCGGGTCGGCCCGACGACCGGGTTCCCGGCGGACGTGAAGGTGGATCTGCTTCAGCCGTAGTCACCGGCATTCCTGGAGGATGCCCCGGCCTTCAGGCCGGGGAGGAATCCGGCTTCCCGCGTAGCGGGGCAGGAGACGCCGGATCGCCATCGGTCGATACGGCGTCCGCCAGAGGAGCGGCGAGGGCGGCCTCCAGGAGGCGGAGGAGGGACCGCCGGTCCGCTGTAGCTTGGGCGGTCACCCGATCGTGTAGGTCTGCCGGAATCCGGGGTGAGGAACGGATCATGACGCTACGTTGGCGCCGTGATGACGCCAGGTGTAGCCGACGAGGCCGGGCACGCCCGGTACACATACCGGCTTCGCATGTCGTCCACCGCCCATACCGTGCTGCTGGCGGAATGGGACCGGTGCCGGTGGATCTGGAACGAGTGCGTCGCGAAGTCCAAGGCCGTCCACCTGCACAACAAGGCCAGGCGCGGGAAGCGGACGTGTGGCCCGGCGCAGCTCGACAGGATGCTGACCGAGGCGCGTTGGCGTACGCCGTGGCTGCGTGAGGGCAGCTCAGTTCCTCAGCAGCAGGTGATCCGGGACTTCGGCAGGTCACGAGCCAAAGCGCTGAAGGACGTCCGGGAACGCCTGCCGCAGCGGCAGCGGGCCGGGATGCCGACGTGGAAGAAGAAGCGCGAGGCCTTGCCGACGCTGAACTACACCCGGCGCGGGTTCCGGCTGAAGGACGGCCGTCTGCATCTGGCGGGCGGGATCGTGCTGACGGTGGTGTGGTCGCGGGAGTTGCCCGCCGAACCCTCCTCGGTACGCGTGTACCAGGACAGTGCCGGGCACTGGTACTGCTCGTTCGTGGTCCCCGCCCAGGTACAGGTGCTGCCGGAGACCGGCCGGGTGCTCGGTGTGGACTGGGGCGTGAAGGAGACCGCGACCACCACCTCCGACGCCCACGACCTCCCGCACGCCCAGCACGGCCGCAAGGCGCAGGCCAGGCTGACCCGGTACGACCGGATGATGGCCCGCCGCAGACCGAAGAAGGGGCAGGCCGCCTCGAAGGGCTACCGGGAGGCGAAGAAGTGGCGGGCGCGGACCTACCAGAAGATTGCCCGGCAGCGGCAGGATGCCGGCCGTAAGTGGGCGAAGAAGGCCGTGACCGACCACGACGCCATCGCCGTGGAGGACTTCAGGCCGAAGTTCCTCGCCAAGACCAGCATGGCGCGCAAGGCGGCGGACGCCGCGATCGGCGCCACGAAGAGGGCCCTGATCGAGATGGGCCGCAAGCACGGGCGGGACATCCGTCTCGTGAACCCTGCGCACACCACCATGGACTGTGCATCGTGCGGAGCGAGAACCAAGCACGCACTGCCGCTGTCCGAGCGCACCTACACTTGCACCGCGTGCGGAGCTGTCTCCCCCCAGAGACAAGAACTCCGCGCGTGTGATGCTCGTCCGGGCTGGTCTGAACCCGGCTGGTGTCGAGGGTGTAAGACCTCGGGGAGCGCCGCTCCCGGAGGCAGCCTGAGCCAGTAATCCCCTCTCCTCAGGGAGGGGAGCAGTCAATACGCTGCGGGTAGTTCAGGGGGGCCGGGGGGAGAGATGCACGCCATGCACCCGCTCGGAGCCGACGAACCGACCGCCGTCGGGCCCTACCGGCTGCTCGGCCGGCTCGGCTCCGGTGGCATGGGCCGGGTCTACCTGGGCCGCAGCGCGGGCGGCCGTACCGTCGCCGTGAAGATCGTGCACCCGCACCTCGCGCTCGACGAGGAGTTCCGGGCCCGGTTCCGGCGCGAGGTGGAGGCGGCCCGCATGGTCGGCGGTGCCTGGACCGCGCCCGTCCTGGACGCGGACCCGGAGGCCGCGGTGCCCTGGGTCGCCACGGTGTACGCGGCGGGCCCGTCCCTGGCCGCGGCGGTCGCCGACGGCGGCGCGCTGCCGGCCCCTTCGGCACGGGCCCTGGGCGCGGGCCTCGCCGAAGCGCTCGCCGCGGTGCACGAACTGGGCCTCGTCCACCGGGACGTCAAGCCGTCCAACGTGCTGCTCACCCTGGACGGCCCCCTCCTCATCGACTTCGGGATCGCCCGGGCCATGGACGGCACGGCGTCCCTGACCTCCACCGGTGTGTCGGTCGGCTCGCCGGGCTACATGTCCCCCGAACAGATCCTCGGCAAGGGCGCGACGGGCGCGGCGGACGTCTTCTCTCTCGGCGCGGTGCTCGCCTACGCGGCCACCGGCGAGCCGCCCTTCTCCGGTGACAGCTCGGCCGCGCTGCTCTACAAGGTCGTCCACGAGGAGCCGGAACTCGGCTCGCTGGGCGGAGACTTGCGGGAGGTGGCCGAGGCCTGCCTGGCCAAGGACCCCGCGTCCCGGCCGGCCCCCGCCGAGGTGAGCCGCCGGCTCGCCCCCGTAGGCGCCGCCCGCCTGGTCGCGGGCGGCTGGCTGCCGGGCACCCTGGTGGAACAGGTCAGCCGTCGTGCCGTAGAGCTTCTGAACCTGGAGACGACCGCCGGGCCGGAGCCGGCACCGTCCGGGCCGGTGGAGTTCGCCGGCCCTTCGGTGGACGACGTCAGCGGACCCGCGGCAGGCGGGCAGACCCCGGCGCCCGCGTGGGGGCCGGGTGCCGGTGCGCCGGTGCCGGCGCCGCCCGCTTCCAGTACCGGTGGCGGTGGGTCCGCTTTCCCGGCCGGTGTGGGCGTGTTCGGGCCCGCTCCTGTGATGGGGCCCGCTCCTGTGAAGGCAGCCGGTGGCGCGGCGGACACCGGGCCCGGGGGTGCCGCCTTCGGTGCGCCCACGGTCGTACCCGGTACGCAGGACGCGGTGCCGCCCGGCAAGCTGTCCGTCAGCGTGTCCGCGACCTCCGGGCCGGGTGACGGCGGGCGCGGGCGGCGGGTCAGCTGCACGGTGGCGCTGGCGGTCGCCGGGGCGGTGGCCGCCGTCTCCGTGGGGCTCGGGGTGCTGCAACCGTGGTCCGGCGGCGGTACGACCGAGGCCGGCAGTTCCCCCGCCTCCCCGGCACCGACCGCGGCCGGCAGCGAGACCCCCTCCGCCTCCACGGATCCGGGCGGCGACGGCGCCGGGGATCCCGAGAAGCCCGGCACCGTCCCGGCCCGTTACCTCGGCACCTGGGAGGGCGAGGCCACCGGCCTCGGCGGCGCCCTGGCCATGGGCACCTTCCGGGTCACGGTCCACCAGGCGGGCGTGGGCGAGGAGTTGGGGAAGATGCGGCAGACCGACCAGCTGGGCACCGTCTGCACCGACGTCCTCACCCTCAAGAAGGTCACGAAGACCCAGGTCCTGGCCACCGCGGCGGGCGCCAGGACCAATCACCCCGGCTGCAACCCCACGCCCCACCAGGTCGAGTTGACCCCCGTCGGCGACGATCTCCGCTACACCTCGGACAGTTCGGCCGAAGGCAACCCGGTTTCCCGGATGTCGAAGGTCGGTTAGTGGAGCCGGGGGAGTGGTTCCTCGTCCTCGCCGGCGCGCTGTGGGGCGCCGCGGCGGGCGCGCTGCTGCCCCGCGCCGCCTACCGCTTCGCCGTACCGGTGGACGAGCCGTGGCGGGAGCGGTGCCCGAACGGCCACCCGATCCGGGGCTGGCTGGGCGCCGCACGTTGCGCCGACTGCCCCCCGCCCACGTTCTCCGGGTCCGCCCCTCTTGTCCTCGTCACCGCCCTCACCTGTGCCGCGCTCGCCGCCGCCACCGGTGTCCGGCCGGAGTTGGCGGTCTGGCTGCTGCTCGCGCCCGTGGGTGTCCTGCTGGCCGCCGTGGACTTCCGGGTGCAGCGGCTACCGGATCCGCTGACCCTGCCGCTCGCGGCAGCCGCCCTCGCCCTGCTCGGCCTGGCCGCGCTGCTGCCCGCGCACGCCGGGCATTGGCTCACCGCGTTGTACGGCGCCCTCGCGCTCGGCGGCGGGTACTACGTGCTGTACCGCCTCAACCCGGCCGGCATGGGCTTCGGCGATGTGAAGCTGGCGCTCGGCACGGGCGCCGCCCTCGGCTGGTACGGCTGGCCGACCGTACTGCTCGGCGCCTTCCTCGGCTTCCTGCTGGGCGCGCTCTACGGCGCCGCGCTCGTGCTCGCCCGGCGGGCGGGGCGCAGGACGGCCATCCCGTTCGGGCCGTTCCTGCTGGCCGGGGCCTTCGCGGGGCTGCTGCTCGGCGCGTCCGCGGCCTGACCGTGGACGGCCGGTACTGCTGGCGTAGGCTGGCTCGGTCCGTCCATAACCCTTGACGAAAGGGACGCCCCGGTGTCCGAGAAGGCCGACCTCGCTTCCGTTGATGTCACTGCCGTACTCGACCGAGCCGCGGCGGGCGGACGCATCACCCCCGAGGAGGCGCTCGTCCTCTACCGCGACGCCCCGCTGCACGCGCTGGGCGCCGCCGCCGACGCCGTACGCCGCCGTCTGTACGCCGGCACCGAGCACATCGCGACGTACATCATCGAGCGCAACATCAACTACACGAACGTGTGTGTCACGGCGTGCAAGTTCTGCGCCTTCTATGCGCCGCCGAAGGACAAGGCGAAGGGCTGGACCCGCGACCTCGACGACATCCTGCGCCGCTGCGCGGAGACCGTCGAACTGGGCGGCACCCAGATCATGTTCCAGGGCGGCCACCACCCGGACTACGGCGTCGAGTACTACGAGAAGCACTTCAAGGCCATCAAGGAGGCCTTCCCGCAGCTGGTGATCCACTCGCTGGGCGCCTCCGAGGTCGAGCACATGGCCCGGATCAGCGGGGTGTCGGTCGAGGAGGCCATCACCCGCATCCACGAGGCGGGTCTCGACTCCTTCGCCGGCGCCGGTGCCGAACTGCTGCCCGCCCGCCCGCGCAAGGCCATCGCCCCGCTGAAGGAGAGCGGCGAGCGCTGGCTGGAGATCATGGAGATCGCGCACAGGCTGGGCGTGGAGTCCACCTCCACCATGCTCATGGGCACGGGCGAGACCAACGCCGAGCGCATCGAGCACCTGCGGATGATCCGTGACGTGCAGGACCGCACCGGTGGCTTCCGGGCGTTCATCCCGTACACCTACCAGCCCGAGAACAACCATCTGAAGGGCCGTACGCAGGCCACTCTCTTCGAGTACCTGCGGATGATCGCGATCGCCCGCCTGTTCCTGGACAACGTCCGGCACATCCAGGGCTCCTGGCTCACCACCGGCAAGGAGGTCGGCCAGCTGTCCCTGCACTACGGCGCGGACGACCTCGGCTCGATCATGCTGGAGGAGAACGTGGTCTCCTCGGCGGGCGCCAAGCACCGCTCCAACCGCCTGGAGATCATCGACCTCATCCGCAAGGCAGGCCGCGTCCCGGCGCAGCGTGCCACGACGTACGAGCACCTCGTCGTGCACGACGACCCGGCGAACGACCCCGCCGACGACCGCGTGGTCTCCCACATCTCCTCCACGGCCATCGAGGGCGGCACGGCCCACCCCGAGCTGAAGCTGCTCGCCTCCAACTAGGCGCATTGTGCTGACACTTCACGTCGCCGAGCGGTCTCCCGAGACGGCGGTTCTGGTCGACGGGGCGTTCGTCGCCGCCGTCGGCCCGTACGAGGAACTGGCCGCTGCCGAGCCCCGGGCCAAGGTGCGGCGCTGGCCCGGCATCCTCACCCCGGGGCTGCTGAACCCGTACGGTCCGGAGCTGCTGGAGGCCACCTACCACCCCGACCCCCGCGAGGCCGACGTCCTGGGCACCGAGCCCATCGGCGGGGAGCGGGCGCGGGAGATCTTCCGCGCCGATCCCGCACGCCTCGGCGCGAGCGCGCGACGCGGGGTGCAGCGGATGCTGGCGCACGGCACGGTGGCGGTGGCCGGGGAGCTGCGGTCGCGGGCCGTGGTCGACGCGGTGCGCAGGGCCGGACTCGCGGTGGGGCAGCGGCCCGACCGCCTCCCGGGTCCGGCGGCGCTGTCCCCGGCCCCGCTGGTCCTGCTGCCGCAGCTCGTCCCGGGCGGGCCGGCCCGCTTCGCCGTGTTCGACGTCGCGGACCGCGCCGAACTGGTCCGCCGCGGCGCCGGGACCTGTGTGGCGACCGTGATCGGCGGGCGGTTGGTGTACCGGGGCCGCTGAGCCGCGCGCGGTCCCCCGAACCCGGGCTGCAACAATGAGCGGGTGACCCGCGCTTCCCTGAACAAGCAGCCGCACGAAGTCGCCTCGATGTTCGACGACGTGGCGGAACGGTACGACCTGACCAACGACGTGCTGTCGCTCGGCCAGGACCGGATCTGGCGCAAGGAGGTGGCGAAGGCGGTCGACGCGCGCCCCGCCCAGAAGGTTCTCGACCTCGCGGCCGGTACGGCCACGTCCTCGCTGCCGTTCGCACAGGCCGGCGCCTACGTCGTCCCCTGCGACTTCTCCCTCGGGATGCTCCGCGTCGGCAAGAGGAAGAACACCTGGCTGCCGTTCACGGCGGGCGACGCGACCCGGCTGCCGTTCAAGGACGACACCTTCGACGCCGTCACGATCTCCTTCGGCCTGCGTAACGTGCAGGACACGGACGCGGCCCTGCGCGAGATGTACCGGGTGACCCGGCCCGGCGGGCGCGTGGTGATCTGCGAGTTCTCGCACCCGACCTGGGCGCCCTTCCGGACCGTCTACACCGAGTACCTGATGCGGGCGCTGCCGCCGGTCGCGCGCGCGGTGTCCTCGAACCCGGATGCGTACGTCTACCTCGCCGAGTCCATCCGGGCCTGGCCCGACCAGCCCGCCCTCGCCGAGCGGCTGCAGAAGGCGGGCTGGTCGAAGGTGGCCTGGCGCAACCTCACCGGGGGTGTGGTCGCGCTGCACCGGGGCTTCAAGGAGAGCTGAACCCCGCCACGGCGTACGGGTCGCCGGGCTCGTCCAGTTCCCGTTGCAGTCCACCCGAGGGCGGCCGTGGGATGCGCGGCTCGCGCACGCCTCCGCCGCCCTCGCCCTCACCGAAGTCGAACCACACGTACACCATCGACTCCCGCGGCACCTCGGCGCCGGGCTGCGGATACTGGCGTACGACATGGTCGACGACGGTGCGTTGGAAGTCCGGCCGGTCCGGCGCGCTCAGGAACAGGCCCCGCGCCCTTGCCGTTTCGCGCGCGTCCACGGCCATGAGTCCGACCAGCCGCGGGACACGCACTTCGGGTGTTTTGGGTGTTATGTGCACAGATGTCACCCCCAGCGGTACTGGCAGGGTAACTCCGGTGCGCACCACCCGGAAGGACTTGGTGCCTTTCTGTAACGGATCGCTACCCTGCGTGACTTGAGGGTGTCTCGGGGGCTGCTTGAGGGTGCCTCGGGGACTAGTCGAGTGCGAGCCGGAAGCAGCGCGTCGGCTCGTTCAGGGCGGGATGGGTGTAGGTCTCTGCGGGCTCCATGCCGAGCCGCCGGGTCACCGCGACCGCCCGTTCGTTGACCGGTCGGACCACCGCCACCACGCCCGGCACGCCCGCCGCCCGCACCCGCTCCAGGGTCTCCCGCGCGGCTGCCGTGACGTACCCCTTGCCCCAGTGCGCTCGACCGAGCCTCCAGCCGATCTCGATCTCCCCTACAGGGCCCCAGTCCGGGCGCCAGGGCTGGGCGCCCGTGAAACCGATCACTTCGCCGGACTCGTCCAGCATCGTCCACAGGCAGAACCCGTGCTCCGCGTCGTGCCGCCGCTGGCGCGCGGTGAGTTCCTCGTAGTCGGCCGGCGCCGCCCGCTTGCCGCCGTAGAACTCCATGACCTCGGGGTCGTCGAACAACCGGTGCCACGCAACCGCGTCCTCGTGGGTGGGAACGCGCAGACGTACCGCGGGGAGAGGTCGGTTCACGGATGACAGCCCTTCAGACGGGTGATCAATTCTGCTGAATAGACTGCCCATGTCCAGTGCCGGTCGGCACGCAGTTTTCGAACCTTGGGGAGATCCCGCCGTGACCGAGCCCCTCTCCGACCACACCGCCGACGTGATCGTCGTGGGCGCGGGGCCAGCCGGCTCCACGACCGCGTACCACCTTGCCAGGTCCGGACTCGACGTCCTCCTGCTGGAGAAGACCGAGTTCCCGAGGGAGAAGGTCTGCGGCGACGGCCTCACCCCGCGCGCGGTCAAGCAGCTCGTCGCGATGGGTATCGACGTCTCGGAAGAGGCCGGCTGGCTGCGCAACAAGGGCCTGCGCATCATCGGCGGCGGCCACCGTATCCAGCTCGACTGGCCGGAACTCGCCTCCTTCCCGGACTACGGGCTCGTCCGCAAGCGCGACGACTTCGACGAGCAGCTCGCCCGCCAGGCCCAGAAGGCCGGAGCGCGCCTGTACGAGCGCTGCACCGTGAGCGAGCCGATCATCGACGACCGCACCGGACGCATCACCGGTGTGACCGCCAAGCTCGGCGAGGAGAAGCGCGAGGTCACCTTCCACGCGCCGCTCGTCGTCGCCGCCGACGGCAACTCCACCCGCCTGTCCCTGGCGATGGGCCTGCACCGCCGCGAGGACCGCCCCATGGGCGTCGCGGTGCGCACGTACTTCACCTCGCCCCGCCACGACGACGATTACCTGGAGGCGTGGCTGGAGCTGTGGGACCGCCGCGGCCCCCAGGACCGGCTGCTGCCCGGCTACGGCTGGATCTTCGGCATGGGCGACGGCACCTCCAACGTGGGCCTGGGCATCCTCAACTCCTCCTCCGCCTTCCGGGAGCTGGACTGGCGCGAGGTGCTGAAGGCCTGGTGCGCCTCCATGCCCGAGGACTGGGGCTACACCCCGGAGAACATGACCGGCCCGATCCGCGGCGCCGCCCTGCCCATGGCCTTCAACCGCCAGCCGCACTACACCAAGGGCCTGCTGCTCGTCGGCGACGCCGGCGGCATGGTGAACCCCTTCAACGGCGAGGGCATCGCCTACGCCATGGAGTCCGGCCAGATCGCCGCCGACGTCATCGTCCAGGCCCACGCGCGGTCCACGCCCGCCGGGCGCGAGATCGCCCTCCAGAGCTACCCGCGCGTCCTCAAGGACACCTACGGCGGCTACTACACGCTCGGCCGCGCGTTCGTGAAGATCATCGGCAACCCGAAGATCATGCAGATCGCCACGCAGCGCGGCCTCTCGCACCCGGTGCTGATGAAGTTCGTCCAGAAGCTCCTCGCGAACCTCACCGACCCCACGGGCGGCGACGCGATGGACCGCATCGTCAACGCCCTGAGCAAGGCGGCCCCGAAGGCCTGAGCGCCCTCTGGAGCCGCCTCGGGGCTCTCAGGCCCTCAGGGGCTTCAGCGGCTCAGCTCCCCGGCCTTGACGGACCGGCGGGCGTACACCTCGCCCCGCCGGTCCGCCACCTGCCGCAGCGCGTCCCTTTTGTCCCGCTTGGAGAGCCGGTCCAGATAGACGTGACCCCGGGTGTGGTCGGTCTCGTGGGCGTAGCGGCAGTTGCCGGGAGCGTGCACGAGGGCGGTTTAACTCGATCGTGTGATGGTCGGCTTCCGGGCTTGCGGCGTCCTGGGCCGTTCGGGCTACGGTGATCGTGCGACCTGGGACGCCGGGTACGGCGCCAGCATGCGGGGCCCCCGCTCCACCGGAGTGATGGTTCGGGCCCTCCCCGTCGCCTCTGGCCGTACCCAACTGGCCAGGTCGTGAGGGAGCCGGCCTCCCGGGATCGGACCACGGACAGGATCCGTGTCGCCGCTTCGGGGTCGAGTACACCGGGGACCTGGGGGTACCTCCCACGCCCTTAAGGCAGTGGGGGAGCGCCCAAGATCGTTCGGGGCGTGCGGCTGGGCGGAGTCCCTCCTGCTCAGTCCACAGGAACGGTTTCCCTGGACGAACACGCGTGGCATCGCGCGGTCTCGTTCACTCATGGACGGACCGCCGGACGGCGGCCCGTGCAGAGCATGTCAGGAGACGCGGAAGGGCCGCTGCCCCCGAGCGGCTGCGGCCCTACGCGCGTGAGTGGCGTGCTGTGTGCTCAGAGCACCCGCACGGCGCCGGTCGGCGGGTCGTACGACAGCGGCTTCTCCACGATGCCCGTGGAGGGGTTCTGCGCGCCGACGAACATGCCGTCACCGGCGTAGATCGCCACGTGGTAGGCGCTGCCCGCGCTGCCCCAGTAGAGGATGTCGCCCGGCTGCAGGTTGCTCAGCGAGACCTGGGTGCCCTGCGTCGACTGGTCCTGGGAGACGCGCGGCAGGCTGACGCCGACCTGCCTGAAGGCGGCCTGCACGAGGCTGGAGCAGTCCCACGCGTTGGGGCCGGAGGCACCGAGGACGTAGCTCTTGCCGATCTGCGCCTTGGCGAAGGCGAGGACCGCCGCGGCCGAACCGGTGGCCGTGGACGTGCTGGTGCTGGAGCCGGTGCTCGCCGTGGTGGAGAGCGTCGTCCGCTCCGCGTTGCGGGAGGCGCGGGCGGCGGCCTCCCGGCGGGCGGCCTCCTCGGCCTTCTTCTTGGCCTCCGCCGCCTTCTGCTTCGCCTCCGCAAGGTCTGCCTTGGCCTGCTTCGCGGCGTTCGCGGCGGCCGTGTCACGCTCGGCCTGCAGCTCGTAGTTCGCGGCGACCTGCTGCGTGGCGTCCGCGGACTGGGCAACCTGAGCGGACAGGTCGGCCGTCAGGGTGGGCAGTTCGAGGGTCTGCGTCACCGGCTCGGAGGCGTTCGCCGAGCCGGACGCCCCGGCGACTGCCAGGGTGCTGAGGACGCCACCGGCAACTCCGGCCCGCATCGCGACGGTGGACGCGCTGCGGCGGGGCTTCCGGTGGCTGCGTATGTGAGCGGTGTGGGACATGAGAACAACCGGTACCAGGGGCTCCTTCATATCTTCAAGAAACGTGTCCTGCGCCACAGTTGCTCAATCGAGACCCAGAATCCCGGGCGCGTCACTCTTTATTGACGCCGTAACGGACATTGCGGACGCCGGTGATCAAGCCCTTGATCACGGTCTTTGATCATTACGTCCGAATTGCCCCCCACCTACCACTGGTTGCGGTCGATGGCCAAGCCCGGTTCTCGGAGGCCCCTCGTCGATGTGGCGGAGGTCACGGAACGGTCACCGGAGAGGCCGCGTCCCGCGCGGGCGGGAGTTCGTGAACGCGTGCACGCGTCCGGGTGTCGTCCACATCGCGCCCCGCACCTCCCCCTGATGTGTGAACGGCCTCCTCTACCAAGGGGCGCCGTCCAACACCAATTTGCATGCAGCGGAACTCTCTTGATATTGAGATGCCCCCTCTGGCCTGTGATGACAGGCGAAAATGTCACTTCTGGTGATCAGCTGAACGCTTCGCGTATGAAGATCACCCATCATCCGACTTCATGATCCTTCGTCAGGTGGTGGAGATCACAAAGCTTGTGGAATACCCCGTGTCGCAGATCACAGAGTGGCGGGCATAAGATGCGAGGCAGTTGGGCTTGTGACCTGCTTCACATGTTCTCGATCTTCGCCCGGGACGAGCGGGGTTCGGGGGACTGGTGAGGCGGATGTGAGCCCAGTGCAACCGCCAGCAGTCAGCGCCGACTGAGAGGAGCGAGGAGCGGTGAACGCGTATGCGCCCATCCTCGTACTGGGAGCCCTCGGGGCAGGCTTTGCGATCTTCTCCGTGGTCATGGCCACGCTGATCGGTCCGAAGCGGTACAACCGCGCCAAGCTCGAAGCCTACGAGTGCGGCATCGAGCCGACCCCCACGCCGGCCGGCGGCGGGCGCTTCCCCATCAAGTACTACCTGACGGCGATGCTCTTCATCGTCTTCGACATCGAGATCGTCTTCCTCTACCCCTGGGCCGTCACCTTCGACGCCCTGGGGATCTTTGGGCTCGTGGAGATGCTGCTCTTCGTGCTCACCGTCTTCGTCGCGTACGCGTACGTATGGCGGCGCGGCGGCCTGGAATGGGACTGAGGGGCCTACTGACATGGGACTCGAAGAAAAGCTGCCGAGCGGCTTCCTGCTGACGACCGTCGAGCAGGCCGCGGGCTGGGTACGCAAGGCGTCCGTCTTCCCCGCCACCTTCGGCCTCGCCTGCTGTGCCATCGAGATGATGACCACCGGTGCGGGGCGGTACGACCTGGCGCGCTTCGGCATGGAGGTCTTCCGCGGCTCACCGCGCCAGGCCGACCTGATGATCGTCGCCGGCCGGGTCAGCCAGAAGATGGCGCCGGTGCTACGGCAGGTCTACGACCAGATGCCCAACCCGAAGTGGGTGATCTCCATGGGTGTCTGCGCGTCCTCGGGCGGCATGTTCAACAACTACGCGATCGTCCAGGGCGTCGACCACATCGTCCCCGTCGACATCTACCTCCCGGGCTGTCCGCCCCGGCCCGAGATGCTGATGGACGCGATCCTCAAGCTCCACCAGAAGATCCAGACCTCCAAGCTCGGCGTGAACGCCGAGGAGGCCGCCCGCGAGGCGGAGGAGGCGGCGCTCAAGGCCCTGCCCACGATCGAGATGAAGGGGCTGCTGCGGTGAGCGACGCGAACGGCACCAACAGCGCGAACGGGACCAACCTTCCCGGCCAGCGCGGCGGGGGCGGCGAGGAGATCCGCGTCCAGCGCGGCATGTTCGGCGCCGACAACGGCGGCGACACCTCCGGCTACGGCGGCCTGGTCCGCTCGGTCCGGCTCCCTGGACCGTCGGCCCGTCCCTACGGCGGCTGGTTCGACGAGGTCGCCGACGAACTGGAGGGCGCGCTGGAGGAACAGGGTCTCCTCCCCGGCAACGCCATCGAGAAGGTGGTCGTCGACCGCGGTGAGGTCACCTTCCGCATCGAACGCGAGCACCTCGCCCGCGTCGCCCGCACCCTGCGCGACGACCCCGCCCTGCGCTTCGAACTGTGCACCGGCGTCAGCGGCGTCCACTACCCGCAGGACAAGGGCCGCGAGCTGCACGCCGTGTACCACCTGCGCTCGATCACCCACAACCGGCTGATCCGCCTCGAAGTCAGCGCCCCCGACGCCGACCCGCACATCCCGTCGCTGGTCCCCGTCTATCCGACCAACGACTGGCACGAGCGCGAGACCTACGACTTCTTCGGAATCGTCTTCGACGGTCACCCGGCCCTGACGCGGATCATGATGCCGGACGACTGGCAGGGCCATCCGCAGCGCAAGGACTACCCCCTCGGCGGCATCCCCGTCGAGTACAAGGGCGCCCAGATCCCGGCTCCGGACCAGCGGAGGTCGTACTCGTGAGCACGCAGTCAGCATCCGACGCGTCGGCCGCCTCGGCGCGCGAGACCACCGAGGGCACCGTATATACGGTCACCGGTGGCGACTGGGACGAGATCGTCCAGTCCGCGGCCCGCGCCGACGACGAGCGCATCGTCGTCAACATGGGTCCCCAGCACCCCTCCACCCACGGGGTGCTCCGCCTGATCCTGGAGATCGAGGGCGAGACCGTCACCGAGGCCCGCTGCGGCATCGGCTACCTCCACACCGGCATCGAGAAGAACCTCGAGTTCCGCACGTGGACGCAGGGCACCACGTTCGTGACGCGCATGGACTACCTGACGTCCTTCTTCAACGAGACCGCCTACTGTCTCGCCGTCGAGAAGCTCCTCGGCATCGAGGACCAGATCACCGAGCGCGCCAAGATCATCCGGGTGCTCCTGATGGAGCTGAACCGGCTCTCCTCCCACCTGGTGTGCATCGCCACCGGCGGCATGGAGCTGGGCGCCACCACGATCATGATCTACGGATTCCGTGATCGTGAAATGATTCTCGACCTCTACGAGCTGATCACGGGCCTGCGGATGAACCACGCGTACATCCGCCCCGGCGGACTCGCCCAGGACCTGCCGCCCGGCGCGGTGGACCAGATCCGCGAGTTCGTGAAGAAGATGAAGAAGAACCTCCCGGAGTACGACAAGCTCGCCACCGGGAACCCCATCTTCAAGGCCCGCATGCAGGACATCGGCTACCTCGACCTGGCCGGCTGCATGGCCCTCGGCGCCACCGGACCGATCCTGCGCGCCACCGGCCTGCCGCACGACCTGCGCAAGACCCAGCCGTACTGCGACTACGAGACGTACGACTTCGAGATCCCGACCGCCGACACCTGCGACGCCTACGGCCGCTTCCTCATCCGCGTGGAGGAGATGCGCCAGTCGCTCGGGATCGTCGAGCAGTGCCTGGACCGGCTCCAGCCCGGCCCGGTCATGGTCGCCGACAAGAAGATCGCCTGGCCCGCCCAGCTCGCCCTGGGACCGGACGGGCTCGGCAACTCCCTCGACCACATCAAGAAGATCATGGGCACCTCCATGGAGGCCCTGATCCACCACTTCAAGCTGGTCACCGAGGGCTTCCGCGTCCCGCCGGGCCAGGCGTACGCGGCCGTCGAGTCGCCCAAGGGCGAACTCGGGGTGCACGCCGTCTCCGACGGAGGCACCCGCCCCTACCGGGTCCACTTCCGTGACCCGTCCTTCACCAACCTGCAGGCCATGGCGGCGATGTGCGAGGGCGGCCAGGTCGCCGACGTGATCGTCGCCGTCGCGTCCATCGACCCCGTGATGGGAGGCGTCGACCGGTGACCACCAGTTCCTCGGAGCGGGGCGTCAGCCTGGGCATGCCCGAACTGCCCGCGCCGGCCTACCCGGACGACGTCCGGGCCCGGCTGGAGGCCGACGCGCGCGAGGTGATCGCGCGCTACCCGGACTCCCGGTCCGCCCTGCTGCCGCTGCTCCACCTCGTGCAGTCGGAGGAGGGCCATGTCACGCGCACCGGGATGCGGTTCTGCGCGGACATGCTCGGCCTGACCACGGCCGAGGTCACCGCCGTCGCCACCTTCTACACCATGTACCGGCGGGGGCCGTCCGGCGACTACCAGGTCGGGGTCTGCACCAACACGCTGTGCGCGGTGATGGGCGGCGACGCGATCTTCGAGACCCTCCAGGAGCACCTGGGCATCGGCAACGGTGAGACCACCGCCGACGGCAAGGTCACCCTGGAGCACATCGAGTGCAACGCGGCCTGCGACTTCGCGCCGGTCGTGATGGTCAACTGGGAGTTCTTCGACAACCAGACCCCCGCGAGCGCCACGCGCCTGGTGGACGACCTGCGCGCGGGGCACCCCGTCGAGCCGACGCGCGGGGCGCGGCTGTGCACCTTCAAGGAGACCGCCCGGATCCTGGCGGGCTTCCCCGACGAGCGGCCAGGAGCCGTCGAGGAGAGCGGCAGCGCGGGCCCCGCCTCGCTGGTGGGCCTCCGCCTGGCCAGAGGAGAGGCCGCACCCGCGCGCGTGGTCCACCCGCGTGCCCAGGAACCCCAGGACGCGCCGCACGCCGGCCAGGCCGAGGAGGAGGGGGAGTGATGACCGTGGTACCCGAAGTCAAGGACACCAGCCCCGAGAAGCTGCTCGCACCCGTGCTGTCGGCCTTCTGGGACGAGGACCGGTCCTGGACTCTGGACGTCTACCGGAGGCACGAGGGGTACGAGGGGCTCCGCAAGGCGCTCGCCATGTCACCGGACGACGTGATCGCGTACGTCAAGGAGTCCGGACTGCGCGGGCGCGGCGGCGCGGGATTCCCGACCGGGATGAAGTGGCAGTTCATTCCGCAGGGTGATGGGAAACCGCACTATCTAGTTGTCAACGCCGACGAATCGGAGCCCGGGACCTGCAAGGACATCCCGCTCCTCTTCGCGAACCCGCACAGCCTCATCGAGGGCATCGTCATCGCGTGTTACGCCATCAGGTCGTCTCATGCCTTCATCTATCTGCGTGGTGAAGTCGTCCCCGTTCTGCGGCGGTTGCACGAGGCCGTGCGCGAGGCCTACGCGGCGGGCTACCTCGGCGAGAACATCCTGGGCAGCGGACTCGACCTCCACCTCACCGTGCACGCCGGCGCCGGCGCGTACATCTGCGGTGAGGAGACCGCGCTGCTCGACTCGCTCGAAGGCCGCCGTGGTCAACCGCGGCTTCGTCCTCCTTTCCCTGCTGTCGAAGGGCTCTACGCCTGCCCGACTGTTGTGAACAACGTCGAGTCGATCGCGTCGGTTCCCGCGATCCTCCAAAACGGGAAAGAATGGTTCAGGTCGATGGGCAGCGAGAAGTCGCCCGGCTTCACGCTCTACTCGCTCAGCGGCCACGTCGCGAGCCCCGGCCAGTACGAGGCCCCGCTCGGCATCACGCTGCGCCAGCTCCTCGACATGAGCGGCGGCATGCGGCCCGGCCACCGCCTCAAGTTCTGGACGCCGGGCGGCTCCTCGACCCCGATGTTCACCGACGAGCACCTCGACGTGCCCCTCGACTACGAGGGAGTGGGCGCCGCGGGTTCGATGCTCGGCACCAAGGCCCTGCAGTGCTTCGACGAGACGACCTGCGTGGTGCGGGCGGTGACCCGCTGGACCGAGTTCTACGCCCACGAGTCCTGCGGCAAGTGCACGCCCTGCCGCGAAGGGACGTACTGGCTGGTGCAGTTGCTGCGGGACATCGAGGCCGGCAAGGGCGTGATGTCCGACCTCGACAAGCTGAACGACATCGCCGACAACATCAACGGCAAGTCGTTCTGCGCCCTCGGCGACGGCGCCGCGTCCCCGATCTTCTCCTCGCTCAAGTACTTCCGCGAGGAGTACGAACAGCACATCACGGGCCGGGGCTGTCCCTTCGACCCGGCCAAGTCGACGGCCTGGGCGGACCGCCCGGAGGTGAACGCATGACCGTGACCACGAACGCTCCCGCCGGAGGGGGAGAGCCGGCGGTCCCGCCGGAGGACCTCGTCACGCTGACGATCGACGGCATCGGGATCAGTGTGCCCAAGGGCACCCTGGTCATCCGGGCCGCCGAGCAGCTCGGCATCGAGATCCCGCGCTTCTGCGACCACCCCCTGCTGTCCCCGGCCGGCGCCTGCCGCCAGTGCATCGTCGAGGTCGAGGGCCAGCGCAAGCCCATGGCGTCGTGCACCATCACCTGCACCGACGGCATGGTCGTCAAGACCCAGCTCACCTCGCCGGTCGCCGAGAAGGCCCAGCGCGGGGTGATGGAGCTGCTGCTCATCAACCACCCGCTGGACTGCCCGGTCTGTGACAAGGGCGGCGAGTGCCCGCTGCAGAACCAGTCGATGTCGCACGGCAGCGCCGAGTCCCGCTTCGAGGGCAGGAAGCGGACGTACGAGAAGCCCGTGGCGATCTCCACGCAGGTGCTGCTCGACCGGGAGCGGTGCGTGCTGTGCGCCCGCTGCACCCGCTTCTCCAACGAGATCGCGGGCGACCCGATGATCGAGCTGCTGGAGCGGGGCGCGCTGCAGCAGGTCGGTACCGGTGAGGGCGACCCGTTCGAGTCGTACTTCTCCGGCAACACCATCCAGATCTGCCCGGTCGGTGCCCTGACCTCGGCGGCCTATCGTTTCCGTTCCCGTCCCTTCGACCTCGTCTCCTCGCCCTCCGTGTGCGAGCACTGCTCCGGCGGCTGCGCCACCCGCACCGACCACCGGCGCGGCAAGGTCATGCGGCGGCTCGCCGCCAACGACCCCGAGGTCAACGAGGAGTGGATCTGCGACAAGGGACGCTTCGCGTTCCGCTACGCGCAGCTCAAGGACCGCCTCGACACCCCGCTGGTCCGCAACGCCGAGGGCGTCCTGGAGCCCGCCTCCTGGCCGGAGGCGCTTCAGGCGGCGGCGCGCGGACTGGCCGCCGCCCGCTCCCGGGCCGGTGTCCTCATCGGCGGCCGGCTGACCGTCGAGGACGCCTACGCCTACAGCAAGTTCGCGCGCGTGGCCCTCGACACCAACGACATCGACTTCCGCGCGCGCGTGCACAGCGGCGAGGAGGCCGACTTCCTGGCGTCCAGGGTGGCGGGCCGCGGCCGTGACCTCGACGGTACGGGCGTCACGTACACCTCCCTGGAGAAGGCGCCCGCCGTCCTGCTCGTCGGCTTCGAGTCGGAGGAGGAGGCGCCCGGCGTCTTCCTGCGCCTGCGCAAGGCCTGGCGGGGGCACAAGCAGCGGGTGTTCGCGCTGGCCACGCACGCCACGCGGGGCCTTGAGAAGGCGGGCGGCACGCTGCTGCCGACCGCCCCCGGCACCGAGACCGAGTGGCTGGACGCCCTCGCGAGCGGCGTCGGCCTGGAGGAGCCGGGCACCAAGGCCGCCGAGGCGCTGCGCACCGAGGGCGCGGTGATCGTCGTGGGCGAGCGGCTCGCCACGGTCGCCGGCGGCCTCACCGCCGCCGTCCGCGCGGCCACCGCGACCGGCGCCCGGCTGGTGTGGATCCCGCGGCGCGCCGGAGAGCGCGGCGCGATCGAGACGGGCGCGCTGCCCTCGCTGCTGCCGGGCGGCCGTCCGGCCACCGACCCGCGCGCGCGGGAGGAGGTCGCCGCCGTCTGGGGGCTCGCCGAACTGCCGCTGCGCTATGGCCGCGACACCCACCACATCGTCGAGGCCGCGGCCACCGGAGAGCTGTCCGCCCTCGTGGTCGCGGGCGTGGAGGTCGCCGACCTGCCCGACCCGGCACGCGCGCGTGAGGCCCTCGAGAGCGTCGGCTTCCTGGTGTCGCTGGAGCTGCGGCCCAGCGAGGTCACCGAGCACGCGGACGTCGTTCTGCCGGTGGCCGCGGTCGCCGAGAAGGCGGGCACCTTCCTCAACTGGGAAGGCAGGGTGCGCTTCTTCGAGGCCGCCCTCAAGCCCGAGCAGATGACCCGCCGCCTCGCCCCGACCGACGGGCGCGTGCTGCAGATGCTGGCCGACGCCATGGACGTCCACCTGGGCCTGCCGGATCTGCGCACCACGCGCGCGGAGATCGACCGGCTCGGCTCCTGGGACGGGCCGCAGGCCACCGGGCCCATGGAGTCCGCGGGCGTGCTGCCGCGGCCGGCCGCCGGCGAGGCCGTGCTCGCCGGGCACCGGCTGCTGCTCGACCAGGGCCTCCTCCAGGAGGGCGACGAGGCGCTCGCCGGAACCCGGCACGCCGCACGCGCGCGCGTGTCGTCCGCGACGGCCGCCGAGGCCGGTGTCGAGGACGGCGGCCTCCTCGCCGTCACCGGATCCGCCGGCACGGTCGAACTCCCGCTCCAGATCACCGAGATGCCCGACCGGGTGGTGTGGCTCCCGCTGAACTCCCTCGGCCGGGGCGTCGCCTCCGACACCGGGGCACAGCCCGGTTCCCTCGTCCGTATCGGCTCGGCGGCAGTCGCCGAAGAGGCCCCCAAGGAGGTGGAGGCATGAGCCCGTACCTCGCCGCTGAAGACCTCTCGATGTTCGGCCGCGACCCCTGGTGGCTGGTCGTCATCAAGGCCGTCTTCTGCTTCGCCTTCCTGATGGTGACCGTGCTGTTCTCCATCGTCTGGGAGCGCAAGGTCGTCGCCTGGATGCAGCTGCGCATCGGCCCCAACCGGCACGGCCCCTGGGGCATGCTCCAGTCGCTCGCCGACGGCGTGAAGCTGATGCTCAAGGAAGACATCATCGTCAAGCGCGCGGACAAGGTGGTCTACATCCTCGCGCCGATCGTCGCGGCCATCCCGGCCTTCATGGCGATCGCGGTGATCCCCTTCGGCCCGGCCGACAACGAGATCTCGATCTTCGGCCACCGCACCACGATGCAGCTCACCGACCTGCCGATCGCGATGCTCTACATCCTCGCGGTCGCCTCCGTGGGCATCTACGGCATCGTGCTGGCGGGCTGGAGTTCCGGATCGACGTACCCGCTGCTGGGCGGCCTGCGGTCCTGCGCGCAGATGATCTCGTACGAGATCGCCATGGGCGCCGCGTTCGCCTCCGTGTTCCTCTACTCGGGGTCGATGTCGACGTCCACGATCGTCGAACAGCAGCACGACCGCTGGTACATCCTGCTGCTGCCGGTCTCGTTCATCCTCTACATCGTCACGATGGTCGGCGAGACCAACCGCGCCCCCTTCGACATGCCGGAGTCCGAGGGCGACCTGGTCGGCGGCTTCAACACCGAGTACTCCTCCATCAAGTTCGCGCTGTTCATGCTCGCCGAGTACGTGAACATGGTGACGGTCTCGGCCGTCTCGACCACCCTGTTCCTCGGCGGCTGGCGCGCCCCGTGGCCGATCAGCGGCTTCTGGGAGGGCGCGAACCACGGCTGGTGGCCGCTGCTCTGGTTCGTCATCAAGGTGCAGCTGCTGCTGTTCTTCTTCATCTGGCTGCGCGGCACGCTCCCTCGTGTCCGCTACGACCAGCTGATGAAGCTCGGCTGGAAGGTCCTCATCCCGGTCTCCGTGACCTGGCTGATGCTCGTCGCGACCGTACGGGCCCTGCGCAACGAGAACTACGACTTCGCCGACATCGCCCTCTACGTCGGCGGCGGTGTCCTCGCCCTGCTGCTGGTCTCCCTCGTCGCCGACATGTTCCGCGAGAAGGCGAAGCCGGCCGAGCAGCCCGCCGCGTTCGACCCGATGGCGGGCGGATTCCCCGTGCCGCCGCTGCCCGGGCAGGAGCAGCCGCCGGTGCCCAGGCGCCGCCCCCGCCAGGAGCGCGAGCTGATTGTCAGTGGCGGGTCGGACACTGTCAGTGACGGATCTTCGGATGGAAAGGAGGCGTCCGATGGCTGAGGAGCCCAAGGACACCACGCCGGGTTTCCAGAACCCCGTGGCCGGCTTCGGCGTGACCTTCAAGGCCATGTTCAAGAAGCGGCTGACCGAGCAGTACCCGGAGCAGCAGAAGACCACGGCTCCGCGGTTCCACGGACGGCACCAGCTCAACCGCCATCCGGACGGCCTGGAGAAGTGCGTCGGCTGTGAGCTGTGCGCCTGGGCCTGCCCCGCCGACGCCATCTACGTGGAGGGCGCAGACAACACCGACGAGGAGCGCTACTCGCCCGGTGAACGGTACGGCCGCGTCTATCAGATCAACTACGCCCGCTGCATCCTGTGCGGGCTGTGCATCGAGGCGTGCCCCACGCGCGCGCTGACGATGACCAACGAGTTCGAACTGGCCGACTCCAGCCGCGCGAACCTCATCTACACCAAGGAGCAGCTGCTCGCCGGCCTCGAAGAGGGCATGGTCGACACGCCCCACGCGATCTTCCCGGGGACCGACGAACAGGACTACTACCGGGGGCTGGTGGTGCAGGCCGCGCCCGGCACGGTCCGCCAGGTCGCCGTGTCCAAGGGAGAGCGGCCCGAGGACCAGGAGGTGGAGGCATGAACCAGCTCGCCGCCTACACCACCTCCACCGGCGAGGCCTTCCAGTTCTGGGTGCTCGGCACGGTCGCGGTGCTCGGCGCCCTGTGCACCGTCTTCATGAGGAAGGCTGTGCACAGCGCGCTCTGCCTCGCCGGGACCATGATCGTCCTGGCGGTGTTCTACCTCGCCAACGGCGCGTACTTCCTGGGGATCGTGCAGATCGTCGTCTACACCGGCGCGATCATGATGCTGTTCCTCTTCGTGGTGATGCTCGTCGGCGTGACGGCCGCGGACTCGCTGAAGGAGACCATCAAGGGCCAGCGCTGGCTGGCTCTCGCGTGCGGGGTCGGCTTCGGCGTCCTGCTGTTCGCCGGTATCGGCAACGCCTCCCTGAAGGAGTTCGACGGCACCGGCCAGGCGAACGCGAACGGCAACGTGGAGGGCCTCGCGTCCCTCATCTTCACCAAGTACGTCTTCGCCTTCGAAATCACCGGCGCCCTGCTGATCACGGCCGCCGTCGGCGCCATGGTGCTCACCCACCGCGAGCGCACCGAGCGCGCGAAGACCCAGCGCGAGCTGTCCGAGCAGCGCGTCCGCGAGGGCAGGCACCTGCCGCCGCTGCCCGCCCCCGGCGTCTACGCCCGGCACAACGCGGTGGACATCGCGGGCCTGCTCCCCGACGGCACCCCGTCCGAGCTGACCGTCAACAAGACGCTGCGCGAGCGCGGCCAGATCCGTGACGTGTCGACGGAGGCCCTCAACGACCTGCGGGCTCTGGAACAGCGCGCCGAGGAGCGCCTGGAGCGGACCGCGAGCGAGCCGGCGACGTTCAAGCGGCCCGAGGAGGCGTCGAAGTGAACCCCGTCAATTACCTCTATCTCGCCGCCCTGTTGTTCACCATCGGCGCGACCGGGGTGCTGATCAGGCGCAACGCGATCGTCGTGTTCATGTGCATCGAGCTGATGCTGAACGCCTGCAACCTCGCGTTCGTCACCTTCTCCCGGATGCACGGCAACCTCGACGGCCAGATCATCGCCTTCTTCACGATGGTCGTCGCCGCCGCGGAGGTCGTGGTGGGCCTCGCGATCATCGTGTCGCTGTTCCGTACCCGCCACTCGGCCTCGGTCGACGACGCCAGCCTGATGAAGCTGTAAGGGGTCGGAAGAATCGTGGAGAACCTGATCGCGCTGCTCATCGCGGCGCCCCTGCTCGGAGCGGCCGTCCTCCTGGTCGGCGGCCGGCGCCTCGATGCCGTCGGCCAGTGGATCGGCACGCTCCTGTCGGCCACGTCCTTCGTGTTCGGCGTGATCCTCTTCGCCGACCTGCTCGGCAAGGACGCGGACCACCGGACCCTGATGCAGCACCTGTTCAGCTGGGTCCCGGTGGCCGGCTTCCAGGCGGACGTCACCTTCCGCCTGGACCAGCTGTCGATGACGTTCGTTCTGCTGATCACCGGCGTCGGCTCGCTGATCCACCTCTACTCGGTCGGGTACATGGAGCACGACGAGCGGCGCCGCCGCTTCTTCGGCTACCTGAACCTGTTCCTCGCGGCGATGCTGCTGCTCGTCCTCGCCGACAACTACCTGCTGCTGTACGTCGGCTGGGAGGGCGTCGGCCTCGCCTCGTACCTGCTGATCGGCTTCTGGCAGCACAAGCCCAGCGCCGCCACGGCCGCCAAGAAGGCCTTCCTGGTCAACCGCGTCGGCGACATGGGCCTGTCGATCGCGATCATGCTGATGTTCAGCACCTTCGGCACCTTCGCCTTCGGCCCGGTCCTCAGCCACACCGGTGACACCTCCGAGGGCAAGCTCACCGCGATCGGCCTGATGCTGCTGCTCGCCGCGTGCGGCAAGTCGGCCCAGGTGCCGCTCCAGTCCTGGCTCGGGGACGCCATGGAGGGCCCGACCCCGGTCTCGGCCCTGATCCACGCCGCGACGATGGTGACCGCGGGCGTCTACCTGATCGTCCGCTCCGGGGCCATCTTCAACGCGGCCCCCGACGCCCGGCTGGCCGTCACCGTGGTGGGCGCGGTCACGCTCCTCTTCGGTGCGATCGTCGGTTGCGCGAAGGACGACATCAAGAAGGCGCTGGCCGGCTCGACCATGTCGCAGATCGGCTACATGATCCTGGCGGCCGGCCTCGGCCCCATCGGCTACGTCTTCGCGATCATGCACCTCGTGACGCACGGCTTCTTCAAGGCCGGGCTGTTCCTCGGCGCCGGTTCGGTCATGCACGGCATGAACGACGAGGTCGACATGCGCAGGTACGGCGGCCTCAGGAAGTACATGCCGGTCACCTTCATCACCTTCGGCCTCGGCTACCTCGCCATCATCGGTTTCCCGGGTCTGTCCGGCTTCTTCTCCAAGGACAAGATCATCGAGGCGGCCTTCGCCAGGGGCGGCACCGAGGGCTGGATCCTCGGCGGCGCAGCCCTGCTGGGCGCGGCCATCACCGCCTTCTACATGACGCGCGTGATGCTGATGACGTTCTTCGGAGAGGCGCGCTGGCAGCCCGACGAGCACGGCAACGAACCGCACCCGCACGAGTCGCCCAGGGTCATGACGATCCCGATGATCGTGCTGGCCGTCGGCTCGGTCTTCGGAGGCGCGTTCTTCAGCATCGGAGACCGCTTCGTGCACTGGCTGGAGCCGGTCACCGGCCACAGCGAGGGCGACTCGCCGATCAGCGCCGGCGTCGTCACCGGCGCGACCATGGTCTGCCTGCTCGTCGGCGTCGGCATCGCCTGGGCGCAGTACGGCCGCCGGCCCGTCCCGGTGGTCGCCCCGCGCGGCTCCCTGCTCACCCGCGCCGCCCGGCGCGACCTGCTCCAGGACGACTTCAACCACGTCGTCCTGGTACGCGGCGGTGAGCACCTGACGCGCTCTCTGGTCTACCTCGACCACACCTTGGTCGACGGTGTCGTCAACGGCACGGCGGCCGGCTTCGGCGGCCTGTCCGGGCGGCTGCGCCGGGTCCAGAACGGCTTCGCCCGCTCCTACGCGGTCTCGATGTTCGGCGGCGTGGCCCTCCTGGTCGCCGCGACCCTGCTGATGAGGGCGGTCTGATACCGATGTCCTTTCCTCTGCTGACAGCGACCGCGGCGCTCCCGGCCCTCGGGGCCGTCGCCACGGCGGCCGTGCCGGCCGCGCAGCGCACCGCGGCCAAGTGGCTGGCGCTGCTGGTCTCGCTCGCCACGCTCGCCCTGGCGGTCACCGTCCTGGTCCGTTTCGACCCGGACGGCGCCCGCTACCAGCTCACCGAATCCCACGCCTGGATCAAGGACTTCGGGGTCCGCTACGAGCTGGGCGTGGACGGCATCGCGGTGGCGCTCGTCGCACTGACCGCCGTGCTGATCCCGTTCATCATCCTCGCGGGCTGGCACGACGCCGACCCGCTGGAGACCGGGAGCAAGCGATGGCGGCCCACCCAGGGCTTCTTCGCCCTGATCCTGGCCGTCGAGGCGATGGTGCTCATCTCCTTCGAGGCCACCGACGTCTTCGTCTTCTACATCTTCTTCGAAGCCATGCTCATCCCGATGTACTTCCTCATCGGCGGCTTCGGGGACCGTGCCCACGAGCACGGCGAGGCGGCTGCGTCCACGCAACGGACGTACGCGGCGGTGAAGTTCCTGCTCTACAACCTGGTCGGCGGCCTGATCATGCTGGCCGCGGTGATCGGCCTCTACGTGGTGGCCGACAGCTTCAGCCTCCAGGAGATCGCGCAGGCCCGCGCGAACGGCTCGCTGCACATGGCGACGAGCACCGAACGCTGGCTCTTCCTCGGCTTCTTCTTCGCCTTCGCGGTGAAGGCGCCGCTGTGGCCGCTGCACACCTGGCTGCCCAACGCGATGCAGGAGTCCACCGCCCCGGTCGCTGTCCTGATCACCGCTGTGGTCGACAAGGTGGGCACGTTCGCGATGCTCCGCTTCTGCCTCCAGCTGTTCCCGGAGGCGTCGAAGTGGGCGACGCCCGTCATCCTCGTCCTGGCGCTGATCAGCATCGTCTACGGCGCCCTGCTCGCCGTCGGCCAGCGGGACATCAAGCGGCTGGTGGCCTACGCGTCGATCTCGCACTTCGGCTTCATCATCATGGGCATCTTCGCGATGACCAGCCAGGGCCAGTCCGGCGCCACGCTCTACATGGTCAACCACGGCATCTCCACGGCCGCGCTGATGCTGGTCGCCGGCTTCCTGATCTCCCGGCGCGGCTCGCGGCTCATCGCCGACTACGGGGGCGTGCAGAAGGTCGCCCCGGTGCTCGCCGGCACCTTCCTGATCGGCGGCCTCGCCACCCTGTCGCTGCCCGGACTCGCCCCGTTCGTGAGCGAGTTCCTGGTCCTGGTCGGCACGTTCACGCGCTACCCGGTGATCGGGATCATCGCCACCTTCGGCATCGTCCTGGCCGCGCTCTACACCCTCGTCCTGTACCAGCGGACGATGACGGGCCCGGTCAAGCCCGAGGTCTCGTCGATGCCCGACCTCAGGGTGCGGGAACTGGTGGTGGTCGCCCCGCTGATCGTGCTGCTGATCTTCCTCGGGGTCTACCCGAAGCCCGTCACGGACATCGTCAACCCGGCGGTCAAGCAGACCATGTCCGACGTACACAAGAAGGACCCCAAGCCCGAGGTGGAGGCGGCCAAGTGAGCGCAGTAGCCGTCCACAGCCTGTGGACAACCGCGGCAGCCGCGGCCGGCCCGATCTCGAAGATCGACGCGCCGAAAATCGAGTACGGACAATTGTCGCCGACCTTGATCGTCCTCGGCGCCGCGCTGGTCGGGGTCCTCATCGAGGCGTTCGTCCCGCGGAAGGCCCGGTACTACGCGCAGGTATTCGTGTCCGTCGTCGCGCTCTGTGCCGCGTTCGCCGCGGTCCTCGCGCTCGCGACCGACGGGTACGGCACCACGAAGGCGCACATCGCGGCCATGGGGGCGATCGCCGTCGACGGACCGGCCCTGTTCCTGCAGGGCACGATCCTGCTGGCCGGTCTGGTCGGCCTGTTCACCTTCGCCGAGCGGCGCCTGGACCCGGCGGCGCACGGCAACCGGGTCGACTCCTTCACCGCGCAGGCCGCCTCCGTGCCGGGCAGCGACAGCGAGAAGGCGGCGGTCAAGGCCGGTTTCACCACCACCGAGGTGTTCCCGCTGCTGCTCTTCGCGGTCGCCGGCATGCTGGTGTTCCCCTCGGCCAACGACCTGCTGACGCTGTTCGTGGCCCTGGAGGTCTTCTCCCTGCCGCTGTACCTGCTGTGCGCGCTGGCCCGCCGCAAGCGGCTGATGTCGCAGGAGGCCGCGGTCAAGTACTTCCTGCTCGGCGCGTTCGCCTCGGCGTTCACGCTGTTCGGCATCGCGCTGCTGTACGGCTACGCCGGCTCGGTGTCGTACGGCCGTATCGCGCAGGTCGTCGACGGCACGGTCACCAACGTGGACCCGGCCCTGGCCAACACCATGGGCAACGACGCGCTGCTGCTGATCGGCGGCGCGATGATCGTGATGGGCCTGCTGTTCAAGGTGGGCGCGGTGCCGTTCCACATGTGGACGCCCGACGTCTACCAGGGCGCGCCGACCCCGGTGACCGGCTTCATGGCCTCGGCGACGAAGGTGGCGGCGTTCGGCGCGCTGCTCCGCCTGCTCTACGTCGTCCTGCCCGGCATGCGCTGGGACTGGCGGCCGGTCATGTGGGCGGTGGCGATCGTCACCATGCTGGGCGGCGCGATCGTCGCGATCACACAGACCGACATCAAGCGGCTGCTGGCGTACTCGTCCATCGCGCACGCCGGATTCATCCTCGCGGGTGTCATCGCGACCTCGAAGGACGGCGTGTCGTCGGTCCTCTTCTACCTGGCCGGGTACTCGTTCGTGACGATCGGCGCGTTCGCCGTGGTCACGCTGGTGCGCGACGCGGGCGGCGAGGCCACCCACCTGTCGAAGTGGGCCGGCCTCGGCCGCCGCTCCCCGCTGGTGGCGGCCGTGTTCGCGGTGTTCCTGCTGGCCTTTGCCGGTATCCCGCTGACCTCCGGCTTCGCCGGGAAGTTCGCCGTGTTCAAGGCGGCGGCGGACGGCGGCGCGGCCCCGCTGGTGGTGATCGGTGTGATCTCCTCGGCGATCGCCGCGTTCTTCTACATCCGCGTGATCGTGCTTATGTTCTTCAGCGAGCCGAAGCCGGAGGGCCCGACCGTGGCGGTGCCCTCGCCGCTGACCTCGGCAGTGATCGGCATCGGTGTGGCGGTCACGCTGGTGCTCGGTGTGGCGCCGCAGTACTTCCTGGACCTGGCGAGCCAGGCGGGTGTGTTCGTGCGCTGACGCGGCGCCTGCCGTGCGGGCGGCGGCCCGGCATCCCTCGGGGGAGCCGGGCCGCCGTGCCGTTCGGACAGTGGGCCGAGCCTGTGGATAACTCCGAGGCTGTCGGTCCGGGCCCCTATCGTGGATGCAGTGGTCGACGGACGGCACACGGGGGACCGACGGGGGACAGGACGATGGACGGGACAGGCGGGATCAGGGAGATGCAGGGCGTGACCGAGGTGCCGGGCGCGGCCGGGAGCGAGGCGCTGGCCACGCTGCACCGGGTGTTCGGGTACGAGGCCTTCCGCGGCGAGCAGGAAGCGATCATCGAGCATGTGGTGGCGGGCGGCGACGCCCTCGTCCTCATGCCGACCGGTGGCGGCAAGTCGCTCTGCTACCAGATCCCGGCCCTGGTCAGACCCGGTACGGGCGTGGTGGTCTCGCCGCTGATCGCGCTCATGCAGGACCAGGTGGACGCCCTGCGCGCCCTCGGCGTGCGGGCCGGCTTCATCAACTCCACGCAGGACTTCGACGAGCGGCGCGTGGTCGAGGCCGAGTTCCTCGCGGGCGAGCTGGACCTGCTCTATCTGGCCCCGGAGCGGCTGCGGCTGGACGCCACGCTCGACCTGCTCTCCCGCGGCAAGATCTCCGTCTTCGCGATCGACGAGGCGCACTGCGTGTCCCAGTGGGGCCACGACTTCCGCCCCGACTATCTGGCCCTGTCCCTCCTCGGCGAGCGCTGGCCGGACGTCCCGCGGATCGCCCTCACCGCGACGGCCACCCACGCGACCCACCAGGAGATCACCGAGCGGCTGCACCTGCCGGCGGCCCGCCACTTCGTGGCCAGCTTCGACCGGCCCAACATCCAGTACCGGATCGTGCCCAAGGCCGACCCCAGGAAGCAGCTCCTCGCCTTCCTCCGGGAGGAGCACGCGGGCGACGCCGGCATCGTGTACTGCCTCTCGCGCAACTCGGTGGAGCGGACGGCGGAGTTCCTCACCGCCAACGGCATCGAGGCGGTGCCGTACCACGCGGGTCTGGACGCGGGCACGCGCGCGGCGCACCAGTCCCGGTTCCTGCGCGAGGACGGCCTGGTCGTGGTGGCGACCATCGCCTTCGGCATGGGCATCGACAAGCCGGACGTGCGCTTCGTCGCCCACGTGGACCTGCCCAAGTCGATCGAGGGCTACTACCAGGAGACCGGCCGCGCGGGCCGCGACGGTCTGCCGTCCAATGCGTGGATGGCGTACGGCCTGAACGACGTCATACAGCAGCGCAAGCTGATCCAGTCCGGCGACGGCGACGAGGCCTTCCGCCGCCGGGCCGCGGCCCACCTCGACTCGATGCTCGCGCTGTGCGAGACGGCCCGGTGCCGCCGCGGACAGCTGCTCGCCTACTTCGGCCAGGAACCCGCCCCGGCGGGCTGCGGCAACTGCGACACCTGCCTCACCCCGCCGGAGACCTGGGACGGCACGGTCGCCGCGCAGAAGGTGCTCTCGACGGTGGTGCGGCTGCAGCGGGAGCGCGGGCAGAAGTTCGGCGCCCTGCAGATCGTGGACATCCTGCTCGGCAAGCGCACCGGCAAGGTGATCCAGTTCGACCACGACCAGCTGTCCGTCTTCGGCATCGGCCAGGACCTCGCCGAGGGCGAGTGGCGGGGCGTCGTCCGCCAGCTGCTGGCCCAGGGGCTGCTCGCGGTCGAGGGCGAGTACGGCACGCTGGTGCTCACCGAGACGAGCGGTTCGGTGCTGCGGAGCGAGCGCGAGGTCCCGCTGCGCAAGGAGCCGAAGAAGCCGGCCGCCTCCCGGTCGGGTTCGGGCGCGGGCTCCGCCCGGGGCGGAGGCAAGGCCAAGGCCGCCGCGGCCGAGCTGCCCGACGAGCTGCTCCCCGCCTTCGAGGCCCTGCGGGCCTGGCGCGCCGAGCAGGCCCGGGAGCAGGGCGTCCCGGCGTACGTCATCTTCCACGACGCCACGTTGCGGGAGATCGTCACCCGCCGTCCCGCCTCGGTGCGGGAGCTGGGCACGGTCGGCGGCGTGGGCGAGAAGAAGCTGGCGACGTACGGGGAGGGGGTACTGGGGGTGCTGTCCTCCCTGGACGGCTCCGGCACGGCCGCCGCCACCGTGCCAGCGCCCGGTGAGTCCCCGGAGGACGACTGGCCGGAGTGGGGCGAGGAGCCGGAGCCGGACGACTGGATATAGCGAGCTGCCACTCGGGCGCCTGCGGGGGTGGGGGCGGGTCTGGGGGCGGCAGCCCCCAGGGGGCTCAGGACAGCGCCGACAGTCCCGGGGCGAACGTGATCAGCAGCGGCAGCAACGGCACCAGCGCGGCCACCGTCGTCGTCAGCGCCCGCTGCCGTCGCAGCAGCCGCGGCGGGGGCTCCAGGAGGCGGTCCACGCGCTCGCCCAGCAGGCGGCGGCTGGAGGCGCAGGAGAGGACGCCCCGGTGCTGGTTCAGCTCGATCAGCGCGAGGGCCGTGGTGAGGTGGCCGCAGCGGCGGGACGCGGTGTCGTCGGCGGCGAGTTCGACCAGGCGGTGGGTCTGGTCGCAGAAGTGGGCGAACAGCGGCACGCGCGGGAAGCCCGTGGCGAGTGCCGTGGACAGGTGCAGCAGCCAGTCGTGGTGGGCACGGGCGTGACCCCGCTCGTGAGTGAGGACCGCGTCCAGCTGGTGGTCGGTCAGGCGCTGCAGCGCCCCGGTGGTGACGACCAGCTGGGGCGGATGCCCGGGCATCCACCAGGCGTCCGGGTACTCGTCCTCCAGCACCAGCATCGGGCCCCGCGCGGCCGGTAGCCCGGCCGGGAGTTCCGGGGCGCGTTCGCGCAGTTGCGCGCGGGTCTGGCCGAGGCGCCGGCGGGCCTCGGCGAGTTCCCGGGCCAGCATCGCCGTCGTCCAGGCGGCCCCGCAGGCCAGCAGCACCGTGAGGGTGACCGCCCACACCGGCGCGGACGAGAGGTCGTACGCGGCGGTGACGGCGGGCGGTGCCGGGGCGAACACGCGGTCGCGGACGGTGTGGAAGACGGCCGCCGCACCGAGGATCAGCGCGGCCAGGCAGCACATCAGGACCGTGGCGACCAGGCACTGCCACACCCACAGCGCGACCACGGGTTCCCGCTCGGGCCAGCTGGCCCGGGTCAGGGCACGCGGCGCCGGTACGGCGGCCGTCAGGGCGACGACGCTCAGCAGGAGCAGGCAGACGGTCATACCGGGGCACCGTCCTGGTCGGGGTCGGAGTGTGTGCGGGAGAGGGGTGGTGCGTGTCCCGCCAGTATGACGGCGAGGGGCGCCAAGAGGCAGTCCCCGACGGGGATCCGCCCGCCCTCCTTCGAGTCCGCCTCCTTCGCGTGCCGAGTCCGGGGACCGGCGGGGTGACGCTCACCCCGCCGGTGACTCCTGTCTCTCAACTGCGCCCTCGGCTCCCGGAGGTCAGCCCGACACGATCCGCCCGCTGACCTCGCCCAGGCCCACCCGGTTCCCGTCCGGCCCCGGCGCCCACGCCGACATGGTGACCACGTCGCCGTCCTCCAGGAACGTGCGCTTGCTGTCCGGGAGTTCGAGGGCGTCGCGGCCGTTCCAGGTCAGCTCCAGCAGGGAGCCGCGCTGGTGCTGCTCCGGGCCGCTGACCGTGCCCGAGCCGTACAGGTCGCCGGTGCGCAGCGAGGCCCCGTTCACCGTCATGTGGGCGAGCTGCTGGGCGGCGGTCCAGTACATGGTGGAGAACGGCGGCTCGGCGACCACATGGCCGTTGATCGCCACGGAGATCCGCAGGTCGTAGCCGTCCGGCTGCCCGCCCTCGGCCGTGTCGTCCAGGTAGGGCAGCAGCGGGTGCGTGCGCTCCGGCGGCGCCACGCGCGCGTGCTCCAGCGCCGCCAGCGGGGTGATCCACGCGGACACCGAGGTGGCGAAGGACTTGCCGAGGAAGGGGCCGAGGGGCACGTACTCCCAGGCCTGGATGTCGCGCGCGGACCAGTCGTTCAGCAGGCACAGCCCGAAGACGTGCTTCCTGAAGTCGCCCAGCGCGACCGGCGTGCCCAGCTCGGACGGCGTGCCCACGACGAAGCCGACCTCGGCCTCGATGTCCAGCCGGACCGACGGGCCGAAGACGGGGGCGGGGTCGGCCGGCGCCTTGCGCTGCCCGGAGGGCCGTACGACATCCGTGCCGGAGACGACGACCGTGCCGGAGCGGCCGTGGTAACCGATCGGCAGGTGCTTCCAGTTGGGGGTGAGGGAGTCCGCGGCGTCCGGGCGGAAGATCTGGCCGACGTTCCGCGCGTGGTTCTCCGAGGCGTAGAAGTCGACGTAGTCCGCCACCTCGAACGGCAGGTGCAGGGTGACCTCGGACAGCGGGTGGAACAGCGGTTCGACCGTCTCGCGGTGCGCGGGCTCCGTCACCCAGGCGGTCAGCGCGCGCCGCACCTCGGACCAGGCCGTGCGGCCGGCGGCCAGCAGTGGGTTGAGGGTGGGCTTCGCGAGCAGCGCCTGGTGCGGCGAGCCGAGGGCGGTGGCCGCGGCGCCCGCGTCGAGGACGTGGTCCCCGAGCCGGACGCCGACCCTCCGCTCCGTGCTGCCGGAGGGCGAGAAGACGCCATAGGGAAGGTTGTGCGGACCGAAGGGGTCACCCTCGGGGACGTCGAAGGGGGGCATGGGGTACTGCCTCACTCTCATCCGGCGCCTTGCGCGGCGATGCGTTCCATGTGGTCGCGCCACACGTTACGGCGGAGGCAGGTGTCTTGGGCAGTGCCTGAAGGGTTGTGCGGGTGATGACTGAAGAGTTCTGGATGTCCGAATAAGTCTTGTCGGGGGTGGCAATCCCCGCTTGGCTCCCTTTGGGGGCGGACGGGATGGATCCGGTCCGCGGGCGGCCCACGGCTCGGCCGCTCCACTCGTACGAAGGAGGCCATCAGGCAAGCGAATGGCCCCACTTGGCGCTGGGAAGTACATAAGTGCACAGGGTGACAGGGGGAGTCGGGCGGGGCGCGAGGTCCGTATTCTCTGATCATGGCCGCCTCCCCCGCGTATTCACTGATCGCCACCGACCTGGACGGGACGCTGCTGCGCGGCGACGACACCGTCTCCGATCGGTCGCGCGCCGCGCTCGCGCGGGTGGCGCGGGCCGGCGCCCGGCACCTGGTGGTGACGGGCCGCCCGGCCCCCAGGGTGCGGCCCCTGCTGGACGACCTCGGATATACGGGGCTCGCGGTGTGCGGGCAGGGCGCGCAGGTCTACGACGCCGGAGCCGACCGCCTGGTGTGGTCGGTGCGGCTCGACCGGGAGCTGGCCGAGACCGCGCTCGGCAAGATCGAGGCCGAGGTCGGGCAGGTCCACGCGGCCGTCGACCAGGATGGCGTGGACGGGCTCACGCTCATCGAGCCCGGGTACCGGATGCCCCATCCGACCCTGCCCGCGGTGCGGGTCGGCCGCCGCGACGACCTGTGGGCGGAGCCCATCAGCAAGGTGCTGCTGCGCCATCCCGACCTGTCCGACGACGCGCTGGCGGCGCTCGCGCGCTCGGTCGTGGGCTCGCTGGCGACGGTCACCATGTCGGGGCCGGGCACCGTGGAACTCCAGCCCGGCGGGGTGACCAAGGCGACCGGGCTCGCGCTCGCCGCCGACCTGCTGGGCATCGGCGCCGAACAGGCCCTCGCCTTCGGTGACATGCCCAACGACATCCCGATGTTCGCCTGGGCCGGCCGCGGCGTCGCCATGGCCAACGCGCACCCCGAACTCAAGGCGGTCGCCGACGAGCTCACCAAGTCGAACGAGGACGACGGCATCGCCGTCGTCCTCGAAAGACTGTTCCCGACCGACTGACCGGGGGGTATGTCAGTACGCGCTGAAGACGTTGTCGATCGAACCGTAGCGCGCGGCGGCGTAGTTGCAGGCGGCGGTGATGTTCGCGACCGGGTCGTAGATGTTGAACGACGTTCCGATCACGTGGTACGCGTTGAACGTCGGGTCGATGACCTGGAGCAGGCCCTTGGACGGGATGCCCTTGGCCGCGTTGGAGTCCCAGAGGTTGATGGCGTTGGGGTTGCCCGAGGACTCCCGGATGATGTTGCGGTAGATGCCGTTGTAGCTGCCCGGGATGCCCTTCTGAGCCATGATCGCGAGGGACTCGCGGATCCAGCCGTCAAGGTTGTTCGGGTACCCCGCGAGGGTGGTGGCGGCGGTCGTCGTCGTCCTGCCGGCGGCCGAGGCGCTCGTGGCGCCGATGAGCGGGATCGCGAGTACGGCGGCGCCGGTGCCGGCGGCGACGAGCGCGCGGACGAGGCGGTTGTTCCGGGTGCGGCGGGGCTGAGCGGCAGCAGACATGGGGAAGTCCTCTCCGGCGCCTGCGAGGTGAGCTGTCGGGTTCGGGCTGGGGAGTGCCCGGCCGGGCCGTCGAGACGGCACGACTTCACCCCTAGCCGTTCCGGTGCGACATGTGTCGACCGGGCCGGCGGCTTACCTGGGTCCCCCGCTCCTGCCGTACGAAATGAGTTCGTCGATGGGTCTTTCAGGCGGCGGCAGGATTCGGCGTCCGCCTGATGGCCCGGAACGTATGCGAGAGCACATGTCCGGAACAAGTACCAGATTCGTAGATCAACCCAATTGACCTTGATCTGTTCCGAATGTGGCACTTGATCCTTTGCAGTTGCCAACGCTCAACTCACCTTTACGACAAGGGGTGGGAAGGGGTGGGGGCAGCTATTCCCGGCAGGGCGTTCCAATGGGTGTGAGTGACCCAACTCACGAATGAGCGAAATATGGCAAATCGGGCATGAGGTATTAAGGGGATTCGGGCGATTCGGGGGTTTCGGGGGATTCGCTTCACCCGTTGGAGGCAGGAAAGTGGTCCGCGTCACAGGTGATTTCGGAGGGTTCAGCGGCCGGCCGCGGCTCTCGCCACGACTCGCCGACGCGGCGCGGGGACCGGCGCGTCCGTCAGGGTCCGCCATACGTGCGCGTACCCCCTCGTACCGTCCGCCGGTGGGAGTCGTGGGGGTAGGACGTACGGATGTGCATGAGTGTCTCGAGCGGTGGGCGCTATCGGTGATCGAAAGCGGACCGGATACGCTGACTTGAAGTGATAGCGGCGACCTATCGACAAACCGTGCAATCGCCAACAGAGACACAGCAGACAGGAGACCCCTCGTGACCGTCGTCGGGCCGTTCGGGCTGAGCGTGCGGGACCAGGCTCTCGAAGCCGATGTCCAGGCCGGATTGGCGGCTGTCGAGGAAGGTTTGCTCGAAGCCACCAAGAGCGAGGTCCCGTTCATCACCGAGGCCGCGCAGCACCTCGTCCGGGCCGGCGGGAAGCGTTTCCGGCCGCTGCTCGTGATGCTCGCGGCGCGCTTCGGTGACCCGTACGCGCCGAACGTGGTGCCGTCCGCCGTCGTGGTGGAGCTGACCCACCTCGCCACGCTGTACCACGACGACGTCATGGACGAGGCCGCCGTGCGACGCGGCGTGGACAGCGTCAACACCCGCTGGGGCAACTCCGTCGCGGTCCTCACCGGCGACTTCCTCTTCGCCCGCGCCTCCCAGATCCTCGCCGACCTCGGCCCCGAGGCGGTCCGGGTGCAGGCCCTCGCCTTCGAACGGCTGGTCACCGGTCAGATCCTGGAGACCGCGGGTCCCTCGGACGGCCGTAACCCGGTCGACCACTACCTGGACGTGCTCAGCGGCAAGACGGGCGCGCTGGTGGCGGTTTCGTGCCGGTTCGGAGCGATGATGTCCGGCGCCGACGAGACGGTCGTCGACGTCCTCACCCAGTACGGCGAGCGGCTCGGTGTCGCCTTCCAGCTCTCGGACGACGTCCTGGACATCGCCTCCGACTCGCACGAGTCCGGCAAGACCCCCGGCACCGACCTGCGCGAGGGCATCCCGACCCTGCCCGTGCTCCGGCTGCGCGAGCGGGCGGCCAAGCTGGGGCTGCCCGAGGACCTCGCGCTGTGCGAGCTGCTGGACTCCGACCTCAGCGACGGCGCCCGGCACGCCGAGGTGCTTGCCGCGCTGCGCGCACACCCCGCGCTGGAGCAGGCCCGCCGGGACGCCGTCCGCTACGCCGAAGAGGCGCGCGCCGCGCTGGCCCCGCTGCCCGAGGGCGACGCCAAGGCGGCGCTGACGGAACTGTGCGACGCGGTGGTGTTCCGGGCCGGCTGAGCCCGGCTTCGGGACGACCCCTACGGGTCGGGTGGAGCTGCCGCCCTTTCGTGTCATACCGCAGGCGTACACGGAGTTGGCTCCGAGGTCTGACGCTTCCTCACGGCCGATTTGGTCAGATGGGAACCACGGAAATCACCACTCCTCACCGATTCGGGTGAGAATGGCGGCTCAGGTGGACCAGCGTGAGGACAGCCGCCGCCGACGACGGAGGTAAGGCACACATGGCACCGTACGAATCCGACGACGCAACGGACGTCGCGCAGGACGGGGACCTGCGTACCGGACGCCGCAAGGCCGCCCGGTACGTCGTCCCGGTCGCGGTGGTGGGGGTGGCGGCGGCCACGATCGGGCTCGTCCCGGCGCTCGCCGCCTCCGGAGACCCCGACCTGCCGAAGATCACCGCACAGCAGCTCATCGAGAAGATAGCCAAGTCGGACGTGCAGCAACTGTCCGGCACGGTGAAGATCGACACCGACCTCGGCCTGCCGAACTTCGGTGGCCTGGAGAACAGCCTGATGTCCGGCGCGGCCCGGGGCGGCAACGGCGCCGGCTCGACCGCGGACCCGAAGGCGAAGCTCACCGAGCTGGTCTCCGGCACGCACACCCTGCGCGTGGCCCTCGACGGCCCCGACCGGCAGAAGCTGTCTCTGCTGGAGAGCGGCGCCGAGTACAGCCTCATCCACAACGGCAAGGACGTGTGGGGCTACGACAGCAAGAGCAACGAGGTCTACCACGGCACCTCGGCGGACTCGGCCAAGGAGCACCGGGCCGAGCCCCCGGCCACGCCCAAGGACTTCGCCGACCAGGCCCTGAAGTCGGTGGACGACACCACGTCCGTCACCGTCGACGGCACCGCCCAGGTCGCCGGCCGCGACGCCTACAAGCTGCTGATCAAGCCCAGGCAGTCCGGCAGCACGGTCGGCGCGATCAGTATCGCCGTGGACGCGAAGACGGGTCAGCCGCTGAAGTTCACGCTGACCCCGGCGAGCGGCGGCGCGGCCGTCCTCGACGTCGGCTTCACCCAGGTCTCCTTCGCCGAACCGGCCGCCCGCACCTTCGACTTCACCCCGCCCAAGGGCGCGAAGGTCACCGAGGAGAAGAAGGAGTCCAGGGCACGGCAGCACGCGCCGAGGCCCGGCGAGGACTTCGGCAAGGGCATGGCGGGCATGGGGGGCCACAAGGTCCTCGGCAAGGGCTGGAACTCCATAGCCGTCTTCGACACCGGCGCCAAGGGCGGCCTGCCCAGCGGCAACAAGGGCGGTGCGTTCGGCGGCTTCCTCGGCTCGCTCGGCGACAAGGTGTCCGGGAAGTTCGGCAAGGGCACCGTCTTCCACACCCGCCTGGTCAACGCCCTGATCACGGACAACGGCAAGGCGTACGCCGGCACGGTCACCAAGGACGCGCTGGTGAAGGCGGCGAACGAGGGGAAGTAACCCCGAATCAGGGGCGATGAATCGGGGCAGGGGGGCCTCACGGGTCCCCCTGGAGTACGACTGGAGCACGACGAGACGAGGGAGCCGATGGACGCACCGTCCGCCACGCAGCGGGGGCCCGGGGACGCGGCGGCGAGCGTCATCGCCACGCGCGGCCTCACCAAGCGCTACCGCGGTGGACAGCTCGCCGTCGACGGTCTCGACCTGACCGTCCCGGCGGGCAGCGTCTTCGGCTTCCTCGGCCCGAACGGCTCCGGAAAGACCACCACCATCCGCATGCTGATGGGGCTGATCGAGCCGACCTCGGGCTCCGCCCGCGTCCTGGGCCAAGCCATGCCGCGCTCGGCGCGCGCCGTCCTCCCGCAGGTCGGCGCGCTCATCGAGGGCCCCGCCCTGTACGGCTTCCTCTCCGGCCGGGACAACCTGCTGCGCTACGACGCCGCCGACCCGACCGCCGACCCGCGCACCCGGCGCGCCCGGGTCTCCGCCGCGCTGGACCGGGTCGGACTCGGCGCCGCCGCGGGCAAGAAGGCGAAGGCGTACTCGCTCGGCATGAAGCAGCGCCTGGGGCTGGCCGCCGCGCTGCTCCAGCCGCGCAGACTGCTCGTCCTGGACGAGCCGACCAATGGCCTCGACCCGCAGGGCATGCGTGAAATCCGGGCCCTGATACGGGAGTTGGCTGCCGACGGCACGACCGTCTTCCTCTCCTCCCACCTTCTCGACGAGATCGAGCAGGTGTGCACGCACGCGGCGGTCATGGCACAGGGCCGGCTGATCACCCAGGGCGCGGTGGCCGATCTGGCCGCCGGGGCGCGCGGCCGGCTCGTGGTGACGACGCCGGACGCGGCCGAGGCGGCACGCGTGCTGAAGGAGCAGGGCGTCGGGGACGTCGTCGCCGACGGCGACCGGGTGACCGCCGAGCCGCCCGGACGGGACCTCGCCGAGGTGAACGCCGCGCTGGTCACCGCGGGCGTCCGCGTCCGGGGTTTCACACTCGAACGGGCCTCGCTGGAGGACGCGTTCGTGGCACTGACGGGGGAGGGCTTCGATGTCGCGGGCTGAGACACTCCAGGCGGCACCGGCTGCGGCCGTTGCCGCGCGGCCGAGTCCGCTGTGGACCTTCGGGCTGCTGCGCAGCGAACTGGTCACCACCCTCCGGCGCTGGCGCACCCTCGCGCTGCTCGGCGTGCTGGCCGCGGTGCCGGTGCTGGTCGGGATCTCGGTCAAGGTCGAGACGCGGGGCGGCGCCGCGGCGCACGGCGGGAACGGCGAGGGCCCGGCGTTCATCGCTCAGATCACCAACAACGGCCTGTTCCTGGTGTTCACGGCGCTCGCGGCGACCCTGCCGTTCTTCCTGCCGATGGCCGTAGGCGTGATCGCCGGCGACGCGGTCGCGGGGGAGGCGGGCGGGGGCACCCTGCGCTATCTGCTGGTCGCCCCGGCCGGCCGCACCCGCCTGCTGCTCACCAAGTACACGACCGTCATGGCGTTCTGCCTGCTGGCCACCCTGGTCGTCGCCGGCTCGGCGCTGCTCGTCGGCGCACTGCTGTTCCCGCTCGGGGATCTGACGACCATCTCGGGCACCCGCATCAGCTTCACCGAGGGGCTCGGCCGCGCCCTGCTGATAGCCCTGGTCGTCGCCGCCTCACTCGTCGGCGTCGCGGCCCTCGGCCTGTTCGTGTCGACCCTGACCAACAGCGGCATCGCGGCGATGGCGACCACCGTCGGTCTGCTGATCACGGTCCAGATCCTCGACCAGATACCCCAGTTGCACGCGCTCCAGCCGTACTTCTTCCCGCACTACTGGCTGTCCTTCGCGGACCTGATGCGCGACCCCGTCTACTGGGACGACCTGATGAAGAACCTCGGCCTGCAGGCGCTGTACGCGGCCGTGTTCGGATCGGCGGCCTGGGCGCGGTTCACGACGAAGGACATCAGCGCGTAGCCGCCAGGGCGGCAGCCGTCTCGTACGGGAAGCGCGCGAGGGGTGCCTTCTGCGCGAAGAACGTCTTCGCGCGCGCCAGCGCGTCGGTGTCCTTCAGGACGTCGCCGGGCCGGGTGCCGTTGCCCAGCAGGACGCCGCCGAAGCACATCTTCATGTAGGCGGCCGAGTTGTTCAGGGTGCCGACGTAGGGATCGGCGACCGACGGCTCGCGGTCCGCCAGCGCGGCGACGCCCCAGAGGGTGCGCCCGGCCATGGTGTCCTTGAAGCCGGGGACGCGCAGCCAGCCCGACCAGTAGTCCAGGTAGCGCTTCGTGAGGCCGGACACCGAGTACCAGTACAGCGGCGAGACGATCACGATGTCCGTCGCCGCGAGCGTGGCGTCGAGCAGCAGGCCGGTTTCGGTGTCCACGGGCGGCCGTACGTGGTCGTCGTCGTGCCGCAGGTCCACGAAGTCGGGCAGCGGGTGTTCGGCGAGCCGGATCCAGCGCTGTTCGACGTCACCGGGCAGCTGTTCGGCGGCCTTGCGGGCCAGCAGTTCGGTGTTGCCGTCGGCGCGGGCGCTGCCGAGGACGAAGAGAAAGCGGCGCATGGGTCCCCCAGATGAGCGAATAAAGGCACCTGCATTATATGCACACGCAATAAACTTGGGTGCGGCTGGTGCGAGGCTGTGACGTCGTGGTTACGCGTAAGCCGAGGGGAACAGACAGACTGGTCGGTAGGACGCGTACAACCGGATCGCGGCGCCGGGGGAGTGAGGGAAAACTGATGTCTCGACTCAGCTTCGAGAAGAAGCGGGTGCAGCAGCCCGTGGCGCACCCGGCGTTGGTGCACGTCCGGGTGTCCGGCACGGGCAGCGCGTCGGTGGGCGGGACGGCGGTGGAGGCGGCGCCGGGCGAGGACATCCAGCAGGCCGTCCTGGACCATCTCCAGCGCCTGGCCATGAGCGTCGGTGCCCCGATACGGGCCACGATCCACGACGAGTCCGCCGGCTGCGTGGTCCCCCTGGAGGTCTCGGCGGACGGCTCCAGCCGGGTGGCGGGACAGCCGACCCGGGTGGGACCGCGGGCGGGCGCGGCCGTGCCGCCGGGCACGGTGCAGGCGCCGACGGGCCAGTTCGGTCCGGTGCCGGTCATGGAGTCCCGCCCTGCCGCCGCTGCCGTACCCGACCCGGAACCCGCGCCCGCCCCCCTGCCCGACCCCGAGGCCGGGTTCGTCTCCGGGCACACCCCCGCCCGGGGGTTCGACGCCGTGGCGGAGGAGGTGCTGGGGGACGGGCCCGTGACCGAGACCGCGGAGGGGGCCGAGCTGCTCACCGAGCCACTGACGCGGATCAACGAGGCCGTGCGGGCGGGCCGTATCGAGGCGGCGGCGGAGCTGGCCGGCGACACGGTCGCCGAGGCCACCGCTGTGCTGGGTGCCCGTCACCCCGAGGTGCTGCACCTGCGCGAACTGACCGCCTACATCGCCTACTTGGCGGGCGAGCCGGTCCGCGCCTGCCGGCTCTCCCTGGACCTGGCCCGCCTGCGGCGGGACGCGCAGGACGCGGAGGCGGCGTACGGCAACGTGCAGAGCGCGGCCACCGCCTGGCGCGCGGTGCGCGACCCCGAGGAGGGGCTGCGCCTGGGCCGCGACCTGATCGCCCTGTGGGCGGACCTCGCGGCGGAACCGGGCCCCGCGGCCGACGACCCGCACCCCCTGGAGTCCGCCCGCGCCCGCATGGTCCGCCTGGCCGACCGGGCGGCGAAGGCCGCCGCCCAGGCGTAGCCGACCCCGACTCCGGCTACCGCATCCAGAACTCGTTGCCGTGCGGCACTGACAACGGCCCGTCAGGCCTCGACCGCAGCCGAGTCGGGAGTCTCCACCCGGGACGGCAGTACGGCTTCTTCCCTCGGTCGCCGCGGCCTCCTGGCGAAGCGCAGGGCGTCCGCCGTGAGGAGGAGCAGGGCCAGCCAGACCAGGGCGAAGCCGGCCCAGCGTTCCGGCGGCATGGCCTCGTGGAAGTAGACGATGCCGAGGAGGAACTGGAAGACCGGGGCCAGGTACTGGAGCAGGCCCAGCGTGGACAGCGGGACGCGGATCGCCGCCGCGCCGAAGCAGACCAGCGGCAGAGCCGTGATGATGCCGGTGGAGGCGAGCAGGGCGGAGTGCCCGGTGCTGCCGGTGGTGAAGGTGGAGTCGCCGCGCGCGGTGAGCCAGAGCAGGAACACGAGCGCGGGCAGGAACTGGACCGCTGTCTCGGCGGCGAGCGACTCCAGACCGCCGAGTCCGACCTTCTTCTTCGCCAGCCCGTAGGCGGCGAAGCTGAAGGCGAGGCAGAGGGAGATCCACGGCGGACGGCCGTAGCCGACGGTCAGGACGACGACCGCGGCGCCGCCGATCGCCACCGCCGCCCACTGCACGGGCCGCAGCCGCTCCTTGAGGATCAGCACGCCCAGCGCGATGGTCACCAGGGGGTTGATGAAGTAGCCGAGGGAGGACTCGACCACGTGGCCGGAGTTCACGGCCCAGATGTAGACGCCCCAGTTCACGGTGATGACGGCGGCGGACAGCACCACGAGCCCCAGCCGCCGCGGCTGCCGCAGCAGCTCTTTGGCCCAGGCCCAGCGCCGTGTGACGAGCAGGGCGACGGCGACGAAGCCGAGGGTCCACACCATCCGGTGGGCCAGGATCTCCACCGCTCCGGCGGGCTTGAGCAGGGGCCAGAACATGGGGACCAGTCCCCACATGCCGTACGCGGCGAAGCCGTTCAGCAGACCTATCCGCTGTTCACCTCTGGATGTCCCGGCCACGGACCCTCCCTCTCACCTCGCGCACGCATGCGGCGACGGACGCACGCGAGGACGAAGGTAGCGCCGAGCGGCCCCGCCTGTCATGTCCGTATTGCTATACGGTCATGACAGGCGGGGCCCGGTGCAGGGCTCAGGCCTTGAGTGCTGCGGTGATCGCCTCGGCCAGCGGGGTGGTCGGGCGGCCGGCCAGGCGGGCGAGGTCGCCCGAGGAGATGACCAGCTCGCCCTTCTCGATCGACGCGTCCACGCCGGCCAGGATTGCGGCCATCGGACCGGGCATGCCGGCGCCGGCCAGGATGCCCTCCAGGGCCTCGACCGTGACCTCGCTGTAGCCGATCTCCCTGCCGGTCTGCCGGCTCAGCTCGGCCGCGTACTCGGCGAAGCTCCACGCCTCGTCGCCGCCCAGCTCGTACGTCGCGTTCTCGTGCCCCTCGCCGGTCAGCACCGCGACCGCCGCAGCCGCGTAGTCGGCGCGGGAGGCCGAGGAGACCCGGCCCTCGCCCGCCGCCGCGACGACCGCGCCGTGCTCCAGCACGGGCGCGAGGTGCTCGGTGTAGTTCTCGTGGTACCAGCTGTTGCGCAGAAGTACGTAGGGCACACCGGAGGCGACCAGCACCTCCTCGGTGGCCCGGTGGTCGTCGGCGAGCGGGGCCGTCAGGCCGCCCGGGGCGCTGGTGTACGCGAGCAGCGCCACGCCCGCGGCCCTGGCGGCGTCGATGACGACCGAGTGCTGCCCGACCCGCCCCTTGTCGAACTCGTTGCCGGAGATCAGCAGGACCCTGTCACCGGCCGCGAAGAGGCCGTCGAAGGTCTCGGGCGCGTTGTAGTCGGCCACGGCGAGCTTCACGCCGCGGGCGGCGAAGCCGGCGGCCCTGGCCTCGTCGCGCACGACGGCGGTGATCTGCTCCGCCGGAACCTTCTCCAGCAGCTGCTCCACGACGTGGCGGCCGAGGTGACCGGTGGCTCCGGTGACGACGATGCTCATGGTGTGCCCATCTCCTTGGGGTCCCTGTGGGGTGCGAACTGCCACTGACCCTAGGAGATGCGCTAACCAAGTGAAAGTACCCACTTTGAAGTAAGGTACTGGCATGGCAGTAAGTAAGCACGTGGCGTCCGCCGAGGCCGAGGCCATGTGTCCGCACCGGCTCGTCCTGGAGCACGTCACGAGCCGCTGGGGTGTCCTGGTCCTGATCGAGCTGCTGGAGCGGCCGTACCGGTTCAGCGAGCTGCGCCGGGCCGTCAGCCGCTGGGGCGGGCGGGGCGTCAGTGAGAAGATGCTCACCCAGACCCTGCAGACCCTGGAGCGCGACGGCGTGGTCCACCGGGACGCCAAGCCGGTCATCCCGCCCCGCGTCGACTACTCGCTGACCGACCTCGGCCGTGAGGCGGCGGAGCAGGTGCGCGCGCTGGCCGAGTGGACGGACCGCCGCATGGACCGGGTGGAGAAGGCCCGCCGCGCATACGACGAGGCCCGGGAGCTCTCGTCCCGGGCCTCGTGATCAACAGGTGTTGCTGACAGGCGTGCGTCAGCCGACGACCGTCCAGGTGTCCCCGCCGGCCAGCAGGGCGGCCAGGTCGCCCTTGCCGCGCTGCTCGATGGCTGTGTCGAGCTGCTCGGCCATCGCGGTGTCGTAGACCGGCCGCTCGACGGAGCGGAACACGCCGATCGGGGTGTGGTGCAGGGTGTCCGGGTCGGCCAGCCGGGACAGGGCGAAGGCGGTGGTGGGGGACGCGGCGTGCGCGTCGTGCACCAGGAGGTCCGCCTCGTTCTCCGGCGTCACCGTCACCACCTTCAGATCACCGGTCTGCCGGTCGCGTACGACACCGCGCGTGCCGTCGTGGCCGAAGCGGATCGGCTGCCCGTGCTCCAGCCGGATCAGCGCCTCCTCGGCCTGCTGCCGGTCCTTGAGGGCGTCGAAGGCGCCGTCGTTGAAGATGTTGCAGTTCTGGTAGATCTCGATCAGCGCGGTGCCCGGGTGGTCGGCGGCGGCACGCAGCACCTCGGTGAGGTGCTTGCGGTCGGAGTCGATGGTGCGGGCCACGAACGAGGCCTCCGCGCCGATCGCCAGCGACACCGGGTTGAAGGGCGCGTCCAGGGAGCCCATCGGCGTCGACTTGGTGATCTTGCCGACCTCGGAGGTCGGCGAGTACTGGCCCTTGGTCAGGCCGTAGATCCGGTTGTTGAACAGCAGGATCTTCAGGTTGACGTTGCGGCGCAGGGCGTGGATCAGGTGGTTGCCGCCGATGGAGAGGGCGTCGCCGTCGCCGGTGACCACCCACACGCTCAGGTCGCGGCGGGAGGAGGCCAGGCCGGTGGCGATGGCGGGGGCGCGGCCGTGGATGGAGTGCATCCCGTAGGTGTTCATGTAGTACGGGAAGCGGGAGGAGCAGCCGATCCCGGAGACGAAGACGATGTTCTCCCGGGCCAGTCCCAGTTCGGGCATGAAGCCCTGGACGGCGGCCAGGATCGCGTAGTCACCGCACCCCGGGCACCAGCGCACCTCCTGGTCCGTCTTGAAGTCCTTCATGGACTGTTTGGCCTCGGCCTTGGGGACCAGTTGGAGCAGCCCGTTGGTGGCGTCAGTCATGGATGGCCTCCTTGAGCGCGGTGGCGAGCTGTTCCGCCTTGAACGGCATGCCGTTGACCTGGTTGTAGGAGTGCGCGTCGACCAGGTACTTCGCCCGGATCAGGGTGGCGAGCTGGCCGAGGTTCATCTCGGGGACCATGACCTTGTCGTACTGCCCGAGCACACTGCCGAGGTTGGCCGGGAACGGGTTGAGGTGGCGCAGGTGGGCCTGCGCGATCGGGATGCCCTCCGCGCGCAGCCGCCGTACCGCCGCCGTGATCGGGCCGTAGGTGGAGCCCCAGCCGAGGACCAGGGTCCGGGCGCCCTGCGGGTCGTCGACCTCGATGTCGGGCACCGTGATGCCGTCGATCTTGGCCTGGCGGGTACGGACCATGAAGTCGTGGTTGGCCGGGTCGTAGGAGATGTTCCCGGTGCCGTCCTGCTTCTCGATGCCGCCGATGCGGTGCTCCAGACCCGGCGTGCCCGGCAGGGCCCAGGGGCGGGCCAGGGTCTGCGGGTCCCGCTTGTAGGGCCAGAAGACCTCGGTGCCGTCCTGAAGGGTGTGGTTCGGGCCGGAGGCGAACTGGACACGCAGGTCAGGCAGTTCGTCCAGGTCCGGGATGCGCCACGGCTCCGAGCCGTTGGCCAGGTAGCCGTCGGAGAGCAGCAGCACCGGCGTCCGGTACGTCAGGGCGATCCGGGCCGCCTCCAGGGCCGCGTCGAAGCAGTCGGCCGGGGTCTTCGGGGCGACCACCGGGACCGGCGCCTCGCCGTTGCGGCCGAACATCGCCTGGAGCAGGTCGGCCTGCTCGGTCTTGGTCGGCAGACCCGTCGACGGCCCGCCGCGCTGGATGTCGACCACCAGCAGCGGCAGCTCCAGCGAGACCGCGAGGCCGATCGTCTCGCTCTTGAGCGCAAGGCCGGGGCCGCTCGTCGTGGTCACCGCGAGGGAGCCGCCGAAGGCGGCGCCCAGCGCGGCACCGATGCCGGCGATCTCGTCCTCGGCCTGGAAGGTGCGTACGCCGAAGTTCTTGTGCTTGCTCAGCTCGTGCAGGATGTCCGAGGCCGGGGTGATCGGGTACGAGCCCAGGAACAGCGGCAGGTCCGCCTGCTGGGACGCGGTGACCAGACCGTAGGCCAGGGCCAGGTTGCCGGAGATGTTCCGGTAGGTGCCGACCGGGAATGCGTGCGTGGCCGGGGCGACCTCGTAGGAGACGGCGAAGTCCTCCGTCGTCTCGCCGAAGTTCCAGCCCGCCCGGAACGCGGTGATGTTCGCCTCCGCGATGTCGGGCTTCTTGGCGAACTTCGACCGCAGGAACTTCTCGGTGCCCTCGGTGGGCCGGTGGTACATCCAGCTCAGCAGCCCGAGCGCGAACATGTTCTTGCTGCGCTCGGCCTCCTTGCGGGACAGGTCGAACTCCTTCAGCGCCTCCACGGTCAGCGTGGTCAGGGGCACCGGGTGGAGGTTGTAGCCGTCCAGGGAGCCGTCTTCCAGCGGCGAGGCCGCGTAGCCGACCTTCTGCAGGGCCCGCTTGGTGAACTCGTCCGTGTTGACGATGATCTCCGCGCCGCGCGGCAGGTCGCCGATGTTGGCCTTCAGTGCGGCAGGGTTCATCGCGACCAGCACGTTCGGCGCGTCGCCCGGCGTGAGGATGTCGTGGTCCGCGAAGTGGAGCTGGAACGAGGAGACACCCGGCAGCGTGCCGGCAGGGGCACGGATCTCGGCGGGGAAGTTCGGGAGCGTCGAAAGGTCGTTGCCGAAGGTCGCCGTCTCCGAGGTGAACCGGTCACCGGTGAGCTGCATGCCGTCACCCGAGTCCCCGGCGAACCGGATGATCACCCGGTCCAGGCGCCGTACGTCCTTGGCTCCGCCCGGTGTGCGCTGCTCACCGACGACGGTTCCGTCGGCCTGTTCGGCTGGGCTGCTGACCTGGCTGGTCACTGAACTTGACCTCCTTCGAGGCGGCTGTCCGGGCATGGTCGTCTCACGGACCATCCCAGGATCAACCCTACGTCGGTTAGGGTCGCCTTCCCGAGGGCATCCGCATGGTGGACGGATTTCTGAGACGGCGTTCCGTGCTTCTCAGGCTTCTCACGTCTTTGGGACGGTCTTTCGTCGCGGCGCCGAGGAGAACCCGCGCCGCGTTGCCGAGACGATCTTTCGTACTGACTGCTCATGCTTGCTCGCCCCCGAAGGTTTGACCCTGCTGTTGACAGAGTGTCAGCATCACGAATTCAGATAGGTCAGAACGGCGAGAACACGCCGGTGATCCCCCTCACTCTGGGACAGGCCGAGCTTGAGGAAGATGTTGCTGACGTGCTTCTCCACGGCCCCGTCGCTGACCACCAGCTGTTTGGCGACGGCCGAGTTCGTGCGGCCCTCCGCCATCAGGCCCAGCACCTCGCGCTCGCGCGGTGTGAGCCCGGCCAGCACGTCCTGCTTGCGGCTGCGGCCGAGCAGCTGTGCGACGACCTCCGGGTCCAGCGCCGTACCGCCCTGGGCCACCCGCACCACCGCGTCGACGAACTCCCGCACCTCGGCAACCCGGTCCTTGAGCAGGTAGCCCACGCCCCGGCTGGAGCCGGCCAGCAGTTCGGTGGCGTAGCGCTCCTCCACGTACTGCGACAGCACCAGCACGCCGAGCCCCGGATACTGCTTGCGCAGCCGTACGGCCGCCCGGACGCCCTCGTCGGTGTGGGTCGGCGGCATCCGCACGTCGGCCACCACCACGTCGGGCAGCGCGCCCTGGGCGTCGAGGTCGGCGATGGTCCTGATCAGCGCGTCCGCGTCCCCGACACCGGCCACGACCTCATGTCCGCGGTCCGTCAGCAGCCGGGTCAGGCCCTCCCGGAGCAGTACTGAATCCTCGGCGATGACGACGCGCACTCTGTTCTCCACGATCTCCCGGCCCCCCACAGCCTGAACCTCCGCACCGTTCCTCTGATGACAACCTTTGTACGGAGCACAAGCATTCCAGGATTGCGATCGTGGCGCGCTTGAGCCGGGTTATCAGGCACGCAGATTATCTGTACGGTTGCCGGTTTAGTTGCCGGTGGCCGGCAATGGCCTCTGGCGATTTCGCCCCGGTGTGCTCTCAGCCGCGCCAGGGCAGTTCGGCGATCACCCGGGTGGGGCCGCCCGCCGGCGAGTCGACGACCAGGACGCCGTCCACCGCGTCCAGGCGCCCGGCGAGTCCGGCCAGGCCCGAGCCCCGGGACGTGTCCGCGCCGCCCACGCCGTCGTCCGCCACCTGCAGCATCAGCCGGTTCTCCGCGCGCCACACGTCCACCGTGGCGGACCGGGCGCGGCTGTGCTTGCTGATGTTCTGGAGCAGCTCGGAGACGGTGAAGTAGGCGATGCCCTCGATCGCCGCGGCCGGGCGGGCCGGAAGGTCGACCTCCACCTTCACCGGGACGGTGCAGCGGGAGGCTATGGCGGACAGGGCCGCGTCCAGGCCGCGGTCGGTCAGGACGGCCGGGTGGATGCCGCGGGCGAGATCGCGCAGTTCCTGGAGCGCGGTCTTCACCTCGCCGTGCGCCTCATCCACCATCCGCGCAGCCGCCTTCGGGTCCTCCCGGAGCTTCTCCTTCGCCAGCCCCAGGTCCATGGCCAGCGCGACCAGCCGGGCCTGCGCGCCGTCGTGCAGGTCGCGCTCGATGCGCCGCAGGTCGGCGGCGGCCGTGTCGACCACGACCCCCCGGTCCGACTCCAGCTCCACCACCCGCGCCGACAGCCGCGACGGGCCGAGCAGACCGCGCACCAGCAGCCCGTCCACCGTCGTCAGCGCCCGTACGATCCACGGCGTGGCGAGCGTGAACACCAGCCCGACCAGCGCGGTCACGGTGATCTCGAAGGGGTTGTCGAGGTAGATCCGGTGGTGCTCGTCGCCGTAGAGCTGGAGACCGCCCTGGCCGGTGTACATCGGGAACACCCAGAACCACAGCGGGTAGGTCAGCAGCGACAGGCTGCACGACCAGAAGGTCACCGCGACGGTGAACGAGAACACCGCCCACGGGAACTGCACCAGCGCGTACAGCAGGTTCCGCCAGGACGTGCCGCTCTTGAGGACCGCGCCGACCCATGCCATCGCGCCCGGGGCGCGCATCCGCAGCGGCTCCGGTTCGTCCACCTCCAGGTGCAGCAGCCCGCGCGCCCGCGTCCGCTCCAGCGCGCCGAAGCCGCGGCAGCCGGCGAGCGCCGCCGCGAGCACCGGGATGCCGAGGAAGGTCACGAGCAGGCCCGCGCCCAGGGACACCATCGTCACCGTCCAGGTGAACAGCACGATCGCGACCGGCAGGCTCAGCAGGACGTAGCCGAACTCGCGCCAGGCGCGCGCCTCGAAGGGAGCGCGCAGGACGGTGGGGAGGAGGCGGCGCGGTTCGTCGTCGTAGCTGCGGGAGTCGTAGCCGTGGGAGCCGTGGCCGTGCCCGTACCCCTGTCCGTATCCGTATCCCTGCCCGTGTTCCGTGGCCATCGGTCTCGTTCCGTTCCCCTCGTCCGACCGGCGGTGCCGCCGTACCTTCGTCTCCACCCTGCTCTGCCGCAGGTCCGCGGGCCATGGAGGCCGTCGGCGTCTTGAACCGGGGGTTTTCCCCACCCCTCACGGATTTCGACCCCTACGGGCTACGGCTCCTGCCGGTCCCGCCACGGCAGTTCTGCGGTGACCACCGTCGGGCCGCCGGCCGGGGAGTCGACCACGAAGAGGCCGTCGACCGCGCCCAGCCGTTCCGCCAGCCCCCGCATCCCGGTGCCGCCGTCCAGCCGCGCGCCGCCGTGGCCGTCGTCGCGGACCTGGATGAGCAGCCGTTCCTCCGCGCGCCACACCTCGACAGAGGCGGAGCGTGCCCCGCTGTGCTTGCTGATGTTCTGGAGCAGTTCGGAGACGGTGAAGTAGGCGATGCCCTCGATGGCCGCGGCCGGCCGGGTCGGCAGGTCGGCCGTCACCTTGACCGGCACCGTGCAGCGGGAGGCGACGGAGGACAGGGCCGCGTCCAGGCCGCGGTCGGTCAGGACGGCCGGGTGGATGCCGCGGGCGAGATCGCGCAGCTCCTGGAGCGCCAGCTTCACCTCGCCGTGCGCCTCGTCGACCATCGCGGCGGCGGAGTCGGGGTCCTCCAGCAGCTTCTCCTTGGCGAGGCCGAGCCCCATCGCAAGGTTGACCAGCCGGGCCTGCGCGCCGTCGTGCAGGTCGCGCTCGATGCGCCGCAGGTCGGCGGCGGCCGTGTCGACCACGACCCCGCGGTCGGACTCCAGTTCGGCGATACGGCGCTCCAGCTCGTCCGAGGGCGACAGCAGTCCGCGCACCATCGCCCGGTCCACGTTCGCCAGGCCCCGCGCGATGAACGGCAGCACCGGCCATAGCACGAACAGCGAGGTCAGCACCGTGCAGAAGGTGAGGATGCCCCAGGGCAGCCGGATGAAGTCGTACAGCAGCGTGCGCCAGCCCACCGGGTCCTTCAGCGCCATCCACAGCCGCTGCAGCGGGCTTCCGCGCTTGCCCCCGCGCCGGGCGATCGGCAGCGGAGTCGGCTCCTCCACCCGCACGCCGAGCAGCGCGCGGGCCCGGGCCCGCTCCAGCTTGCCCAACTGCCGGGCGCCCAGCAGGCACAGCGCGAGCAGCGGCAGGCCGATCACCGTGACGGTGAGCGCCGCGCTGGTGAACAGCGTCGTGCACACGTAGACGAAGCCGAACAGCGCCGTCGGCAGGTTCAGCAGGAGATGCGTGATCTCCTTCCAGGTGTGCGCGCCGTAGGCGAGCCGGGCCGGGGGCAGGCGGTCGGTGCCGTCGGTCCGGTCGGTGACGGGCGTCAGAGCGGTCATGGCGGCTAGCCTGCCGCGCCATGCACCGCCTGCGCCATGCGGTGCACCGCCCTCCGGATCCGGGGGAAAACCCCACCGCCGACGAACCCCCGTCGCCGCCGCCGGGATGCCGCAGGGGTGCCGCCGGGATGCCATCGGAGTGCCGCCCGAGCCTCGCTCCGCGTCTCATGCCGTGACGGGCCGCTTACCGTCTCCTTATCAGGGCCTAGACTCCGGTGCGTACAGATCCTCGAAACGCGTGGATCGCGGAGTTCACCAAGGTCACGAGGTCGGAGAGCGAGGGACGGACCGTGCGGGAGACGTTGGGGGGCTCGACGGTCGCCGCGGCAGACGTCGCGGCCGGATACTTCCAGTCCTACTCGGCCGTGGGGCTGCTCGCCGTCATCGGCGTGCTCTTCGTCGCGGTCGCCTTCGGCGCCGGACGCCTGCTGCGCCCGGTCGTGCCCACCCCTGAGAAACTTCTGACGTACGAGTGCGGCGTCGACCCCGTCGGCGAGGGCTGGGCACACACCCAGGTCCGCTACTACGTCTACGCCTTCCTGTACGTGATCTTCGCGGTCGACTCGATCTTCCTCTTCCCCTGGGCGACGGTCTTCGCCGCCCCCGGTTACGGCGCGACGACCCTCGTGGAGATGTTCATCTTCCTGGGCTTCCTCGCCGTAGGCCTGCTGTACGCATACAAGAAGGGCGTCCTGACATGGACGTGAACCCGTCTGCCTCGGAGCCCGTGCTGCTTCCCGAGCCGAAGAAGCTGGGCGCCCTCGCGCGCCTCGCCCCCGAGCCCATGAAGGTGGTCCTGAACTGGGGCCGCCGCTACTCGCTGTGGGTCTTCAACTTCGGCCTCGCCTGTTGCGCGATCGAGTTCATCGCCGCGTCCATGGCCCGCCACGACTTCATCCGGCTCGGCGTCATCCCCTTCGCGCCGGGCCCGCGCCAGGCCGACCTGATGGTCGTGTCCGGCACGGTGACGGACAAGATGGCCCCGGCCGTGAAGCGCCTGTACGAGCAGATGCCCGAGCCGAAGTACGTCATCTCCTTCGGCGCCTGCTCCAACTGCGGCGGCCCCTACTGGGACTCCTACTCCGTCACCAAGGGCGTGGACCAGATCATCCCGGTCGACGTCTACGTCCCCGGCTGCCCGCCGCGCCCGGAAGCGCTGCTCCAGGGCATCCTCAAACTGCAGGAGAAGATCGCCCGCGAGTCCCTGGGCGAGCGCTACGGCCACGGGTCCGCCGGCCGGCCCTCGGCCGCCGCCCTGCAGAGCGGCCTGGTGCAGCCCCCGGCCGCGCCCGCCGAGGGGGGCGCACGATGACCACGGTCGGCTGGCTGCCCGCCCCCGCCGAGGAACTCTTCGGCCCGGATGCCACGGCCGAGGAGTCCTACGACGTCCTGACCGTGGACGTCCCGCCGTCCTCCTGGCTCACCGCCCTGGAGACGGCCCGTACGACCCTGTCCTGCACGTACTTCGACTGGCTGAGCGCGGTCGACGAACCCGGCACGGGCTTCCGCGTCTCGGCCCACGTCGTCGCTCTGCACCCGGTCCGCCGTCTCCTCGTGCGCACGACCGTTCCGCACGAGGCCCCGGCGCTGCCCTCCGCCGTCGGCGTCTACGCGGGCGCGGCCTGGCACGAGCGCGAGACCCACGAAATGTTCGGCGTGGCCTTCCAGGGCCACCCCGCCCTGGACCACCTCCTCCTCCCGGAGACCTTCGAGGGCCACCCCCTGCGCAAGGACTTCGTCCTCGCCGCCCGCGTCGCCAAGGCCTGGCCCGGCGCCAAGGAGCCCGGCGAGTCGGACCATGGCGGCCCGAAGCGCCGCCAGATGCTCCCACCGGGCGTCCCCGACCCCAACGAATGGGGCCCCCTCAAGGGCCAGCTCCCGCCCGCCCCGGCCCGCCCGGCCCGGGCCGCCGGGCGTGCGGCGGGGGAGCGCCCAGCGCGGGCGGCCACAGGAGAGCGCCCGGTACGGCGCACCCGCACGGCGGCGGAGGGCTCCGCGAGCCAGACCGCGGCTGCGACACCGGAGACCGCGCCCGGCGAGACACCGGGGGCGGCTGCGGGGACACCCGCAGGGACTCCGCGCCGGTCCCGCAGCGTCTCCGAGGGGTCGGCTTCACAGCAAGCGGAGTCCGCCGCTCCGTCGACGCCGACGCCGACGGCCGCGCCCGCGCCTTCGGGGCCGCGGCGCGCCCGCAGTGCCTCGGGGGGCTCGGCCTCGCAACGCGCCGCGACCCCGGCAGCGGCAGCGCCTGAGACGCCGAGTGAGCCTCCGGCTCCGGCTCCGGCACCGTCCGAACCGACCGAGCCGACCACACCGTCCGAGCCGACCACACCGTCCGAGCCGACCGCGCCGTCCGAGCCGTCGGCACCGGAAACGCCCGCCCGGCCGACCCCGCGCGGCACCGCGCCCCGCAGCGCGGACGCCCCCTGGCACCACGCCCGCCCGGCGTTCGACGAGCCCGGACCCGAGGACCGGACACCGGAATCCGAAGACCGGACAGGGACAGGGGACGACGGGACCCCCGAAACCCCGGCCCCCGAAACCCCGACCCCCGACGACCCCGCAGGAGGACAGCAGTGAACGACGTGCTGGACGTCGCTCTGCGACTCGTGGTCGTGTTCGTCGTCTTCCTCACCTTCCCCCTCATCGTGGGCCAGACCGAGCACAAGGTGATGGCCCATATGCAGGGCCGCCTCGGCCCGATGTACGCCGGCGGCTTCCACGGCTGGGCCCAGCTGATCGCCGACGGTGTGAAGTTCGCCCAGAAGGAGGACGTGGTCCCGGCGGGCGCCGACCGCCGCGTCTTCCAACTGGCCCCCGCCGTGGCGCTGCTGCCGTACCTGCTCGTCCTGCTCGCCATCCCGATCGGGCCGGGCAAGGGCGCCGTCGGCCAGGTCCTGGACGCGGGCGTCTTCTTCGTCCTCGCCGTGATGGGCGTCGGCGTCCTCGGCTCGCTCATGGCCGGCTGGGCCAGCGCGAACAAGTTCTCCCTGCTCGGCGGCCTGCGCACGGCCGCCCAGCTGCTCGCCTACGAACTTCCGATGCTGCTCGCCGCGGCCTCCGTCGCCATGGCGGCCGGCACGGTCTCCCTCCCGGGCATCCTCCACGCCTTCCACTGGTGGTGGGTGCCCTGGCAGATCGTGGGCGCGGTCGTCTTCTTCGTCGCCGGCCTCGCCGAACTGCAGCGCCCGCCCTTCGACATGCCGGTCGCCGACTCGGAGATCATCTTCGGCGCGTACACCGAGTACACCGGTCTCAGGTTCGCGCTGTTCCTGCTCGCCGAGTACGCCGGCATCGTCGTGCTGTGCGGCCTGACCACCGTCCTCTTCCTGGGCGGCTGGCACGGCCCGTGGGGCCACGACGGCCTGGGCTGGCTGTGGACCCTGCTGAAGACCGCGATCCTCGCCTTCGTCGTCATCTGGCTCCGCGTGACCTACCCCCGCCTGCGCGAGGACCAGCTGCAGAAGCTCTCCTGGACCCTCCTCGTCCCTCTCTCCCTCGCTCAGATCGCCCTCACCGGCATCGTCAAGGTGGTGATCTCCTAATGTCCCGTCCGTCACCCGACCACCGTCCCTCAACGACGCCCTCCGGGCGGCCCCGCCTGTCGATTCCCGGCTCCGGCCTGGCCAAGGGACTGGCCGTCACCCTCCGCACGATGACGAGGAAGCACGTCACCGCGCAGTACCCGGACGCCCTGCCCGACCTGCCGCCCCGCACCCGGGGTGTGATCGGGCTGTTCGAGGAGAACTGCACGGTCTGCATGCTGTGCGCCCGCGAGTGCCCGGACTGGTGCATCTACATCGACTCGCACAAGGAGACGGTCCCGCCCGCCGCCCCCGGGGGCCGTGAGCGCAGCCGCAACGTCCTCGACCGGTTCGCGATCGACTTCTCCCTGTGCATGTACTGCGGTATCTGCATCGAGGTCTGTCCTTTCGACGCGCTGTTCTGGTCGCCGGAGTTCGAGTACGCCGAGACCGACATCCACGAACTCACCCATGAGCGGGACAAGCTCCGCGAGTGGATGTGGACCGTCCCGGCGCCGCCCGCCCTGGACCCCGGCGCCGAGGAGCCGAAGGAGCTCGCCGCCGCCCGCAAGACCGCCGAGAAGCTGGCGGCCACGCGGGCCGAACCGCAGGAGGGGGAGTCGTGAGCCTCGCCGCAACCGCCGCGCACAGCCACGGCTTCCTGTCCCCGACCGGCGTCGAGATCGCCTTCCTGCTCGTCGGCATGGCCACCTTCGGCGCCGCGCTGGTGACCGTCACCACGAAGCAGCTCGTGCACGCCGCCCTGTGGCTCGTGGTCGCCCTCGGCGGCCTCGCCGTCGAGTACCTGTTGCTCACGGCCGAGTTCATCGCCTGGGTGCAGGTCCTGATCTACGTCGGTTCCGTCGTCGTCCTCCTTCTGTTCGGACTGATGCTCACCAAGGCCCCGATCGGCCGCTCCCCGGACGCCGACTCCGGCAACCGCTGGGCCGCCCTGACGGTTGCCGTCGCCGCCGCCGGTGCCCTGGTGTGGGTGGTCGTGGACGCCTTCCGCACGACCTGGATCGACCTGAACGGTCCGGCCGTCGGCAGTACCCGCGTCACCGGCGAGAGCCTGTTCCGGACCTGGGTCCTGCCCTTCGAGGCACTGTCCGTCCTGCTGCTCGCGGCACTGGTCGGCGCGATCGTCCTGTCCCGCAAGCTGAAGGCGGAGCAGCCTCCTCGCTCTGACAACTCCCGGACCCCCGCCGAGAGTTCCCCATCCGTCCCGGATGCCCGAAATGCTTCGGCCGAGCAGGAAGGCGCCCGCTGAGATGCACCTCGCCTATCCCGCCGTACTCTCCGCCCTCCTGTTCTGCACCGGCCTGTACGGCGTCCTCGCCCGGCGCAACGCGATCCTCGTTCTGATGTCGGTCGAGCTGATGCTCAACGCCGTCAACCTCAACCTGGTCGCCTTCGACGTCTGGCTCAGCCGGGCCGCCGTGGAGACCCTGCACTCCGGCCAGGCGCTGACCCTGTTCACCATCACCATCGCCGCCGCCGAGATCGGCATCGGCCTGGCGATCGTCCTCGCCGTCTACCGCAACCGCGGCACCTCCGACATCGACAAGCTCCGCGACAGCGCCGAGGGCCACGGAAACGAAGGCCCCGACGACGACACCTCCGCGGCCGGGAAGGCTGAGGCCACCGCGTGACCACGACCACCCTCGCCGTCCTCGTCCCGCTCCTGCCGTTCCTGGGCGCCACGGCCGGCCTGCTGCTCGGCCGCACCGCCCCCGGATTCGTCCGCCCGCTCGCCGTACTGCCCGCCCTCGCCGCGCTGGTCCTGACCGCGGTGGTCGCCGCACGCCAGGGCGGCGGGCAGGCCATCGACGCGCACACGGAGCTGACGCCCACCGGCTCGGTGCCGGTCGAACTGGCCCTGCACATCGACGGCTTCGCCGCGCTCGTCGCCGTCCTGGTCGCCTTCGTCGCGACCTGCGTGCAGATCTACTCGACGGGCTACCTGCGCGAGGACCCGCGCTACCCCTCGTACGCCGCTCTCGTCTCCCTGTTCACCTCCGCGATGCTCCTGGTCGTCTACTCCGGCGACCTGATCGTGCTGCTGGTCGGCTGGGAAGTCATGGGCATCTGCTCCTACTTCCTGGTCGGCCACTACTGGGAGACCCCCGAGGCCCGCGCCGCCTCGCTGAAGGCCTTCCTGGTCACCAAGCTCGGCGACGTGCCGTTCCTGATCGGCCTGTTCGCCCTCGGCACCGACGCCGGGTCGTTCCGCATCACGCGCGTCCTCGGCGCCGTCGCGAGCGGCGGCCTCGACCACCCGACCCTGATCGCCCTGCTGCTGCTCGCGGGCGTGGCGGGCAAGTCGGCGCAGTTCCCGCTGCACACCTGGCTCCCGGACGCGATGGCGGGCCCGACGCCCGTCTCGGCGCTGATCCACGCCGCGACGATGGTCGCCGCCGGTGTCTACTTCGTGGCCCGTCTCCTCCCGGTCTTCGAGGCCTCCTCGGCCGCGATGCTGGTCCTCGCCGTCATGGCCGCCGTCACGATGACCGGCTCGGCGCTCGCCGCGCTGGCCCAGGACGACATCAAGCGCGTCCTCGCCTACTCGACGATCGGTCAGCTCGGCTACATGACCGGCGCCCTCGCCGTCGGCGACCGCGGTGCCGCCGTCTTCCACCTCCTGTCGCACGGCGCCTTCAAGGCGCTGCTGTTCCTCGCGGCCGGCGTGATCATCCACGCCGCCGGCACCAACTCCCTGGCCGCCATGTCCCGGATGACGGGCCTGCGCGACCGGATCCCGGACGCCTACTGGACGATGACCGTGGCGCTGCTCGCGCTCGCCGCGATCCCGCCCTTCAGCGGCTTCTTCTCCAAGGAGTCCGTCCTCGGCGCCGCCGAGCACACCGCCACCGGCCACACCGGGCACGCCCCCGGCAGCGCGGGCTGGATCGTCCTCGTCGCCGGTCTGCTCACCGCCCTGCTCACCGCCGCGTACGCCACCCGGCTGTGGCTGCTGGCCTTCCGCGGCCGGGGCGCCCAGGCTCCGGACCACGGCCGCCAGCCGCTGACGATGACCGCGGTGCTCTGGGTCCTCGCCGTCCCGTCGCTCGCCTTCGGGGGGCTCGCCTACCGCCTGCTGCCCGACTGGTTCGACGGCCGCGACCTGACGCCGAGCCTGTTCACCTCCGTCCTCAGCACCGGCCTCGCCCTGGTCGGCGGGCTCCTCACCTACGGCGCCTGGCAGCGCACCACCGCGCTCGCCGCCCGCGTCCCGGCACCGACCGCGACGCCGGTCGTCGCTCCGGTCGAGCCCGAGCGCCTCCAGGGCGCGGTCGCCGCGCACGCGGAGGGCGACGCCAGCCTGGTCGAGGCCGAGGCCCTCGCCGCCCACGAGCCGGCGTACAACGACCTCGCCCACGCGCCCGACCCCGGGCGACTCCTGCTCGGCCCGCTCTACCGGCACGCGGCCGTCGGCTTCCACCTGGACGCCGTGTACTCCGTACTCTTCGTCCGCCCGGTCCTGGCCGGGGCGAGTCTCGTCCGGTTCCTCGACCGCGAGGTCGTCGACACCTACGTCCACGGCGCAGCCGCGCTACCCCGGCTGCTCGGGGCCGCCGTACGGCGCGCCCAGACCGGCAATGTGCAGACCTACGTGAGCGCGCTGCTCGCCGGCACCGTCATCCTGGCGGTCGCCGTCGTCCTCGTCGCCACGGGAGCGTGAGCAGGCGTGATCGATATCAGCGAGTCCGTGATGCAGTTTCTTCTGGCGTTCGTCGTCGTCGGCCCGCTCCTGGGTGCCGTCGCCGCCCTTCTGCCCGCCCCGCCCGGGCTGAAGGGGAAGTCGCCCGAGCAGGCCGTGCTGCGCCACGGCGTGACCGTGACCGGCGCGATCCTCATCGCCGCGCTCGTCCTCGCGCTCGGCTTCGACCACGACCATCCGTCGAAGATGCAGGCCACGACCGACATCAGCTGGATCCCCGCACTCGACGTGCGGATCCACCTCGGCATCGACGGCATCTCCCTGCCCCTTCTGGTCCTGACCGCGCTGCTGACCTTCCTCTGCGCGTTGTACTCCTACTTCAAGATGCCGTCGGGCCCGTCCCCGAAGGCATTCGTCGCGCTGCTGCTCGTCCTGGAGTCCGGCACGCTCGCGAGCTTCGCCGTCCTCGACCTGCTGCTGTTCTTCCTCGCGTTCGAGATGGTGCTCGTCCCGATGTACTTCCTCATCGCCCGCTGGGGCGGCGAGGACCGGACCCGGTCCGCGTGGAAGTTCATCCTCTTCACGCTGCTCGGCTCCGTCGTCATGCTGCTCGGCCTGCTTCTGATCGGAATCAAGGCGGGCACGTTCGACATGGTGGCACTCGCCACAGACAACGGCCGGTCGCTGACCACATCCGTGCAGGTCATCGCCGTTCTGGCGATCGGGCTCGGGCTCGCGGTCAAGACGCCGATGTGGCCGCTGCACAGCTGGCTGCCGGACGCCCACACCGCCGCACCGACCGTCGGTTCGGTCCTGCTGGCCGGTGTCCTGCTGAAGATGGGTACGTACGGGTTCGTCCGGATTCTGCTGCCGGTCGCGCCCCACGGCTTCCACACGTTCGCGCCGTACCTCGCCGCGTTCGCCGTCGTCGGCATCATCTACGGATCCCTGGCCTGCCTGGCCCTGGCCAAGCAGGGCGCGAAGGGCGACCTCAAGCGCCTGATCGCCTACTCCTCCGTCGGCCACATGGGCTTCGTGCTGCTCGGCATCGCCACCATGACCCCGACCGGCGTCAACGGCGCCCTGTTCGCCAACATCGCCCACGGCCTCATCACCGGCCTGCTGTTCTTCCTCGTCGGCGCGCTCAAGGACCGCACGGGCACCACCGACCTCGACGCCCTGTCCGAGGAGTCGGGGGCGGCCCTCTACGGCAAGGCCCCGCGCCTCGGCGGTCTGCTCGCCTTCAGCGCCGTCGCCTCGCTCGGACTGCCCGGCCTCGCCGGGTTCTGGGGCGAGATGCTGGCCCTCTTCGGCGCGTTCAGGCCCGCCGCCGACCTCAGCCGGCCCGCCTTCCTCACCTTCATGGCGATCGGCGCGTTCGGCACCCTGCTGACGGCCGCGTACATGCTGATCGTGGTCCGCCGGGTCTGCATGGGCGGCGTGGAGCAGGAGACGCCGAAACTCGCCGACGTCCACGGGTACGAGTTCGCCGCCTGGACCCCGCTCGTCGCCCTCACCGTCGTCGCCGGACTCTGGCCGAGGGCCCTGCTCGGCCTGACCGACCCGGCCGTGCACCAGCTCCTCGCAGGAGGCACCCGATGAGCGCCCTGGCCCAGCCCCTGGCGGCGTCGCTGGTCCAGTCCGTCGACTGGCTCGCCATCGCCCCGCCGACCATCGCCGCCGTGGTGGCGCTCGCGGTGCTCGTCGCCGACCTCTTCGTGCCCGAGGCCCGCAAACCCGTCCTCGGCTGGATCTCCGTGGCGGGCCTTGCCGCCGCCGCACTGACGCTCCTGCCCCTCCTCGACGGCGACCGCAGCACCTTCTGCGTGAACGGCACGCGCGCGTGCAGCTACACGGCCGACCGGTTCACCCTCGTGGTCCAGTTCCTGGTGCTCGTCGGCGCCCTGCTGGCCGCTCTGCTGTCCGTCACCACCCTGACGGACGACAACCAGCGAATCCCGTCGGGGGAGTACTGGTTCCTGCTGCTCTCCTCCGCGGCCGGCGCCGCCCTGCTGCCCGCCTCCCGCGACCTGGCCACCCTGATCGTCGCCCTGGAGGTCGCCTCCCTGCCCGCCTTCGCCCTCGTCGGCATCCGGCACGGCGACAAGCGCTCCTCCGAAGCGGCCTTGAAGTTCTTCCTGTCCTCGGTCGCCGCCACCGCGGTGAGCCTGATGGGCATCAGCTTCGTGTACGCCACCACGGGCACCCTGTACCTCACCCAGGTCGCCCAGCGCCTCCAGCACGTCGACGGGCAGCTGCACACCCTCGCCCAGACCGGCGTCGTCCTCACCCTCATCGGATTCGCCTTCAAGACGGCCGCCGTCCCGTTCCATTTCTGGGTGCCCGACACCTACGTGGGCGCACCGCTGCCCATCGCCGCCTACCTGTCGGTCGTCGGCAAGGCGGTCGGCTTCTCCGGCCTGATCCTCGTCACCGTCGTCGCCTTCCCGTCGTACGCGGACGTCTGGGGACCCGCGCTCGCCGCCCTGGCCGCCCTCACCATGACCGTCGGCAACGTCGGCGCGCTGCGCCAGCAGGCCACGCGCGCTTACAGCGCCGTACGGCTGCTCGCCTGGTCCTCCGTCGGCCAGGCCGGCTACCTCCTGGTGCCGATCGCCGCGGCCGGGTACGCCAAGGACCCCCAGAAGGCGATCGGCTCCACCGTCGCCTACGCCCTGATGTACGCGGCCGTGAACCTCGGTGCCTTCGCGGTGGCCGCCCTGGTCGGCCGCACGAAGTCGCTGAACCGGGTGAGCGACTACCGGGGCCTGTACGCCACGAACCCGCTGACCGCCCTGCTCCTGGCCTTCTTCCTGCTGTGCCTGGCCGGGCTGCCGCCGGGCATCATCGGCCTGTTCGCCAAGGTCACCGTGTTCGCGTCCGCCGTCGACGCCGGCCTCGGATGGCTCGCCGTCGTCATGGCCGTGAACGTCGTCATCGCCCTCTTCTACTACCTCCAATGGACGACCCTGCTCTTCCGCGCCCCCGAGGGCGAGCCCGCCCGGCACCGCCTGCCGGCCCCGCTCACCGCCGCGCTCACCCTCACCGGTGTCCTCGGCGTGGCCCTGTCCGGAGCACCCCAGCTGGTGCTGCGCTTCGCGGCGACCAGCCTGTTCTGATCACCCCTGCCTCGGCCGTAAGTGCACGTCACCCGTACGGCCGAGGAACGGCGCCGCACGCGCCGGGGAACTCGTGACCGTCGCCTGGCGTTGACCAGAGCGGGAGGGTCCACTGGACCAAAGGGTTCCCCTGCTGCACCACTTGGAGGGCGTACCGTGCACCGCCGGCACAACGGGCTCAGGACGGCAGTACTCCTCGGGGGGCTGTCCGCGCTCATCATCGTCATCGGCAGCTTCTTCGGGCGCACCGGACTGATCGTCGCCGTGCTCATCGCCCTCGGCACAAACGCGTACGCGTACTGGAACAGCGACAAGCTGGCGCTGCGCGCGATGCGTGCGCGCCCGGTGAGCGAGTTCGAGGCCCCGGCCCTCTACCGGATGGTGCGCGAGCTCTCCACACAGGCCCGTCAGCCCATGCCCCGCCTGTACATCTCCCCGACAGAGGCCCCCAACGCCTTCGCGACGGGCCGCAACCCGCGCAACGCGGCCGTCTGCTGCACGGAGGGCATCCTGCGCCTCCTGGACGAGCGCGAGCTGCGCGGCGTCATCGGCCACGAACTGAGCCATGTCTACAACCGCGACATCCTGATCTCCTCGGTGGCGGGCGCCCTCGCCTCGGTGATCATGTTCCTGGTCAACTTCGCCTGGCTGATCCCCATCGGCCGCTCCGACGACGACGAGGGCCCCGGCCTGCTCGGACTGCTGCTGATCATGATCCTGGGCCCGCTCGCCGCCACCCTCATCCAGCTGGCGATCAGCCGCTCCCGCGAGTACGAGGCGGACGCCTCGGGCGCCCAGCTCACCGGTGACCCGCGCGCCCTGGCCGGCGCCCTGCGCAAGCTGGAGGTCGGCACCCAGCAGCTCCCGCTGCCGCCCGAGCCCCGGATCCAGACCGCGAGCCACATGATGATCGCGAACCCCTTCCGCCCGGGCCAGGGAGTCGCCAAGATGTTCTCCACGCACCCGCCGATGGCGGACCGCATCGCCCGACTGGAGAAGATGGCAGGCCGCAACCAGTGAAGACTCTCCTGAACCTCATCTGGCTCGTGCTGAGCGGCTTCTGGCTGTTCCTCGGCTACCTCCTCGCCGGCGTGCTGCTGTGCGTCACGATCATCGGCATCCCCTTCGGCATCGCCGCGTTCCGCATTGGTCTCTACGCCCTGTGGCCCTTCGGGTACACCACGGTCGAACGCAGGGACGCGGGCGCCGCCTCCTGCATCGGCAACGTGCTGTGGCTGGTCCTGGCCGGCTGGTGGCTGGCGCTCGCCCACATCGCCACCGGCATCGCCCTGTGCCTGACGATCATCGGCATCCCGTTCGGCGTCGCCAACTTCAAGCTGATCCCGGTCTCCCTGCTGCCGCTGGGCCGTGAGATCGTCCCCACGGACCAGCCGTTCGCCTCGCGCTGACCGCCTGACCGCCTGACCGGCCGCCACCCGTGCGGCCGGGGCGGAGGGTTGTCCACAACGGCCGGGTTGTCCACAGGCCGGCCCGGGTGTCGGCAGTCTGAGGCATTCTGGGATTCCAGGCGGGCCGGGCGACTCGCAGTGCGCCCCCGCCACGGGCGTCATGAGGACCCCGGCCGCTCCCCACGGGCGCCGCGGCGCCCCGCCCACCACCGCCGTATGCCGTACGCGGCCACCCCAGCCGCCAGCACACCCGTACCCACGACCACCGAGGCCGCCGGCAGCGCGAACGCCAGCGTCGCGCAGCCCACCAGCCCCACCACCGGCACCGCCCGCGACAGCGGAGCCGGACTCAGTGTCCACGCCGAGGCATTGGCCACGGCGTAGTAGGCCAGCACACCGAAGGAGGAGAACCCGATGGCACCCCGTACGTCCACCGTCGCGGCCAGCACCGCGACCACCGCGCACACCGCCAGCTCCGCCCGGTGCGGGACTCCGAACCGCGGATGCACGGCGGCCAGAGTCCCGGGCAGATGGCCGTCGCGGGCCATGGCGAGCGTCGTACGGGACACGCCGAGGATCAGCGCGAGCAGCGAGCCCAGCGCCGCCACAGCTGCCCCCACGCGCACCACGGGCACCAGACCCGGCACCCCGGCCGCGCGTACCGCGTCGGCCAGCGGCGCCGCCGAGTGCCCCAGCCGGACCGCGCCGAGAACCGCGAGAGCGGCGACGGCCACGCACGCGTAGACCACCAGCGTGATCCCGAGCGCGAGCGGGATCGCACGCGGGATGGTGCGCGCGGGATCCCGCACCTCCTCGCCGAGGGTCGCGATCCGCGCGTACCCGGCGAACGCGAAGAACAGCAGCCCGGCCGCCTGCAGCACCCCGCCGGCACCCGAGGACAGCCCGACGTCCAGCCGCCCGGCGTCGGCCCGCCCGGAGACGAGACACACGACCACCACGGAAGCGAGGACAGCCAGCACCACGGCCACGATCACCCGCGTCAGCCACGCCGACTTCTGGACACCGCCGTAGTTCACGGCGGTCAGGGCCACCACGGCCGCGACCGCCACCGCGTGCGCCTGCCCCGGCCAGACGTACGCGCCCACGGTGAGAGCCATCGCCGCGCAGGAGGCGGTCTTGCCGACCACGAACGCCCAGCCTGCGAGATACCCCCAGAAGGCGCCCAGCCGCTCACGCCCGTACACGTACGTCCCGCCCGAGGCCGGGTAGCGCGCGGCGAGGCGCGCCGAGGACATGGCATTGCAGTAGGCCACCACGGCCGCGACGGCGAGCGCGGGCAGCAGCCCGGACCCGGCGGCGCGGGCGGCGGGCCCCGGGGCGGAGAAGACACCGGCCCCGATCATCGAACCGAGGCCGACGACCACGGCGTCACGCACTCCCAGGGTGCGGCGCAGACCGGCGCCGGAACGTGTCATGTGCCGCACCCTACTGATCGCCCCAACCCGGGTGGTCGCAACGGGGGGTGGCCGGAACCGGGTGGCCGACCCGTGACGTCCTCTTCACCGGCAGAGCACGAACATGCGCGCGACGGACAGCAGGTCCTCACCGAATTCTCAGCGGCCGGACAGTGCGGGTACAGCGCGGGAGGGCAGGGTCACGGCATGAGCATCATCGGTTGGATCATCCTGGGGCTTGCGGCCGGAGTCATCGCCAAGGTCCTGCTGCCGGGCCGCGACCCGGGCGGCTTCATCGGCACGACGTTCATCGGCATCGCGGGTGCGTTCATCGGCGGCTGGATCTCGGCCCGCTGGCTGGGCCACCCGATCAGCAAGCACTTCTTCGACGGCGCGACCTGGGCCGCCGCCATCGGCGGCTCACTCGTCCTGCTGATCGCCTACCGCATCCTGTTCGGCAACTCACGCGACTGAACGACGGCCGACTGGACGACGGCCGACTGAGCGACAGCCGAAGGGCGGGCACCGCCCGGTACCCGCCCCCTCGTGTACGTGCCGCGTCTGCCGCACGGGTCGTTCGTGCGACCTACCGGTAGTTCACGAACTGCAGCGCGAAGTCGAAGTCCTTGCCCTTGAGCAGGGCGATGACGGCCTGCAGGTCGTCGCGGCTCTTGGAAGTGACGCGCAGCTCCTCACCCTGGACCTGGGCCTTCACGCCCTTGGGGCCCTCATCGCGGATGATCTTCGCCACCTTCTTCGCGTTGTCCTGGGAGATGCCCTCCTGGATCGACGCGAAGATCTTGTACTCCTTGCCGGAGAGCTGGGGCTCGCCCGCGTCCAGCGCCTTCAGCGAGATGCCGCGCTTGATCAGCTTGGACTGGAAGACGTCGAGGACCGCGTTCACCCGGTCCTCGGAGTTCGCCTCCATGAGGATCTTGTCCCCGGACCACGAGATCGAGGCACCCACGCCCTTGAAGTCGTAGCGCTGCGAGATCTCCTTGGCGGCCTGGTTGAGGGCGTTGTCGACCTCCTGCCGCTCGACCTTCGAGACGATGTCGAAACTGGAGTCGGCCATGTCCTGTGGCTCCTTGTATCCGGGTGCGTATCGGGTGCGGCGGGCGTGCGAGGCGGCTGCCGCCGAGCCAGGCATCAAGCCGGGCCGCATCCGCACCAGCCTAGCCACCCCACGACCGAAGGGGCGCAGATCAATGGGGTGGCGAAGCATCCCTCGGCATCGGGTATTGTTTACGTCGTTGCCAGGGAGCGCCGCCGAAAAGCGGTTCGAACGGCAGCAACCCCGGCGGTGTGCCCGAGCGGCCAAAGGGAGCAGACTGTAAATCTGCCGGCTCAGCCTTCCCAGGTTCGAATCCTGGCGCCGCCACACTGGGGAAGACCCCCTCCGACTGCGGAAACGCAGCACGGAGGGGGTCTCTTCGTGTTGACCCTGTTCGGAGCGGGGCGCACTGGCGGAATGTCCTCCCGTCGCAGAACCTGTCCGGTGTGCCGTCGTGAAATCGCCGTTGTCGCCGGGCGTTTCGCCCGGCACGACCCGCCCGGGGCGCGGGAGAGCGGGGATCTCGTCTCGTGCTCCGGATCGCGACGGCAGGCACAACTCGGGGCCGTCCAGCCGTCGTTGGACGGCTACGCCGTACCGGACTTCCCCGGGCAGCTCCCACTCTTCTGACCGCGTCAGTTTCCCGCGATCGACTTCACGGCGACCGACACCGGCGTCGACCCGCTGATCAGCTCCAGCGTCAGGCCCGCCGTCGCCGGCGTGTCCACCAGCTCCGCCAGCACGGCCGCCACGTCGTCCCGCGGGACCATGCCGCGCCCGGTGTCTGCCTCCAGACGGACATGACCGGTGCCCGCGTCGTCCGTCAGCGAGCCGGGCCGCAGGATCGTCCAGTCCAGGCCGTCCTGGCGGGTGATGTACGCGTCGGCCTCGCCTTTGGCACGCAGGTACACGTCGAAGACGTCGTCGCCCTTGTGTGCGGGGTCCGCGCCCATCGAGGAGACCACGACGAAACGGCGTACGCGCGCGCGGACGGCCGCGTCCGCGAAGAGCACCGCCGCGCCCCTGTCCACCGTGTCCTTGCGGGCCGTACCGCTCCCTGGGCCCGCTCCGGCCGCGAAGACCGCCGCGTCGGCGCCCTGCAGGTGGGCCGCGACCTGCTCCACCGAGGCGGACTCCAGGTCGAGGAAGACCGGTTCGGCGCCGGCCGCGCGCAGATCGTCGCCCTGTTCGGGCTTTCGGATGATCCCCGCGACCTCGTCCCCGCGCGCGGAGAGCAGCCGCTCCAGCCGCAGCGCGATCTGACCATGACCACCAGCGATGACAATGCGCATGCTTTCGACCGTACGCCCGGGAGGCCCCGTCCGCCGCATGAGTTCAGCGGGGTTGCGGGGGGTGTGCGATGCCCTTCCGGAGCGTGTGCCGCGGGAGCGTGCGCCCGGCGCGCGTTCAGCCCGGACGCGCCGATACGCCCCCGCTCACGCCCTCCGGCTCACGACAGCTCCCCTCGCCCCTGTCGCGGCAGCCCCAGCTCCGCTGTCACCGCCGTGTTGCAGTACTCGCGGACCGCGCTCGTGCGGGCCACCACGCGGCCCCGGTGGACCACGATGCGGCTGTAGGCGAGGGAGAGCGCGCCCGCCAGATGGTTGCCGCGTACGGCCAGGAGTTCGGCGGGGAAGCCCGCCTCCACGCGGACCTCGGGCAGGCCCAGGACCGCACGGGCCGAGGCACTCACCGCGTCGTACGCGTCCTCCGGCCGCAGGACGTGACCGGCGGCGAGGCGGTAGGCCGCCTCCAGGGGGTCGCCGCGGCCGACGGGGTTCGAGACGTCCCGCAGGGCGCCGCTGCCCGCCGCCACCCGCACCCCGGCCGCACGCAGCAGCCGTACCGGGGGCATGCCGCGCCGGTCGGCGGCGCCGCAGCCGCCCTGGGGCAGGCAGACGACCGTCACGCCGGCGGCTGCGAGCTGGTCCGCGAGCCGCGAGGCGGCCTCGGCGGGAAGGCGGGCGAGACCGGCGCACGGACCGATCGTCACGCCGGGGCGCAGGCCCCCGGCCAGCGCCGCGAGCCGGGACAACCGGGCCGGGTCGGTGGCATCCGTGTGCAGGTCCACCGGGCACCCCTGCTCGGAGGCCACCTCCAGGACCGCCTCCACATAGCCTGTGGGGTCAGGGTCCAGGTCCGGGCAGCCACCCACCACCGAGGCGCCCATCTTCACCGCGTCCCGCAGCATCGCCAGCCCGTCGGCCCCGGCCGCCCCGGTCAGCAGGCGCGGCATGGCCACCGTGGCCAGCTCCGTGAGCCCGCGCAGCGAGCGGCGGGCCCGCAGGACGGCGCCGAGCGCGCCGAGGCCCTGGACGTCGCCCACGCGTACGTGCGCGCGTACCGCCGTCGCCCCGTGCCCGAGCTGGAGCAGGGCCGCCTCCGTGACCCGGCGCTGGACGTCCTCGGGGGCGTACGACACCGGCCCGGGGCGCTCGGCGGACAGCGCGGTGTCGCCGTGGGCGTGCGGTTCCGCCGGGGCCGGGAGGAGCAGGTAGCCGCTCAGGTCGAGGCGCGTGGCACCTGTAGCCGTACGGGCGGAACTCGGCGCGAGCCCCCGTGGCAGGCCCGGCGCCAGGCTGCCGGCCGTGCCGACCGCCTCGATGCGCCCGCCGCCCAGCCGTACGTCCACGGTCCGGCCGTCCGTGAGCCGCGCCCCGCACAGCAGGAGCGCGCCCGGGTCGGGCTGCCCCGAGGACCCCGACGAGTTCGACGGCGGGTGCGGCTGCGGCTGGCTGTCGGGCATCGCGCTCCTGGGGTAGGGGGGCCGTGAGGCGCCCAAGATCACGCAGAGTGAGTCGAGCCTAGGGTGGCGAGCCACGCAGAGCGCGCAGGAGCGCAATAGTCGTACCGGTGTGGTCCGCCCTGGGTGGTACGCGTGTCGCCCGCGCGCGTGGCTCGCACGGTTCGTCCTGACGCAGCCTCTGACGCCGCCTCACGCGACCTGCGGCAGACCTGGGTTCCAGGGGGCCCACGAGGCCGTCGGGAGGCCCGGGAACAGGCCCGGGAAGGGGGCCGTCCCGGGTGCCGGGATACGGATTTGGGTGAACGGCTGCGGACCGTGTAATGTCTTCATCGCTCGCCCCAATAGCTCAGTCGGCAGAGCGTCTCCATGGTAAGGAGAAGGTCAACGGTTCGATTCCGTTTTGGGGCTCTGGTGTGAGAGGTTCCCGCCGTAAGGCGGGATCCGATCTCATCAAAGCGGTGTAGCTCAGTCGGTAGAGCAAGCGGCTCATAATCGCTGTGTCACCGGTTCAAGTCCGGTCACCGCTACTGACAGTAGCCGATTGTGGGGTCGGTCCTTCGATCGGCTACTCTTTCTTGCGTTGTTAGACCATCCGTTCGTCTTAGGAGCACTCACGTGGCTGCCACCGACGTCCGCCCGAAGATCACGCTGGCCTGCGTGGAGTGCAAGGAGCGGAACTACATCACCAAGAAGAACCGGCGTAACAACCCGGATCGCCTTGAGATGAAGAAGCACTGCCCGCGTTGCAATGCGCACACCGCGCACCGCGAAACGCGATAAATCAGGCTCGTACATGAGGCCGCCCCCGCAGTCTGGGGGGCGGCCTCATGTCGTTTCACACGCTGCGAGACCAGGAGGTTCCGGGCCATGGCGCTCGACCAGTCCTTCGTGGGGCGGACCTATCCGCCCACCGCGCCCTACGAGGTGGGCCGGGAGAAGATCCGCGAGTTCGCCGAGGCGGTGGGCGAGACCAACCCGGTGTACACGGACCCGGAAGCCGCCAAGGAATTCGGTCACGCCGATGTGATCGCCCCGCCGACCTTCGTGTTCTCCATCACCTTCCGTGCCGCCGGACAGGTCGTCCAGGACCCGCAGCTCGGCCTGGACTACAGCCGCGTGGTGCACGGCGACCAGAAGTTCGCCTACAGCCGCCCGGTGCGCGCCGGCGACCGGCTCACGGTCACCTCCACCATCGAGGCGATCAAGTCCCTCGCGGGCAACGACATCCTGGACATCCGGGGTGACGTGCACGACGAGGCGGGCGAGCTCGTCGTGACCGCCTGGACCAAGCTGGTCGCGCGCGCGGCAGAGGAGGCGTGAGGAACCGATGACGGTGAAGATCGCGTATGACGACGTCGAGGTCGGCACCGAACTGCCGGCGCAGACCTTCCCTGTGACCCGCGCCACCCTGGTGCGGTACGCGGGCGCCTCCGGGGACTTCAACCCGATCCACTGGAACGAGAAGTTCGCCAAGGAGGTGGGCCTGCCGGACGTCATCGCGCACGGCATGTTCACCATGGCCGAGGCGATCCGCGTGGTCACCGACTGGACCGGCGACCCGGGCGCGGTCGTCGAGTACGGCGTCCGCTTCACCAAGCCGGTCGTGGTCCCGAACGACGACGACGGTGCCCTGATCGAGGTCAGCGCCAAGGTCGCCGCCAAGCTCGACGACAGCACGGTGCGCGTGGACCTGATCGCGACCAGCGCCGGCCAGAAGGTGCTGGGCATGTCCCGGGCGGTCGTACGGCTGGCCTGACGGCAGATCCGGGTGGCCGGCCTGACGGCAGATCCCGGTAAGGGGCGTTCGCCATTGCGGGCGCCCCTTACGCATGTCCGCGGCCGTGGCGTTCAGGGTGCTCGCGTCCAGGGCGCTCAGGTCGCTCAGAAGCCCCCTTGCCAAGTTAGTGATTGAGCACTAACTTACTGCCCATGGTCAGGATGAGCGCAGAAGAGCGGCGCGAGAGCGTCATCCGTGCGGCGATCACGGAGTTCGCGCAGAAGGGGTACTACGGCACCTCCACCGAGGCGATCGCCAAGCGGGTCGGGGTGTCGCAGCCGTACCTCTTCCGGCTCTTCGCGGGCAAGAAGGCGATCTTCGCCGCCGCCTCGCTCCGGTGTGTGGAGGACACCTGCCGGGTCTTCGAGGAGGCGGCCGAGGGGCTGGAGGGCGAAGAGGCCCTGCACGCCATGGCGAACGCGTACGTCCGGCTGATCACGGAGCATCCCGAGAGGCTCCAGATGCAGATGCAGACGTACGTCACGGTGGCGGCGGCCGAGGCGGAAGGCGACCACGAGTTCGGCGAGGTCGTGCGGTCCTCCTGGATGCGGCTCTGGGAGACCGTGCATCTGCCGCTGGGGGCGGATGACGGCGAGACCACGACTTTCCTGGCGTACGGCATGCTCATCAACACCCTCACGGCCATGGGGTTTCCGCCCGAGCACCGGGTCTGGCAGGAGATGTACCCGTCGGCCCGGGTCACCGGGCGGCTGGAGAAGTAGCACGGTCGGAGGCGGTGTCCCGCCTCTTTCATGGGCGTCAAAGTTAGTCAGCAATAACTAATCAACGGCAGTGATCGCTCTCTGGGGGAGAGATGTCAGAAGAGATGTCAGAGCAGACAACCATGCGCGGGGGAGCGGTCTGGGCCCTCGTCATCACCAGCGTCGCCGGATTCATGGCGGCCCTCGACAATCTCGTCGTCACCACCGCCCTGCCCTCCATCCGCAAGGACCTCGGCGGCGCGCTGGACGACCTGGAGTGGACCGTGAGCGCCTACACGCTCACCTTCGCCGTCCTGCTGATGTTCGGCGCGGCCCTCGGTGACCGCTTCGGGCGCCGGCGGCTCTTCCTCGCCGGGCTCGCCGTCTTCACCGGTGCCTCCGCCGCCGCGGCCATGGCACCCGGCATCGGCTCCCTCATTGCCGCCCGCGCGGTCCAGGGCGTCGGCGCGGCCGTGATGATGCCGCTCACGCTCACCCTGCTGACGGCGGCCGTGCCCGCGGCCAAGCGCGGGACGGCGTACGGCATCTGGGGCGCCGTCAACGGGCTCGCGGTCGCCTCCGGGCCGCTCATCGGCGGCAGCCTCACCGAGCACGTCTCCTGGCATTGGATCTTCTGGCTGAACGTTCCGATAGGCCTCGCCCTGCTGCCGCTCGCCCGTCTCCGCCTGGCCGAGTCCTACGGAACCGGCGCCCCGCTCGACATCCCCGGCACCCTGCTCGTCAGCGGCGGCCTCTTCGGCATCGTGTACGGGCTGGTGCGCGGCCCCGTCGACGGCTGGACGGGCGCCCCCGTGCTGACCGGGCTGATCGCGGGCGCCGCGCTGCTCGCCGGCTTCGTCCACCACGGCTTCAACAACAAGAACCCCATGCTGCCGATGCGGCTGTTCCGCTCCCGGGCCTTCTCCGGCATCAACGCAGCGAGCCTGCTGATGTTCCTCGGGATGTTCGGCTCGATCTTCCTGCTCAGCCAGTACATGCAGGGCGTGCTCGGCTACTCGCCCACCGAGGCGGGCCTGCGGATGCTGCCGTGGACCGGCATGCCGATGCTGGTCGCGCCCGTCGCCGGGATCCTCTCCGACCGCATCGGCGGCCGGCCGGTCGCCGCCGCCGGGCTCTTCCTGCAGGCGCTCGGCCTCGGCTACATGGCCGCCGTGGTCACCGCGGACGCCTCCTACGCGAACCAGCTTCCCGGCCTGATCATCAGCGGCGTCGGCATGGCCCTGTACTTCGCCCCGGCGGCCAACCTGGTGATGTCCAGCGTCCTCCCGCACGAGCAGGGCATCGCCTCCGGCGCCAACAACGCGCTGCGCGAGGTCGGCGGAGCGCTCGGTATCGCGGTGATGTCGTCGATCTTCTCCGCGCAGGGCGGCTACGAGAGCGCGCAGGCCTTCGTGGACGGCCTGCGGCCCGCCCTCGTCGTCGGCTCGGCGACGGTCGCCCTCGCGGCGGTGGCGGCCCTGGTGATCCCGGCACGGCGCGCGGCGGCGCAGGTCGTGGTGGCGGGGGAGCCGGCCGCGGCGACCGTCGGCCACTGAGAGGGACCTCGGGACTGAGTCCGAGCATTGCGAACGCCACGCGCGCGTACGGCCCCGTCTTCACGATCGGGGCCGTACGCGCGCGTGGGCGCACTCCCGCAGCCCCCGACGGCGCCAGGGCCGGGGCTGTCAGAGCCGTCTCGTAGTCTTGGGCCCGTGCAGGTACTCCACGACGCCCCCCTTGCCCCGCTGACCACCTTCCGGCTGGGCGGTCCCGCGGCGCGGCTGGTCACCGCCTCGACCGACGCCGAGGTGATCGCCGCCGTCCGTGAGGCCGACGACAGCGGTACGCCGCTGCTGGTCATCGGCGGCGGGTCGAACCTGGTCATCGGCGACAAGGGCTTCGACGGCACCGCCCTGCGCATCGCCACGCGCGGTGTCGAGCTGCGCGGGACGACGGTGGAGCTGGCGGCCGGCGAGGTGTGGACGGACGCCGTCGCCCGCACGGTCGAGGCCGGGCTCGCCGGGATCGAGTGCCTGGCCGGGATCCCGGGCTCCGCGGGAGCCACGCCGATCCAGAACGTGGGCGCCTACGGCCAGGAGGTCTCCTCCACCATCACCGAGGTGATCGCGTACGACCGGCGCGCGGGCGAGACCGTCACGCTGATGAACGAGGAGTGCGCCTTCTCGTACCGCCACAGCCGCTTCAAGGCCGACCCCGAGCGCTACGTCGTGCTGCGCGTCCGCTTCGAGCTGGAGGACGCGGACGGGCTGTCGGCGCCGCTCCGGTACGCCGAGACGGCGCGGGCGCTCGGCGTGGAGCCGGGCGAGCGGGTGCCGCTGGCCGCCGCGCGCGAGACCGTGCTGAAGCTGCGTGCCGGGAAGGGCATGGTCCTCGACCCGGAGGACCACGACACCTGGTCGGCCGGGTCGTTCTTCACGAACCCGATCCTCACCGACGAGCAGTTCGCCGTGTTCCACGCGCGCGTGCGGGAGCGGCTGGGCGACGGCGTGGAGCCGCCCGCGTACCCGGCGGGGGAGGGCCGTACGAAGACCTCCGCGGCCTGGCTGATCGACAAGGCCGGCTTCACCAAGGGGTACGGCACCGGGCCCGCCCGGATCTCCACCAAGCACACGCTCGCCCTCACCAACCGGGGCGCCGCCACGACCGAGGACCTGCTGGCCCTGGCCCGCGAGGTCGTCGCCGGAGTCCGCGAGGCCTTCGGGGTCACCCTGGTCAACGAGCCGGTGACGGTGGGCGCGAGCCTGTAGCGCTCTCCCAGCGCTTCCGGGGGGCTCAGTCGGCCACCCCGACCCCCTGCTTCACCGTCCCCTCGTCGTCGATCATCGACAGCATTGCATGGGCGACGTCCGCGCGCGCGATGAAGCGGCCGTTGCGCGGGAAGCCGCCGACCACCGTGCGGTAGCGGCCGGTGAGCGGCTTGTCCTGGAGGCGGGGCGGGCGTACGGACGTCCAGTCCGTGCTGCTGCGGGCCAGTTCCGCCTCCATCTCGCGGAGGTCGTCGTAGACGCCCTTGAGGAGCGCCGAGACCACGCCCTTCATCGCGCGGTCCAGCAGGCTGTCGTCCGCCGCCGTCGGGCCGATCGGGGCGGCGCTGACCACCAGCAGCCGCCGTACGTCCTCGGCCTCCATGGCACGCAGGACCGTGCGGGTCAGCCGGGTGGCGACCCCGGCGTCCTTGCGGCTGCGCGCGCCGAGGCCCGACAGCACCGCGTGCCGGCCGCGGACGGCGGCCCGCAGCGGTTCCGGGTCGCTCAGGTCGGCGCGGACGACGTCCAGGCGGTCGCCGACGACGGTGAGCCGGGCTGGGTCCCGGACGACGGCCGTGACCTCGTGGCCGGCGTCCAGGGCCTGGCGGGCGATCTCCTTGCCGATTCCTCCGGTGGCGCCGAAAACGGTGAGCTTCATGGCGACTTTCCTGTTCCCGAGAGGTGGGTGAGTATTTACTCACCCTGTCTCCTCTAGAGTGGGTAAGCACTCACCCACTCGTCAAGCCGATTGGACGCCTTCATGGAGACGAAGCCGGCCCGCGTCCGCATCCTCGATGCCGCACACGAGCTGATGCTCACCGTCGGACTGGCCCGCGCCACCACCAAGGAGATCGCGAAGGCCGCCGGGTGCTCCGAAGCGGCGCTCTACAAGTACTTCGACGGCAAGGAAGACCTGTTCGTCCAAGTGCTCATGGAGCGCCTGCCCCCGCTCAAGCCCCTGCTGAGCAGCCTCGCGGCCGAGCCGGGCCAGGGCACGCTGGAGGAGAACCTCACCGAGATAGCCCGCCAGGCGGCCCTGTTCTACGAGCAGAGCTTTCCGATCGCCGCGTCTCTGTTCGCCGAGAAGCAGCTCAAGCGGCGGCACGACGACGCGCTGCGCAGGCTCGGCTCCGGCCCGCACGCGCCGATCGAGGCGCTGGACGCCTACCTGCGCGCCGAACGCGACGCCGGCCGGATCCGCGCCGATGCCGACACCTTCGCCGCCGCCTCCCTCCTCCTCGGCGCCTGCTCCCAACGAGCCTTCGCCTACGAGGCAACCGAATCCGGCGAACGCCCCCCACTGGACGACTTCGCCACCCGCCTCACCCGAGCCCTGCTGACCGGCCTGGCGTAGGCCTTCAGCCGACCGGTGGCCGGGTCAGCCAGGCGTCGATGCCGGTCAGCAGTCGCTCCTTGACGTCCCCGGGGGCCGCAGAGGCGCGGACCGACTGGCGGGCCAGTTCCGCGAGTTCCGGGTCTGTGAAGGCGTGGGAGTGGCGGGCGAGCTCGTACTGGGCCGTCAGGCGGGAGCCGAAGAGCAGGGGGTCGTCGGCGCCCAGGGCCAGGGGGACGCCTGCCTCGAAGAGGGTGCGCAGGGGGACGTCCTCCGGCTTCTCGTAGACGCCGAGCGCCACGTTCGACGCCGGGCACACCTCGCAGGTCACGCCCCGGTCGGCCAGCCGCTTGAGCAGGCGCGGGTCCTCTGCCGCGCGTACCCCGTGCCCGATCCGCGAGGCGTGCAGGTCGTCCAGGCAGTCCCGGACCGACGCCGGGCCGGTCAGCTCGCCGCCGTGCGGGGCCGAGAGGAGGCCGCCGTCGCGGGCGATCGAGAAGGCGCGGTCGAAGTCCCGGGCCATGCCGCGCCGCTCGTCGTTGGAGAGGCCGAAGCCGACCACACCCCGGTCCGCGTACCGCACCGCCAGCCGGGCCAGCGTGCGCGCGTCCAGGGGGTGCTTCATGCGGTTGGCGGCGACCAGGACGCGCATGCCGAGGCCGGTCTCCCGGGAGGTCGTGTCGACCGCGTCCAGGATGATCTCCAGCGCCGGGATCAGACCGCCCAGCCGGGGCGCGTACGACGTCGGGTCCACCTGGATCTCCAGCCAGCCCGAGCCGTCCCTCAGGTCCTCCTCGGCGGCCTCCCGGACCAGCCGCTGGATGTCCTCCGGCTCCCTGAGGCAGGAGCGCGCCGCGTCGTACAGCCGCTGGAAGCGGAACCAGCCCCGCTCGTCCGTGGCCCGCAGCTTCGGCGGCTCACCGCTGGTCAGCGCGTCCGCCAGCGCCTCGGGCAGGCGCACGCCGTACTTGTCGGCCAGTTCCAGCACGGTCTTCGGCCGCATCGAGCCGGTGAAGTGCAGGTGCAGATGGGCTTTCGGCAGCTCAGAGAGATCACGTACACGCTCCATCCCAGGATCCTGCCGTACGTCCCTGAATTCCCGGTAGCGGTTTCCCTGAACGTGGTCTTGCTCGCACGAACGAACGAGGGTCACCTGCGAAAAGCAGAGGGCCACCTGCCAACGTTGGTAGGTGGCCCTCCGGCAGAGCGGCGGATGTCAGTCCCGCGCCTCCGCCAGCAGCTTCTGCACCCGGCTCACGCCCTCGACGAGGTCCTCGTCACCGAGTGCGTACGACAGCCGCAGGTAGCCCGGGGTGCCGAAGGCCTCGCCCGGGACGACCGCGACCTCGGCCTCCTCCAGGATCAGCGCGGCCAGCTCGACCGTGTTCTGCGGGCGCTTGCCGCGGATCTCCTTGCCCAGCAGGGCCTTGACCGACGGGTACGCGTAGAACGCGCCCTCGGGCTCCGGGCAGAGCACGCCGTCGATCTCGTTGAGCATCCGCACGATCGTCTTGCGGCGGCGGTCGAAGGCCTCGCGCATCTTCGCCACGGCCTCCAGGTCGCCGGAGACGGCGGCCAGGGCGGCCACCTGGGCCACGTTGGAGACGTTCGAGGTGGCGTGCGACTGGAGGTTCGTCGCGGCCTTGACGACGTCCTTCGGGCCGATGACCCAGCCCACGCGCCAGCCGGTCATGGCGTACGTCTTCGCCACACCGTTGACCACGATGCACTTCTCGCGCAGCTCGGGCAGCAGCGCCGGCAGGGAGACGGCCTTGGCGTCGCCGTAGACCAGGTGCTCGTAGATCTCGTCCGTGAGGACCCACAGGCCGTGCTCGACGGCCCAGCGGCCGATCGCCTCGGTCTCGGCCTCGGAGTACACCGCGCCGGTCGGGTTGGACGGGGAGACGAAGAGGACGACCTTGGTCTTCTCCGTGCGCGCCGCCTCCAGCTGCTCCACGGTGACGCGGTAGCCGGTCGTCTCGTCCGCGACGACCTCGACCGGGACACCGCCGGCCAGGCGGATCGACTCCGGGTACGTCGTCCAGTACGGAGCCGGGACGATGATCTCGTCACCCGGGTCGAGGATCGCGGCGAACGCCTCGTAGATCGCCTGCTTGCCGCCGTTGGTGACCAGGATCTGGGAGACGTCGGGCTCCCAGCCGGAGTCACGCAGCGTCTTCGCGGCGATCGCGGCCTTCAGCTCGGGCAGGCCGCCGGCCGGGGTGTAGCGGTGGTACTTGGGGTTCTTGCAGGCCTCGACGGCCGCCTCGACGATGTAGTCCGGGGTCGGGAAGTCGGGCTCTCCGGCGCCGAAGCCGATCACCGGACGCCCGGCGGCCTTGAGGGCCTTGGCCTTGGCGTCCACGGCGAGGGTGGCGGACTCGGAGATCGCGCCGATTCGGGCGGAGACCCGGCGCTCGGTGGGAGGGGTTGCAGCGCTCATGGGGCCCATCGTTTCAGACCGGAAACCCCCACGGCACGCCCGTTTCACTTGTTGGCCGATGTAGCCGGTCCGGGAGCCCTTGAAGGCACGAACCCGCTCGCCCGGGGACACGGTCGTGGTCGGCGCCGAGCAGGCCGGCGTCACCGGGTTTTCCGGTGTCGGGCCTGGCCTTCGGTCCCGCGCCCATCAGGGCGGATGCGACCTCGACGCCGCAGCCGGCAGTGGCGCGGAGCGCGACGAAGTGTGATCTGCCGAGCGTGCTGCTCGGTCGTTCACGGCTGAGAAGGCGGCAGACCGAACAGCAGGGGTTGGGGCGTGAACAGGGATCCGAATCCGGCCCCCGGCCAGGACGATCTTCGGTCTGGCGACTCCGGACAGGCACTTTCTGTTCGACGCCGGGCCGCGGACCACGTACACTCTCACCTCGTTGGCCTTCAGCAGCCGCAACCGCAACCGGTGCACTCCGAGCATCCGGCCGGATGCGGTACGTTGGGGGACACGCAAAGGGTCGTAGCTCAATTGGTAGAGCACCGGTCTCCAAAACCGGCGGTTGGGGGTTCAAGTCCCTCCGGCCCTGCTACACACACCGCCAGGATGTGTGCGCATGTACGTACAGCAATGCACCGCCGTGCGGCTCCAGAACCGGGCGCGGCACGGCCACGACCCGGGATCAGGTGAGGAAGAATGACGGACGCCGTGGGCTCCATCGACACGCCTGATGCGCAGGACGAGGTGCAGGAGTCCAAGAAGAAGGCCCGCAAGGGCGGCAAGCGCGCCAAGAAGGGCCCGCTGAAGCGCCTCGCCATCTTCTACCGCCAGGTCATCGCGGAACTCCGCAAGGTCGTCTGGCCGACGCGCAACCAGATGACGTCGTACACCACCGTGGTGATCTTCTTCGTTGCGATCATGATCGGCCTGGTGACCGTGATTGACTATGGGCTCAACCACGCGGCCAAGTACGTCTTCGGCTGAGCCAAGAGCGAAGGGCGCCGTGGTACCGGCGCCCGTTTTCGCATGTTCCACCCCTATGTATCCAGGAAGAAGCAGCCATCGTGTCTGACCCGAACCTGAACGACGCCATCGAGCCGGAAAAGTCGGTGGATGACGAGCTCGACATCGTCGAGGGCGCGGACGAGACGGACGAGTTCGAGGCTGCCGAGGCCGAGGCGGGGGAGGCGGCCGAGGAAGCCGCTCTGCACGTTGAGGACGAGGACGCCGAAGAGGCCCCTGTCGCCGAGGCCGAGGAAGCCACCGAGGCCGAGGAAGCCACCGAGGTCGAGGAAGTCGCCGAGGCCGAGGAGGAGGCCGCGCCGGTCGACCCGGTCCAGGCCCTGCGCGAGGAACTGCGCACCCTCCCCGGCGAGTGGTACGTCATCCACACCTACGCCGGTTACGAGAACCGCGTGAAGACCAACCTGGAGCAGCGCGCCGTCTCGCTGAACGTCGAGGACTACATCTTCCAGGCCGAGGTGCCGCAGGAAGAGGTCGTCCAGATCAAGAACGGCGACCGCAAGACGATCAAGCAGAACAAGCTGCCGGGTTACGTCCTGGTCCGCATGGACCTGACCAACGAGTCCTGGGGCGTCGTCCGCAACACCCCGGGCGTCACCGGCTTCGTCGGCAACGCCTACGACCCGTACCCGCTGACCCTGGACGAGATCGTCAAGATGCTCGCCCCGGAGGCCGAGGAGAAGGCCGCCCGCGAGGCCGCCGAGGCCGAGGGCAAGCCCGCTCCGCAGCGCAAGGTCGAGGTCCAGGTGCTCGACTTCGAGGTCGGCGACTCGGTCACCGTCACGGACGGCCCGTTCGCCACGCTCCAGGCGACCATCAACGAGATCAACCCCGACTCGAAGAAGGTCAAGGGCCTGGTCGAGATCTTCGGCCGCGAGACCCCGGTCGAGCTGTCCTTCGACCAGATCCAGAAGAACTGACGCCTTCGGCGACTTAAGCCACCGGACAGGTCAGGCGGGCTATCGCAGCCCGTCTGACCTGCTCGGTTTTTGGCCGCGCATCCATACCCGTTATCGTTGTGCGGTATGCCTGTGTCCGGGTGGTCCCGGAAGCGGGCATAGGACCCGAATGAAAGGACCCGGAGAGTAATGCCTCCCAAGAAGAAGAAGGTCACGGGGCTCATCAAGCTCCAGATCAACGCCGGTGCGGCGAACCCGGCCCCGCCGGTCGGCCCCGCGCTGGGTCAGCACGGCGTCAACATCATGGAGTTCTGCAAGGCGTACAACGCCGCGACCGAGTCGCAGCGTGGCTGGGTGATCCCGGTGGAGATCACGGTCTACGAGGACCGTTCCTTCACCTTCGTCACCAAGACGCCGCCGGCCGCGAAGATGATCCTCAAGGCCGCTGGTGTCGAGAAGGGCTCCGGCGAGCCGCACAAGACCAAGGTCGCCAAGATCACCGAGGCGCAGGTCCGCGAGATCGCCCAGACCAAGATGCCCGACCTCAACGCCAACGACCTGGACGCCGCGTCGAAGATCATCGCCGGCACCGCCCGTTCCATGGGCATCACGGTCGAGGGCTGAACCCCACCTTCGTAGAACCACCGTGGTAGGGCCTGCTCGGCCCGTACACCACGACTCCTCTCAGAACACACAGGAGCAGTTGTGAGCAAGCGCAGCAAGGCTCTCCGCGCTGCGGACGCCAAGGTCGACCGGGAGAAGCTGTACGCCCCGCTCGAGGCCGTCCGTCTCGCCAAGGAGACCTCCACGACCAAGTTCGACGGCACCGTCGAGGTCGCCTTCCGCCTGGGTGTCGACCCGCGCAAGGCCGACCAGATGGTCCGTGGCACCGTGAACCTTCCGCACGGCACCGGTAAGACCGCCCGGGTCCTGGTCTTCGCGACCGGTGACCGTGCCGAGGCCGCGCGTGCCGCGGGCGCCGACATCGTCGGTGCCGACGAGCTGATCGACGAGGTGGCGAAGGGCCGTCTGGACTTCGACGCCGTCGTCGCCACCCCGGACCTCATGGGCAAGGTCGGCCGCCTCGGCCGCGTCCTCGGCCCGCGTGGTCTGATGCCGAACCCGAAGACCGGCACCGTGACCCCGGACACCGCCAAGGCTGTGACCGAGATCAAGGGCGGCAAGATCGAGTTCCGCGTCGACAAGCACTCGAACCTGCACTTCATCATCGGCAAGGCGTCCTTCGACGACGCCAAGCTGGTGGAGAACTACGGCGCCGCGCTGGAGGAGATCCTCCGTCTGAAGCCGTCCGCCGCCAAGGGTCGCTACATCAAGAAGGCCGCCATCACCACCACGATGGGCCCCGGCATCCCGGTCGACCCGAACCGCACCCGCAACCTCCTCGTCGAGGAGGACCCGGCCGCCGTCTGAGCCCCGCGCTCACCCGGTAGCCGCGTCACGGACGCGTAAGCAAAGGGCGGGCCCTGCAACCTTCGAGGTGCGGGGCCCGTCCTTCTTTTTGACGTACGACTGTCAGAGGCCTGGGTTACCGTGCAGGCACAGGACTCGCATTAGGGGTGGGACGAGAAATGAAGAGCACGACCGTGCGCCGGACGGCCCTTTCCATCGCCATGGTGGCCGCGCTGACCGGAGTGGCCGCCTGCGGCGGTTCCGACTCCGGCAAGGGTGACAAGGGCGACAAGGCCGCCGGCGGGACCCCGATCCACGTCGACCCCATCGCCGCCCTGCGCTCCGCCGAGAAGTCCACCCAGAACGCCGACTCGGCGAAGGTCCAGGGCACCACCTCCATCGGCACGATGATGACGATGGACGCCTCCGGCGCCCTCACCTGGGGCCACGGCCTCAAGGGCAGCCTCACCATGACGTACACCGGCGGCCAGATGGGCGAGGCCATGCGCAAGGCCGGCTCCGCGTCGATGGAGGCGCGCTACCTGCCGGACGCCTACTACGTGAAGATGAGCGACAAGTTCGCCCAGCGCATGGGCGGCAAGCACTGGCTCCGGTACGGCTACGACGACCTCGCCAAGCTCGGCGGCGGCTCTGGTGCCTACGTGAAGGACCAGATGCAGAACTCCTCGCCGAACCAGTCGGTGAAGATGCTGCTGGCCTCCGGCGACGTGAAGAAGGCCGGCGAGGAGACCGTTGCCGGCCAGCACACCACGCACTACGCGGGCACGGTGAACATCGCCGACCTCGCCGACCGGTCGAACCACAACCTCACCGCCTCCCAGCTGGCGGACATGAAGGCGCAGCTCACCAAGGCGGGCATCACCACGGAGCACGTGGACCTCTGGATCAACGACCAGAACCTCCTGGTCAAGAAGATCGAGAAGGCCGACATGAAGAACGGCCCCATGGTCAGCACCGCCACCTACAGCGACTACGGCGTGAAGGTCACGGCAGTGGCGCCGCCGACCAGTGACACCAAGGACTTCGGGGACCTGCTGAAGTCCGGCGGCGCCGCGTCGGGCAGCAGCACCGGCAGCGGCACGGGCACCATGTCCTGACTCCGGGAGAACCGAATCCGGGGGAACTCCGGGAACCCCTGAGGTACGCTCGCGATCTTGCTGCGCGCCGACCACGCGCAGGCTGAGCGTTCCTCGGGGGTTTTTCCATGAAGTCGCCGCTGTCGTCGCTGCCGTCGAAGTCGTCGAAGTCGTCCATACGCGTGCCGCTCGTCGCCCTGGCCGCCCTCCTCACCGCAGGCCTGGCCGGCTGCACGACGGCGGCCGACGGCGAGAAGGCCTCCGGCGGGCCGGAGGCGACGGCCGTCGACAAGGCCGTACGCAGGACCGAGGCCGCCAGCTCGCTGCACTACCGCACCACCGGCCGGATACCCGGACAGCGGCTGGCCGTCGAGGCCGCGACCGGCACCAGGCCCGCCGCCGCCCAGGTGAGGATCAGCTACCTCGACGGCGCCGACGCGAGCATGCTCGTCGAGTTCCGCCTGGTCGACGACCACCTCTACGAGAGCATGAGCGAGCACGGCGTCGTCAAGAAGATCCAGGGCAAGCACTGGGCCGACTTCGGCACCACCCCCCACTTCCGCGCTGGCGGCGGCCTGCGGATGGACATGAGCGGAATGCGCGACACGGCCGCGCAGAACCCCGTCCGCGAGGCCGCCTTCCTCACCGCCGCCGAGGACATCCGCCGTACCGGCACCGAGACCGTCGACAAGGCCCGCACCAGCCACTACACGGGCACGGTCACCGTCCACGACCTGCGCAGCTGGCTGAAGGGCCAGGAGGGCCCCGCCCGCGCCGGACAGAAGCGGAGCCTGGACACGTACGCGCAGCTGGGCGTCGACGAGCTGACCCTGGACGTGTGGATCGACGGCCAGGACCACGTGCGCCGCCAGCGCGTCCGCGGCTTCGGCCGGCACGGCGAACTCGACCTGACCGTCACCTTCCGCGACTACGGCAAGCGGGTGAGCGTGGCGAAGCCCCCCGCCGGGGACACCGTGGTCGTCCCCGCGCGTGCGAAGAAGGCCCACTGAGCGTCGTACACCCCGGTCAGGGCCCGATTTGCTTGACGGCGACCGGGTCCCGTACTCTCTTGCAGAAGCCAAAGACCGCTGGTCGTTGCCGTGCGCTCGTGTGAGGGTGCGGTGGCCGAAGGATCCGCTGCAAAGTGGACGACCCGCGCAGGTGTCAGTGGAAGAACTCCCGGAGGATACGCGCTCAAGGCGTGTGCAGCCGGTCGAGTCCGCCCCGTGCGCCTGCGCCGGGGCGTTTCGTTTTCCCCAGTCCTCCTTCGGGTCCGCGCGGTCCGAATCACCCGGAAGGAGGCCGAGGCTCTATGGCGAGGCCCGACAAGGCTGCCGCGGTTGCGGAGCTGACGGACAAGTTCCGCAGCTCCAATGCCGCCGTGCTGACCGAGTACCGCGGTCTCACCGTGGCGCAGCTCAAGACGCTGCGCCGGTCGCTCGGTGAGAACGCCCAGTACGCCGTGGTGAAGAACACGCTGACCAAGATTGCGGCCGACGAGGCCGGGATCACGCTGCCGGGCGAGCTTTTCGCTGGCCCGACGGCTGTTGCCTTCGTCACCGGTGACCCGGTGGAGTCGGCGAAGGGTCTCCGTGACTTCGCCAAGGAAAACCCGAATCTCATCATCAAGGGCGGTGTCCTTGAAGGTAAGGCGCTGACCGCCGATGAGATCAAGAAGCTTGCGGACCTCGAGTCCCGCGAGGTTCTGCTCGCCAAGCTGGCGGGCGCCATGAAGGGCAAGCAGTCCCAGGCTGCCTCGCTCTTCCAGGCGCTCCCGTCGAAGCTCGTCCGCACCGTGGACGCGCTTCGCGCCAAGCAGGCCGAGCAGGGCGGTGCCGAGTAATTCGGCTCGCATCATGACCGCCGCCTGAGGCAGCGGTCGTAGCGGGCCAACGTACGCCCGCCAGTCATGTACATCCGGCACCAGCCGATTTAGTGGAAGGAAAGCCATCATGGCTCTCACCCAGGACGAACTGCTCGCCGAGTTCGAGTCGATGACCCTCATCCAGCTCTCCGAGTTCGTGAAGGCGTTCGAGGAGAAGTTCGACGTCACCGCCGCCGCCGCCGCTCCGGTCATGATGGCCGGCCCGGGCGCCCCGGCCGCCGAGGCCGAGGAGGAGAAGGACGAGTTCGACGTCATCCTCACCGGCGCCGGCGAGAAGAAGATCCAGGTCATCAAGGTCGTGCGCGAGCTCACCTCCCTGGGCCTGAAGGAGGCCAAGGACCTGGTCGACGGCACCCCGAAGCCGGTTCTCGAGAAGGTCAACAAGGAAGCCGCCGACAAGGCCGCCGAGGCCCTCAAGGGTGCCGGCGCCTCCGTCGAGGTCAAGTAAGACCTTCCGGGGTTCCTCGAACCTCACTGCACGCTGACTACAGCCCCGTAGGGCTGTAACGCGGACGCACCGAAGAGCGATCATCCATCCGGGTGGTCGCTCTTCGGCATGTTCGGAGGCCTGACCACGGTTACCTTGCACTCGGGTCGGCGAGGGGTATGGTGATCTTCGTTGTGTCTCCGGACGGCCCCGTTCGGGCTGGGGGGCCTTGACGAACCGCACGCAGCGCGCAATTCTCAGGACGCGTCGTCACAAGGATCCGAATCCGAGGCATGGATCGACGACGAAGAGGGCAGTATCAACGTGCGTTGAGGGCAGGCAGGCCGAAGGCGTTGAGAACAACGAGGGTCTCGCAAAACCCGCACTGGACATCAGTGTGCCAAGTGGCTACACTGACCCTTTGCGCTGCCTGTTAGCTGTCCCCTGCCCGTCACCAGGGGTCTGCCCTCACTCGAGCACCGATGACAAAAGCTCCCCTGACCTGGGGTTTCTGTCTCTGTGTATGGGAGAGGGACCGGTACGCGCGTAGTGAGTCCGAGCCCTCGGAAGGACCCCCTCTTGGCCGCCTCGCGCACTGCCTCGAACGCGAATACGAACAACGGCGCCAGCACCGCCCCGCTGCGCATCTCCTTTGCAAAGATCAAGGAGCCCCTCGAGGTTCCGAACCTGCTCGCGCTGCAGACCGAGAGCTTCGACTGGCTGCTCGGCAACACCGCCTGGCAGAGTCGGGTCGAGGAGGCTCTTGAGAACGGTCAGGACGTCCCCACCAAGTCCGGTCTGGAGGAGATCTTCGAGGAGATCTCCCCGATCGAGGACTTCTCCGGGTCGATGTCCCTGACGTTCCGGGACCACCGCTTCGAGCCGCCGAAGAACTCCATCGACGAGTGCAAGGAGCGCGACTTCACGTACGCTGCCCCGCTCTTCGTCACGGCTGAGTTCACCAACAACGAGACCGGCGAGATCAAGTCCCAGACGGTCTTCATGGGCGACTTCCCGCTCATGACGAACAAGGGCACCTTCGTCATCAACGGCACCGAGCGTGTCGTGGTGTCTCAGCTGGTCCGTTCCCCTGGTGTCTACTTCGACTCCAGCATCGACAAGACGTCCGACAAGGACATCTTCTCCGCCAAGATCATCCCGTCCCGGGGTGCCTGGCTGGAGATGGAGATCGACAAGCGCGACATGGTCGGTGTCCGTATCGACCGCAAGCGCAAGCAGTCGGTCACCGTGCTGCTCAAGGCTCTCGGCTGGACGACCGAGCAGATCCTCGAGGAGTTCGGCGACTACGAGTCGATGCGCGCCACCCTGGAGAAGGACCACACCCAGGGCCAGGACGACGCGCTGCTCGACATCTACCGCAAGCTGCGTCCGGGCGAGCCCCCCACGCGTGAGGCCGCGCAGACGCTGCTGGAGAACCTGTACTTCAACCCGAAGCGCTACGACCTCGCCAAGGTCGGCCGCTACAAGGTCAACAAGAAGCTGGGTGCGGACGCTCCGCTCGACGCGGGCATCCTGACCGTCGAGGACATCATCTCGACGATCAAGTACCTGGTGCAGCTGCACGCCGGCGAGACCGAGACCACCGGTGACAACGGCGGCACGATCGTTGTCGAGACGGACGACATCGACCACTTCGGCAACCGTCGTCTGCGCAGCGTCGGCGAGCTGATCCAGAACCAGGTCCGTACGGGTCTCGCCCGTATGGAGCGTGTCGTGCGCGAGCGCATGACCACTCAGGACGTCGAGGCGATCACGCCGCAGACCCTGATCAACATCCGGCCGGTCGTCGCCTCCATCAAGGAGTTCTTCGGCACCAGCCAGCTGTCCCAGTTCATGGACCAGAACAACCCGCTGTCCGGTCTTACGCACAAGCGTCGTCTCTCGGCGCTCGGCCCCGGTGGTCTGTCCCGTGAGCGGGCCGGCTTCGAGGTCCGTGACGTGCACCCCTCGCACTACGGCCGCATGTGCCCGATCGAGACCCCTGAAGGCCCGAACATCGGTCTGATCGGCTCGCTCGCCTCCTACGGCCGGGTCAACGCGTTCGGTTTCGTCGAGACCCCGTACCGCAAGGTGAACGACGGCCAGGTCACCGACGAGGTCGACTACCTGACCGCCGACGAGGAGGACCGCTTCGTCATCGCGCAGGCCAACGCCACGCTGAACGACGACCTCCGGTTCGCCGAGGCGCGTGTCCTGGTCCGCCGCCGTGGCGGTGAGGTCGACTACGTCAGCCCCGAGGACGTCGACTACATGGACGTCTCGCCGCGCCAGATGGTGTCGGTCGCGACGGCCATGATCCCGTTCCTCGAGCACGACGACGCCAACCGTGCCCTCATGGGCGCGAACATGATGCGCCAGGCCGTTCCGCTGATTAAGTCGGAGGCCCCGCTCGTCGGCACCGGCATGGAGTACCGCTCCGCCGTCGACGCCGGCGACGTGGTCAAGGCCGAGAAGGCGGGTGTGGTCCAGGAGGTCTCCGCGGACTACATCACCACCGCCAACGACGACGGCACGTACATCACGTACCGCCTGCACAAGTTCGCCCGGTCCAACCAGGGCACCTCGGTGAACCAGAAGGTCGTCGTCAACGAGGGCGACCGGATCATCGAGGGCCAGGTCCTCGCCGACGGTCCGGCCACCGAGAACGGTGAGATGGCCCTCGGCAAGAACCTGCTCGTGGCGTTCATGCCGTGGGAGGGTCACAACTACGAGGACGCGATCATCCTGTCGCAGCGCCTCGTGCAGGACGACGTCCTCTCCTCGATCCACATCGAGGAGCACGAGGTCGACGCCCGTGACACCAAGCTCGGCCCCGAGGAGATCACCCGGGACATCCCGAACGTCTCCGAGGAGGTCCTCGCGGACCTCGACGAGCGCGGCATCATCCGTATCGGTGCCGAGGTCATCGCCGGCGACATCCTCGTCGGCAAGGTGACCCCGAAGGGTGAGACCGAGCTGACCCCCGAGGAGCGCCTGCTCCGCGCGATCTTCGGTGAGAAGGCCCGTGAGGTCCGTGACACCTCGCTGAAGGTGCCGCACGGTGAGACCGGCAAGGTCATCGGCGTGCGCGTCTTCGACCGCGAGGAGGGCGACGAGCTGCCGCCGGGCGTGAACCAGCTGGTCCGCGTCTACGTCGCGCAGAAGCGCAAGATCACCGACGGTGACAAGCTGGCCGGCCGTCACGGCAACAAGGGTGTCATCTCGAAGATCCTGCCCATCGAGGACATGCCGTTCCTCGAGGACGGAACTCCGGTCGACATCATCCTCAACCCGCTGGGTGTCCCGTCCCGAATGAACCCGGGACAGGTCCTGGAGATCCACCTCGGCTGGCTCGCCAGCCGCGGCTGGGACGTCTCCGGCCTCGCGGACGAGTGGGCGCAGCGCCTGCAGGCCATCGGCGCCGACCAGGTCGCCCCCGGCACCAACGTCGCCACCCCGGTGTTCGACGGTGCCCGTGAGGACGAGCTGGCGGGTCTGCTGCAGCACACCATCCCGAACCGCGACGGCGAGCGCATGGTGCTCCCGACCGGTAAGGCGCGGCTGTTCGACGGCCGTAGCGGTGAGCCGTTCCCGGACCCGATCTCGGTCGGCTACATGTACATCCTGAAGCTGCACCACCTGGTCGACGACAAGCTGCACGCCCGTTCGACCGGTCCGTACTCGATGATCACCCAGCAGCCGCTGGGTGGTAAGGCGCAGTTCGGTGGCCAGCGCTTCGGTGAGATGGAGGTGTGGGCCCTCGAGGCCTACGGCGCCGCGTACGCCCTCCAGGAGCTGCTGACCATCAAGTCCGACGACGTCACCGGCCGCGTGAAGGTCTACGAGGCCATCGTCAAGGGCGAGAACATCCCCGAGCCCGGCATCCCCGAGTCCTTCAAGGTGCTCATCAAGGAGATGCAGTCGCTCTGCCTGAACGTGGAGGTGCTGTCCAGCGACGGTATGTCCATCGAGATGCGTGACACCGACGAGGATGTCTTCCGCGCTGCGGAGGAGCTCGGCATCGACCTGTCCCGGCGCGAGCCGAGCAGCGTCGAAGAGGTCTGACGGGAGTCCGGCGGGGCCCTCACCCTTAAAGGGCCCCGCCGACCCCCAGGCCCCCGTTTCAGACCACAGACTTACGACCCTGAGAGGGATTGACGCATAGTGCTCGACGTCAACTTCTTCGACGAGCTCCGGATCGGCCTGGCCACCGCTGACGACATCCGTCAGTGGAGCCACGGCGAGGTCAAGAAGCCCGAGACCATCAACTACCGCACCCTCAAGCCCGAAAAGGACGGACTCTTCTGCGAGAAGATCTTCGGTCCGACCCGGGACTGGGAGTGCTACTGCGGTAAGTACAAGCGCGTCCGCTTCAAGGGCATCATCTGCGAGCGCTGTGGCGTCGAGGTCACGCGCGCGAAGGTTCGTCGTGAGCGGATGGGCCACATCGAGCTGGCCGCTCCCGTCACGCACATCTGGTACTTCAAGGGTGTTCCGTCGCGGCTGGGCTACCTGCTCGACCTCGCCCCGAAGGACCTGGAGAAGGTCATCTACTTCGCGGCGTACATGATCACGTACGTCGACGAGGAGCGCCGCACGCGCGACCTGCCCTCCCTGGAGGCGCACGTCTCCGTGGAGCGCCAGCAGATCGAGAACCGTCGCGACGCCGACCTTGAGGCCCGCGCCAAGAAGCTCGAGACCGACCTGGCCGAGCTCGAGGCCGAGGGTGCCAAGGCCGACGTGCGCCGCAAGGTGCGCGAGGGTGCCGAGCGCGAGATGAAGCAGCTGCGCGACCGTGCGCAGCGCGAGATCGACCGCCTCGACGAGGTGTGGAACCGCTTCAAGAACCTCAAGGTCCAGGACCTGGAGGGCGACGAGCTGCTCTACCGCGAGCTGCGTGACCGCTTCGGCACGTACTTCGACGGCTCGATGGGTGCCGCGGCGCTGCAGAAGCGCCTGGAGTCCTTCGACCTCGAGGAGGAGGCCGAGAGGCTCCGCGAGATCATCCGCACCGGCAAGGGCCAGAAGAAGACCCGCGCCCTCAAGCGCCTGAAGGTCGTCTCCGCGTTCCTGCAGACGTCCAACAGCCCCAAGGGCATGGTCCTGGACTGCGTCCCGGTCATCCCGCCGGACCTGCGTCCGATGGTGCAGCTGGACGGTGGCCGCTTCGCGACCTCCGACCTGAACGACCTGTACCGCCGTGTGATCAACCGCAACAACCGCCTGAAGCGCCTTCTCGACCTCGGTGCGCCCGAGATCATCGTGAACAACGAGAAGCGCATGCTCCAGGAGGCCGTCGACGCGCTCTTCGACAACGGCCGTCGTGGTCGCCCGGTCACGGGCCCCGGCAACCGCCCGCTGAAGTCCCTCAGCGACATGCTGAAGGGTAAGCAGGGTCGATTCCGTCAGAACCTGCTCGGTAAGCGTGTGGACTACTCCGCGCGTTCCGTGATCGTCGTCGGCCCGCAGCTGAAGCTTCACCAGTGCGGTCTGCCGAAGGCGATGGCGCTGGAGCTGTTCAAGCCGTTCGTGATGAAGCGCCTGGTCGACCTGAACCACGCGCAGAACATCAAGTCGGCCAAGCGCATGGTCGAGCGCGGTCGCACCGTGGTGTACGACGTCCTCGAAGAGGTCATCGCCGAGCACCCGGTGCTGCTGAACCGTGCGCCCACCCTGCACCGCCTCGGCATCCAGGCCTTCGAGCCGCAGCTGGTCGAGGGCAAGGCCATCCAGATCCACCCGCTCGTCTGCACCGCGTTCAACGCGGACTTCGACGGTGACCAGATGGCCGTGCACCTGCCGCTGTCCGCGGAGGCGCAGGCCGAGGCCCGCATCCTGATGCTGTCCTCGAACAACATCCTCAAGCCGGCCGACGGCCGTCCGGTGACGATGCCGACCCAGGACATGGTCCTCGGTCTGTTCTTCCTCACCACCGACGGCGAGCTGCGTGACACCAAGGGCGAGGGCCGCGCGTTCGGCTCCACGGCCGAGGCGATCATGGCGTTCGACGCCGGCGAGCTCGCGCTGCAGTCGTCGATCGACATCCGCTTCCCGGTGGGCACCATCCCGCCGCGCGGCTGGATGCCGCCGGCGCGCGAGGAGGGCGAGCCCGAGTGGCAGCAGGGTGACTCGTTCCGCCTGCGCACGACCCTGGGCCGCGCGCTCTTCAACGAGCTGCTGCCCGAGGACTACCCGTTCGTCGACTACTCGGTGGGCAAGAAGCAGCTCTCCGAGATCGTCAACGACCTGGCCGAGCGCTACCCCAAGGTCATCGTGGCGGCGACGCTCGACAACCTGAAGGCGTCCGGCTTCTACTGGGCGACCCGTTCCGGTGTCACCGTGGCCATCTCCGACGTCGTCGTTCCCGAGGCGAAGAAGGAGATCGTCCGCGGCTACGAGGCGCAGGACGAGAAGGTCCAGAAGCAGTACGAGCGCGGTCTGATCACCAAGGAAGAGCGCACTCAGGAGCTCATCGCGATCTGGACCAAGGCGACCAACGAGGTTGCCGAGGCGATGAACGAGAACTTCCCCAAGACGAACCCCATCTTCATGATGGTTGACTCGGGTGCCCGAGGAAACATGATGCAGATGCGGCAGATCGCCGGTATGCGTGGTCTGGTGTCGAACGCGAAGAACGAGACCATCCCGCGTCCGATCAAGGCGTCCTTCCGTGAGGGCCTGTCCGTGCTGGAGTACTTCATCTCCACGCACGGTGCCCGTAAGGGTCTGGCGGACACCGCTCTGCGTACCGCCGACTCGGGTTACCTCACCCGTCGTCTGGTCGACGTCTCCCAGGACGTCATCATCCGCGAGGAGGACTGCGGCACCGAGCGTGGCCTCAAGCTGGCGATCGCCGAGCGCGAGGACGGTGTCCTGCGCAAGACGGGCAACGTCGAGACGTCCGTGTACGCGCGCTGCCTCGCCGAGGACATCGTGGTCGACGGCCAGGTGCTGGCCCCGGCCGGCACCGACCTGGGCGACGTCCTCATCGAGGAGCTCGTGGCCCGCGGCATCGAGGAGGTCAAGACCCGCTCGGTCCTGACCTGCGAGTCCGCCGTCGGTACCTGCGCGATGTGCTACGGCCGTTCGCTGGCCACCGGCAAGCTGGTCGACATCGGTGAGGCGGTCGGCATCATCGCCGCCCAGTCCATCGGTGAGCCCGGTACCCAGCTGACGATGCGTACCTTCCACACCGGTGGTGTGGCCGGTGACGACATCACCCAGGGTCTGCCCCGTGTCGTCGAGCTTTTCGAAGCCCGTACGCCGAAGGGTGTCGCCCCGATCTCCGAGGCCAACGGCCGCATCCGGATCGAGGAGACCGAGAAGACCAAGAAGATCGTCGTCACCCCGGACGACGGCAGCGACGAGACGGCGTTCCCGATCTCGAAGCGTGCCAAGGTCCTGGTCCGCGAGGGCGACCACGTCGAGGTGGGCCAGCAGCTCACCGTGGGTGCCACCAACCCGCACGACGTGCTGCGCATCCTGGGTCAGCGTGCCGTTCAGGTCCACCTGGTCGGCGAGGTCCAGAAGGTCTACAACTCGCAGGGTGTGTCGATCCACGACAAGCACATCGAGATCATCATCCGGCAGATGCTCCGCCGCGTGACGATCATCGAGTCCGGCGACGCCGAGCTGCTGCCCGGCGAGCTGGTCGAGCGCTCGAAGTTCGAGACCGAGAACCGTCGTGTGGTCCAGGAGGGCGGTCACCCCGCCTCCGGTCGTCCGCAGCTGATGGGTATCACCAAGGCCTCGCTGGCGACGGAGTCCTGGCTGTCGGCCGCCTCCTTCCAGGAGACGACCCGAGTCCTGACGGATGCGGCGATCAACGCCAAGTCCGACAGCCTCATCGGCCTCAAGGAGAACGTCATCATCGGTAAGCTCATCCCGGCCGGTACGGGCCTGTCCCGCTACCGCAACATCCGGGTCGAGCCGACCGAGGAGGCCAAGGCCGCGATGTACTCGGCCGTCGGCTACGACGACATCGACTACTCGCCGTTCGGCACGGGCTCCGGCCAGGCCGTTCCGCTGGAGGACTACGACTACGGTCCGTACAACCAGTAAGCGAGCTGCATGAAGGGCGGCCACTCCCGTTGGGGGTGGCCGCCCTTCGGCATGTCCGCACGGCTCAGTGCGGCTGCTGCGGCGGGAGGTACGGCTGCAGGTGGTGCAGCCGGGTGTAGTAGTCAGGGTGGGAGGAGAGCAGCTTCGTCAGGGCGCTCTCCGGGACGGGCACCCCGCCGTTCTGAGCGGTGAGCGCGGCCTGCTGGTACTGCTCCTGCTGGTGCAGTTTGTGGAGTACGGCAGCGAGCATCGGCGCGAAACCGAGCGCCGCCGCGTGCTCGTCGGCGCGCAGCTCGGCGCGGCGGCCGACGGCGGCGAGCGCGTACGGCACGCCCAGGACCAGCAGGGGCAGGCCGTAGAGCGAGCTGACGGTCGCCAGGGCGAGCCCGCCGACGGCCAGGACGACGAAGCCGATGCCGAAGCAGCCGAAGGCACGCGAGACCCTGTACGCGACGCCGGCGACGCTCCTCAGGACCCGCCAGGCGATCCGGCCGGGGAGCGCGTACCAGTAGCCGAGCAGTCCGGACCAGGCGTGACCGCCGACGTGGTGGCCCAGCTCGTGGGCCATGACGGCGGCCAGCTCGCCGTTGGGGAGCTGGTTCATGGCGAAGCTGGTGACGCCGACGATGTGTCCGGCCGCGGCGACGGCGTTCAGGCCGTCGCTGTCCTCGACCCACAGCTCGTAGTTGCGGCCCTCGATGCCCGCCCGGGCGGTGACCTCGCGCCACACCGGTTCGAGTTTGGCGAGTTCTGGCGGCGTGGGGTAGCGCAGACGGAGCAGATGGCGCGCGAGGGCGCGTTCGGCCGGCCGGTAGAAGACGAGTGCGCCGCTGGCGAGCCAGGCCAGGACCACCACGAAGCCGAGGGCGCCGAAGAAGGCGGAGACCAGGCCGACGACGAAGAGGCTGCACAGGAAGTTCGGCAGGTGGAGGAGCAGGTTGCCGACGGCGGTGGCGTCGGTGCGGCGCTGGTCCTTGGAGATGTGCACGCGACGGGCGCCGGTGCTGATGTGGTGGGGGTGCGCCGGGTCGTCGGGGGAGAGGGGCGCGGTGGGCGGCGGCGCCGGTGCCTGCGGCGGCTGCGGGTACGGGTACGGGGGCGGGACCGTGCCGCTGTGCGGGTACGGCGGTGCGGTCGGGGGCTGGGGGGACTGCGGGTAGGCGGGAGGCTGCTGGGGGTACTGCGGCGGCTGCTGGGGATGGTGCGGGGATTGCTGGGGGTACTGCGGCGGCTGTCCGGGGTACTGCGGAGGTTGCTCGGGGTACTGAGGCGGCTGTTGCGGGTATTGGGGTGGCTGCTGAGGGTGGGCGGGATGGGTCATCGGTGGTTCGTTCCTTCATGAGCGGGTGTGGTCAGCCGAGGAACAGGGACGCGGGCAGCAGGACCGTGCCGGTGCAGAAGGCGACGAGGCCGGCGCGGATCCACTGGTGCTTGCGCGCGGCGATCCGGCTCGTCTCGCCCAGGGCCCTGATCAGACCGGCCGTACGGTGGGTCTCCGTATCGGTGAGCGCGGCCTCCAGGTGCCCCTGCCGGACGGCCTGGTGGATGTCGCCGAAGTACGACAGCGGCTGGCCCGGGGACCAGGTCCCCGGGCGGTAGCGGGGGAGTACGGCGAGCAGCAGCGCGAACAGCGAGAACGCCAGCGAGGCGGTCCCCGCCCACCACAGCACCGTGCCGGTCCCGGACAGCTCGGCCGGACTCCAGTCCCGCCCGGCGAGCAGCCCGCTGATGACCCCCGCGCTCAGACCGAGCGCGGCAACCAGTACGGCGGCCTTGCTGTCGGCCCGCGCGATCTCGCCGCGCAACTCACGGAGGAGCTGCTCGCAGAGCTGGGCGCGTGTGTCGGGGGCGGCAGGGGGACCGGCGTTGAGGGGTGCGGGCGCCGGGCCGATGGCCGTCATGGGGCGTTCCCCTGGTCACCGTCGGCCGCGCCGCCGTCTTCGGCCTTCTTGCCGGTGGGTTCGGAGGGTGCCGCCGGGCCGGCGTGCTGGTCGGGCAGGGTTGGCGTGGTGCCGTAGCCCGGCGGGGGCTGCCAGGACGGGGGCGGCGGGACCGTTGGCGGGGCGGTCGGCGGGAGCGGTGCCTGCCAGCCGGGGAGCGCGAGTCCCGGCGGGGCGGCGGGAGGCGGCGGCGTCGGCGCGCTCGCGGGCATCGGCGGGTGGGCGTACGCGGTGCCGCCTCCGTACGCGTCGCCGGCGCCGTTCTGATCGGGTCCGGTGGGCAAGGGCTCTGCCGGGGGCGTCGGTTGAGGCGCCGTCGGATAGGCCGGGCCGGGTGGGGTGGGGAGTTGGGGTGGGGTCGAGGGGACGCCCGGGAGGCGTTGGTTGAGTATGTCGCTGACGGTGCGCAGGGCCAGTTGCTTGGGGCCCTCCAGTTCGTAGTTCTCCGCCGTGTCGCCGCTCAGCAGCTGCTTCACCAGATCCATCTGCGCCTGGATCATCCGGAGTTGGTCCTCGCGCATGCTGGTCATGACGAGCTGGGAGTCCTCCGGATGCTGGGCGAGGTGGAGCGCCCAGGCGTGCACGCCGCCCTGCTGGAGGTGCCACTGGTAGAACTCGGTCTTCTGCGCCTCGAGCTGCTGCAGTTCCAGGTCCTGCTGCCCCCGCAGCATGGCCTGCGCGTGCTGCCACTGCTGCTGTCGCAGGAGCAGTTCGTGCTGTTGGGTGCCGTACGCCAGCGCCCGGTCGACCTGCAGGGAGTCCTGCTGCCGCAGCCGGCGGTCCACCTCGACGTCGACCTCCATGCCCCGCTGGGCCGCGTGCACCTGCTCGGCGGCGGAGTGCTCGATGGCCTGCAGCCGCTGCTGGTGCTCGATGTTCGCCTGGTCGCGCTTGAGCCGCAGCGTCCAGGTGACCTGGAGCCCCGCGGGCGCGCCGAGCGGCCCCAGCACGGTGACGGCCTGCAGCAGTTCCCGCTCGGCCGCCGCGCTGTCGGCGATGGCGAAGCGGCGGGTCACCGGCCGGGCCGCCTGCTGGAGTTCACCGATCAGCATCCCCGGCACGTCCCGGTGCCCGCCGGCCACGAACCGGGCCGGGTCGAGGACCTGCCAGGCCAGCTCTATCTGGGCCGTGAACTCGAACGCGTCGTTGTTGCTGGGCAGGGTGAGGTCGGCGGTGTACGGGTGCACGCCCATGTCCACCTCGTACACGGCGGTGTACCGCCTGGCCACGACCTCCGGACGCGTGGGGCGCCGCGGCGGCAGGTACGGCTCGTAGGTGCCGTCCGGGGTGGAGAAGACGAGCGCGTGGTCGATGCGGAGGAACCACTTGAGGTTGAAGTCGAAGCGTGACAGCTGCCGGACGGTGAGGACCGGGTCGATCAGCTGCGTGTGCCGGTCCGCCGGTTGCTGCCACTCGGGCTGGCGGTAGAAGCGGGACATCGTGCGTGGGTCTCCTTGGGACGACGTGCGAACGACGTGCGAACGACGTACGGGCGTGCCGTACGGGTCAGCGGGTGGGAAGCGTGGTCAGCAGGCGGGCCGCGACCGGCGGCGGGGGAGCGCCGTCCTCGCCGGACATGGTCCGCAGCAGATGGCTCAGCCGCTGGTGCTCGGCGGGCGTGGTGACGAGCGTGGGCAGCAGCGCGGCCAGCGCCCATTCGGCGGCCGTGGACCGGGCGGCGATCAGCACCCAGTCGCGCAGCGCGTCGAGCGCGTGCCGGGTGGTGCGCGGATCGCCGAGCGCGGCCCGCCACAGGAACGGGATGCCCTGGGCGGCCGGGCCGCTCTCGCCGACGGCACGGGCGTACCAGCCGAGGACGAGCGGGGTGCCGTACCGCTCGTCGTCCTCGGTGCGCGTGCAGGCGGCGACGAAACCGCCGAGCGCGAGGTCGCTCACCGCCCGGTCGTCGTCCAGGTGCGCGCGCAGCTCGGCGAGGACCGGGTCGCTCGCGGAGGAGAGCAGCAGCAGTTCCACGGCCTGGGCGAGTTCAGCCGCCAGCTCGCCGCCGGTGTCGTCGGGCGCCTCCTCGTACAGGCGGCGTACGGCAGCGCGGAGCGCGGCCAGGGCCTGTTCCGGACGCTCCGGCCCGATCAGTCCGTACGCCCGCACCGCCGCCCAGCGCAGCTTCCGGTCCTCGCCCGTGCACCAGGTGTCGAGGATGCGCGGGATGTTGGGCGTGTCGACGAGGTGGGCGAGGGTGAGCGCGTTGACGGCGACGAGCCGCTGCCGGAACCGGTTCGAGGTCGCCCACGGCTCGATGACGAGCGCCATCGCGGACGGCAGGTCGGTGCGGGCGAGGACGGCGACGGTGGCGGCGGCCCGGGTGCGGACCAGGGGGCGGCCGTCCTCGGCGAGCCCGCGCAGCCAGCCGATCAGGGCGGGCCGGGCGGACGGATGGCCCGTCCACACCTCGCGCAGCAGAACGAGGGAGGCCCGCTCGTCGCGGAACGCGGCCTTCTGCTGGGTGACGGGGCCCCACTCGGTGTGCTCGTCCTCCAAGTAGGTGTGGGCGCGAGCCAGTTGGAGCCGCTTGCCGACGTGTGTGCCGAAGACGGGCACCTCGGGGACGCGGGCCGGGTTCTCGGTCTCCTGGAGGAAGCGGTAGAGCAGGTCGCTGAGTTCGGCGGTGAGGGCGTAGGGGCCGCCGTCGAAGGCGGCGAGGGCGACGAGGAACGCCTTGTCCCGCAGGTGGAGGGTGGCCTCGTCCTCCTCGAACCACTCCTGGACCTGGTTCTCCAGGGACACCAGCGAGAACCGCGCGAGGGTGTCCTCGTCGGCCTCCCCGGCGGCGTACCGGCCGAGCAGCCGCGCGAACGCCGCGACCTCGCGCAGCTGGTGGCCGCGGCTCAGGAATTCGGTCACGGCCGGGAGTTGGAGCAGCCGGTCGGCGGTCTCTTCGTCGGTGCCGGTGCGCAGGTGCGCGGCCAGCACCCGGGCCGCCGCCGGTGGCCGCCACTCCTCTACGGCCACGTCCTCCAGTACGGCGGTGGGGCCGACGGTGACGACCAGATAGGCGTCCTGTTCGGCGAGGCGGTCGCGGGCGGCCAGCAGATGGGGTTCGCGCAGCGGGCTGTCGCGGCGGGTGGACAGGTCGCACAGGACGTGCCCGCGGGCCTGGTTCTCGCCGGTCACCTGCTCGGCGAGGGCGCTCGGGCCGGTGTCGCGGTCCAGGGTGCGGACCGGGAGGGCGCCGAGCCGGTGCAGGAGCATCAGGGCGGCCGTACGGCGCCCGGTGAACCGTCCGCCGGACAGGACGAGCACCCGGTCGCGGCTCAGCCGGTCCAGCAGGCGGGCCATGAGGTCCTCGTCGGCGACGAAGTGACCGGCCAGCCGCTCCAGGGTGGTGTGCGGGACCTCGCCGGAGGCGGCAGCGGCCCCACCGAGGCCCGGGACGGCGAGCTGGTAGATCTCCGTCTTGCTGCCCAGGAAGACGTCGCCGGAGAAGTGCCCGCCGCTGATGCCGCCGTGCTGGTCGCCGCCGAGAAGGCCGCCGCTGAAGCGGGCCCGGGCACCGACGTTCATGGTCCGCGGGCTGTGGTCGACCAGGTCGCGCCGGGCCGACCAGGCGTTCTGCGGCTGGTCCCGTTCCTCGGCGGCGCCGTCCTCGCCGTGTCCGGTGTCCTCCGCGCTCTGCGCGTCGGCCGGCGGCTGCTCCGGCCCGGGACCGGCGGGCTGTACGGGCGCCTCCGCCTCGGGCGTACTCATGAGCGCTCACCCCGCCCGCGGTCACCGAAGCTCACGTCGCCGGAGAAGTGCCCGCCGCTGATGCCACCGTGCTGGTCACCACCGATCACACCACCGCTGAACGTGCCGCCGTGGATGGTGATCACAGAGCCTGACGCCTGGGCTCCCGGTGATCCGCCCGGTGCCGGGCTGCCCTCGGGGCGGTCGGCGCTCGGGGGTGCGGCCGGTGCCGGGCGGTCCCCCAGACCGCCCGGCACCTCCCCTTCCCCCGTGCCACGGTGGTTCTCATGGGTGCCCCCGGCCTGGCCGCCGGGCACCGGCCCGTGCAGCCATGCCGTCAAGGGACCGTTCTTGCTCTCCAGGGTCACCGGGTGAAAGTCGGCGGCCGGGATGCCGACGTGGTCGTGGCGGACGACGCCGCCGTACAGGGCCTCGGACACGCACAGCGCGAAGTCGTCGGCCCGCTCCCGCAGGGCCTCGCGCAGCAGGCGGGCGTCGAGCAGCCGGCAGGCGTGGTTGAGGTCGGAGCCGACCCAGCCGCCCTGCTCGTCGACGGCGACGTAACCGGTGGCGACGACGCCGCGCAGCCGGATCTGCGCCGAGCGGGACGCCATGCGGTTGACCGCCCGCAGCTGTGCCGGCACCTCCGTGAGCAGGGCCCGCAGCAGTGCCGTGACGGGGGCGCCGGCGTCGATCAGTTCCATCACGGAGTCACCGCGGTCGGCCCGCAGCCGCCGGGTCTCGTCGATGCCGGCGCGCTCCAGGGTGCGGTCGGTGATGTCGTAGAGCATGCGGCGCAGATACGCCTGCTCCACGTCGTCCCGGTCGCTGTACCGCTCGATGTCCAGCAACAGGATGGTCCGGCTCACGGGGTCGCTCATGGTCGCCTTCCGATGGGTCCGCAGTGCCGGGCAGCAGCGTGGCCCTGCGGGGCCTTGGGCGGTGAGGACGGATGACCCACTCGGAGTGTGACCGTGTACACAGAGCGGTGCACGGGGCGGCGGGGGTGGGGGCGCCGCATGGTGCGGCGACCGTCAGCCTTCCATCGGACCGTCAGCCTTCCACTGCTCCCGCCCGCTCGACGCGATCCTGCGCAGGATGTCCGGCCGCCGGATCAGCAGCGTGCGGCGGCCCGTGACGACCGCCTCCTTGTCGCGCAGTTCCTTCAGGAGGCGCTGCACCATCTCGCGGGAGGCGCCCACGGAGCCCGCCAGTTCCTGTTTGCTCAGCGGGACGGACAGCTCGATGCCCTCGGGGGTGCGGCGGCCGTGGGTGCGGGCGAGGTCGAGGAGCAGGACGGCGAAGCGCTCCCGGACGCTCAGGGAGGCGAACTCCAGCCGGCGCCGGTCGGCCGCCCGGGTGCGGTCCGCGGTCAGACCCAGCAGGGCGAAGGAGACGGCGGGGGAGCCGCCCAGCAGGTCCCTGAACCGCTCGTGCTCGACGGCCACCGCCCGCACCGGCTCCAGCGCGGTCACCGTCGCCGAGCGGGGTCGCCCGGTGAGGGCCGCCGACTCGCCCACGACGTCACCGGGGCCGCGCAGCGCGAGCAGTGCTTCGTAGCCGTTGGCCGCGGAGGCGGTGACCTTGGTCCAGCCGTGCACCAGGAAGAGGACGTGGGAGGAGGGCTCATGCTGGTGGATCAGGACCATCCGGGGAGTGAAGGTCAGCTCACGGCCGAGTGACAGAAGCGCCGCGCGGTCCTCGGTCTCCAGCCGGGCCAGGAACGGAACCCGGTCGTCCAGCCCACCGTCGTCGGCCGCGTACGGCACCGTTCCTGTCGCTGTCATGCGCACCCCGATCTCCGTGCCCTCCCGCGGGCGGATCAACGTACTGAATGCGCAAGACCGCCGGTTGTGAAACGCTGGGATCCGGCCATGGTCCCCCCGCGCCCCGCGGGCACGCCCCCGACCTGGTGCTTTGCCGAGCGTTCCGACCGTACGGGCGGTCCCCGGGGCGGGAGGCGTAATGCAGGTGAGCAGGGGAGAAGTCCGGCGTGTCGGGCCGCGCTCCATTTGTTTTGACCGAACTCGGTGAGGTAGGTACGCTCAGACCTTGTGCCTGGGGTGTGCCCTGGCTCTCGTGCGTGCCTTCAAACCGCATGGCGAGCCGCGACTGGCCACCGTAATCTGCGCCCTTTTCGCCTTGCGGCGAAGGTCTGCGGGATTCGACACACCCGACCGCGTGGGTCGGCGAAGTTCCAGGTTAGCTTTACGTTCGGCACACAGAAACCGGAGAAGTAGTGCCTACGATCCAGCAGCTGGTCCGGAAGGGCCGGCAGGACAAGGTCGAGAAGAACAAGACGCCCGCACTCGAGGGTTCCCCTCAGCGTCGTGGCGTCTGCACGCGTGTGTTCACGACCACCCCGAAGAAGCCGAACTCGGCCCTGCGTAAGGTCGCGCGTGTGCGTCTGACCAGCGGGATCGAGGTCACCGCTTACATTCCGGGTGAGGGACACAACCTGCAGGAGCACTCCATCGTGCTCGTGCGCGGCGGCCGTGTGAAGGACCTGCCCGGTGTTCGCTACAAGATCATCCGCGGTTCGCTCGACACCCAGGGTGTCAAGAACCGCAAGCAGGCCCGCAGCCGCTACGGCGCCAAGAAGGAGAAGTAAGAATGCCTCGTAAGGGCCCCGCCCCGAAGCGCCCGGTCATCATCGACCCGGTCTACGGTTCTCCTCTGGTCACCTCCCTCATCAACAAGGTGCTGCTGAACGGCAAGCGCTCCACCGCCGAGCGCATCGTGTACGGCGCCATGGAGGGCCTGCGCGAGAAGACCAGCAACGACCCGGTCATCACGCTGAAGCGCGCGCTGGAGAACATCAAGCCGACCCTCGAGGTCAAGTCCCGCCGTGTCGGTGGTGCGACGTACCAGGTTCCGATCGAGGTCAAGCCCGGTCGCGCCAACACGCTCGCGCTGCGCTGGCTGGTCGGTTACTCCCGCGCCCGTCGCGAGAAGACCATGACCGAGCGTCTGCTCAACGAGCTTCTCGACGCTTCGAACGGCCTCGGTGCGGCCGTCAAGAAGCGCGAGGACACGCACAAGATGGCCGAGTCCAACAAGGCCTTCGCGCACTACCGCTGGTAGTCGCTACCCACATCGAGACCGAGAGAAGACTGAAGCCTTATGGCTACCACTTCACTTGACCTGGCCAAGGTCCGCAACATTGGGATCATGGCCCACATCGACGCGGGCAAGACGACCACCACCGAGCGGATCCTGTTCTACACCGGTGTGTCTTACAAGATCGGTGAGGTCCACGACGGCGCTGCCACCATGGACTGGATGGAGCAGGAGCAGGAGCGTGGCATCACGATCACCTCTGCTGCCACCACCTGCCACTGGCCGCTGGAAGACGTCGACCACACCATCAACATCATCGACACCCCGGGCCACGTCGACTTCACCGTCGAGGTGGAGCGCTCCCTGCGCGTGCTCGACGGTGCCGTGACGGTGTTCGACGGCGTCGCCGGTGTTGAGCCCCAGTCCGAGACGGTGTGGCGTCAGGCGGACCGCTACGGCGTTCCGCGTATCTGCTTCGTCAACAAGCTCGACCGGACCGGTGCCGAGTTCCACCGCTGCGTCGACATGATCTCTGACCGCCTGGGCGCTCAGCCGATCGTCATGCAGCTGCCGATCGGTGCCGAGGCCGACTTCAAGGGCGTCGTCGACCTGGTCACGATGAGGGCGTTCGTGTGGTCCGCCGAGGCCACCAAGGGCGAGATGTACGACGTCGTCGACATCCCGGCCACGCACACCGAGGCTGCCGAGGAGTACCGCGGCAAGCTGATCGAGGCCGTCGCCGAGAACGACGAAGAGATCATGGAGCTGTACCTGGAGGGCGAAGAGCCTTCCGTGGAGCAGCTGTACGCCGCGATCCGTCGTATCACCATCGCGTCCGGCAAGAGCAAGGGCACCACGGTCACCCCGGTGTTCTGTGGCACCGCGTTCAAGAACAAGGGCGTCCAGCCCCTGCTCGACGCGGTCGTGCGCTACCTGCCTTCCCCGGTTGACATCGAGGCCATCGAGGGCCACGACGTCAAGGACCCGGAGACGGTCGTCAAGCGCAAGCCGTCCGACGACGAGCCGCTGTCCGCGCTGGCGTTCAAGATCATGAGCGACCCGCACCTCGGCAAGCTCACCTTCGTCCGGGTTTACTCGGGCCGCCTGGAGTCCGGCACGGCCGTGCTGAACTCCGTCAAGGGCCGCAAGGAGCGCATCGGCAAGATCTACCGTATGCACGCGAACAAGCGTGAGGAGATCGAGTCGGTGGGCGCCGGCGACATCGTCGCCGTGATGGGTCTGAAGCAGACCACGACCGGTGAGACGCTGTGCGACGACAAGGCCCCGGTCATCCTGGAGTCCATGGACTTCCCGGCGCCGGTCATCCAGGTCGCCATCGAGCCCAAGTCGAAGGGCGACCAGGAGAAGCTGGGCATCGCGATCCAGCGCCTGGCCGAGGAGGACCCGTCCTTCCAGGTCCACTCGGACGAGGAGACCGGCCAGACCATCATCGGTGGTATGGGCGAGCTGCACCTCGAGGTGCTGGTCGACCGTATGCGCCGTGAGTTCAAGGTCGAGGCCAACGTCGGCAAGCCGCAGGTGGCCTACCGCGAGACGATCCGCAAGGCCGTCGAGCGCGTCGACTACACCCACAAGAAGCAGACCGGTGGTACCGGTCAGTTCGCCAAGGTGCAGATCGCGATCGAGCCGATCGAGGGCGGCGACGCCTCGTACGAGTTCGTGAACAAGGTCACCGGTGGTCGTATCCCGAAGGAGTACATCCCTTCGGTCGACGCCGGTGCGCAGGAAGCCATGCAGTTCGGCATCCTCGCCGGCTACGAGATGACCGGTGTCCGCGTCATCCTCATCGACGGTGGCTACCACGAGGTCGACTCCTCCGAGCTCGCCTTCAAGATCGCCGGTTCGCAGGCCTTCAAGGAGGCCGCGCGCAAGGCCAGCCCCGTGCTGCTCGAGCCGATGATGGCCGTTGAGGTCACCACGCCCGAGGACTACATGGGTGAGGTCATCGGCGACATCAACTCCCGCCGTGGCCAGATCCAGGCCATGGAGGAGCGGGCCGGTGCCCGCGTCGTCAAGGGCCTCGTGCCCCTGTCGGAGATGTTCGGCTACGTCGGCGACCTCCGCAGCAAGACGTCGGGTCGCGCAAGCTACTCGATGCAGTTCGACTCCTACGCCGAGGTTCCGCGGAACGTCGCCGAGGAGATCATCGCGAAGGCCAAGGGCGAGTAACGCACCGCGTTCACACGCTTTAGGCTTGACTCCGGAGCCTCGTGGGGCAAACAACCGCAAACACGGATGTTTGCCCCGGGTTCCGGGCTTTAACAGCAAAGATCACCTGGCGCCGATGAAGTAAGGCGTACAGAACCACTCCACAGGAGGACCCCAGTGGCGAAGGCGAAGTTCGAGCGGACTAAGCCGCACGTCAACATCGGCACCATCGGTCACATCGACCACGGTAAGACGACCCTCACGGCCGCCATTACCAAGGTGCTGCACGACGCGTACCCGGACCTGAACGAGGCCACCCCGTTCGACAACATCGACAAGGCGCCCGAAGAGCGTCAGCGTGGTATCACCATCTCCATCGCGCACGTCGAGTACCAGACCGAGGCGCGTCACTACGCCCACGTCGACTGCCCGGGTCACGCGGACTACATCAAGAACATGATCACCGGTGCCGCGCAGATGGACGGCGCGATCCTCGTGGTCGCCGCCACCGACGGCCCGATGCCGCAGACCAAGGAGCACGTGCTCCTGGCCCGCCAGGTCGGCGTTCCGTACATCGTCGTCGCCCTGAACAAGGCCGACATGGTGGACGACGAGGAGATCCTGGAGCTCGTCGAGCTCGAGGTCCGTGAGCTCCTCTCCGAGTACGAGTTCCCGGGCGACGACGTTCCGGTCGTCAAGGTCTCCGCTCTGAAGGCCCTTGAGGGCGAGAAGGAGTGGGTGGACTCCGTCCTCAACCTGATGAACGCCGTCGACGAGGCCATCCCGCAGCCGGAGCGCGAGGTCGACAAGCCGTTCCTGATGCCGATCGAGGACGTCTTCACGATCACCGGTCGTGGCACCGTCGTCACCGGTCGTATCGAGCGCGGTATGCTCAAGGTCAACGAGACCGTCGACATCATCGGCATCAAGCCGGAGAAGACCACCACCACGGTCACCGGCATCGAGATGTTCCGCAAGCTGCTCGACGAGGGCCAGGCCGGTGAGAACGTCGGTCTGCTGCTCCGCGGCATCAAGCGCGAGGACGTCGAGCGCGGCCAGGTCATCATCAAGCCGGGCTCGGTCACCCCGCACACCGAGTTCGAGGCGCAGGCCTACATCCTGTCCAAGGACGAGGGTGGCCGCCACACGCCGTTCTTCAACAACTACCGTCCGCAGTTCTACTTCCGTACGACTGACGTGACCGGTGTTGTGACCCTCCCCGAGGGCACCGAGATGGTCATGCCGGGTGACAACACCGAGATGTCGGTGCAGCTCATCCAGCCCATCGCCATGGAAGAGGGCCTGAAGTTCGCCATCCGTGAGGGTGGCCGCACCGTGGGCGCCGGCCAGGTCGTCAAGATCGTCAAGTAAGTTCCGCTTGCTTGAGGGTCATCTGACCTGAGGTCTCCGACCTGAGGTATCTGACCTGAGGAGAGGCCCGTACGACTTCGGTCGTACGGGCCTCTTCGGCGTTCGGCGGCTGTCCTGCGCGCCGCTCAGGACTTGGGCAGGGTGTTGACGTAGCCGGTGCCGGCGGCGGCAAGAGCGGACGCGGCCTGCTCGGCCGTCTTCGTGGAGACGGCCTTTTCGGACTGGTAGTAGACCCAGTCGACCTGCATGTCCCAGGTGCGAGGTGCACCCTGGAAGGGGAGGTCGATGAGCCACGCGCTGAAGTTGATGCTCATGCGCTCGCGCGGCACGTAGCCGCTGCCGTTGGTGAACAGCTTCTGGCCGTCGACGGAGTAGCTGGTCGCGCCGTCCGCCGAGGTGATCGCCAGGGTGTGCCAGCCGCCGAGCTTCGTCGCGCGGGAACTCGTGACCCGGTCTCCCAGGACGCTGCTGCGCCAGCTCGTGGTGTCCAGACGGGGGCCGAACCTGCCCCATCCGCCGTTCGGCATGTACTCGTAGTCGAGTTCGCTGTACTTCTTCGACGCGTGGTCGGGGGAGATGGTGAAGAAGGACTCGGCGATGTGGCCGCCGTCGCCGCCGCTCGTCGGCTCGTCGCTGAAGCGCACCCGGGCGACGAGCGTGCCGCTGAGCACAGTGCCCTCGGTACGGCGGAACTCGGACTGCTGGGTGCCCCCCGCGGTTCCGTCCGTACGGGCGCGCAGCTGAAGGGCCTGGCCGCCCGCGCGGTCCTGCCCGGCGGGGAAGCTGATCCCGGCCCGCGACCAGGAGTCCTTGACGCCGGGTCCGCCTTCGCCGCTGCGGGCCTCCCAGCCGTTGGCGGCGAGCGCGGGGTCCTCGGGGCCGGTGTAGTCGAAGTCGTCGAAGAGGACCCCGGGGCCGGTCCCCGGCGCCCTGGACGAGACAGAGGAGCCGTCCCGCACGGGGACCGGAGTGCTGCTCTCGTACGGCTCCTCGCCCCAGACGCGGGTGCCGCGGACGTACGCGGTCACGAGCTTCGACGGCGTGTACGTGGTGTCCCCGGCGTCGTACGAGCGGTCGTTCGCCTGGTCCAGCTTCCCGTGGTCGACGCGGTAGAGCTGAAGGCCGATGCCCTGGCTGCTCCTGCCCGGCGCCAGGCTGCCCGCTGCCGCGGTGAAGCCGACCTGGAGGTAGTGGTCCGCATTCCGGGCAGGGCTGCCGGTCTTCCCCGTCTTCAGGGTGAGGTTCGAGCAGCGGAGTGAGGTCTGGACGCAGTTGGCGCCGTAGGCGGTGGCGCCGTCGGCCGTGTAGTAGTACCTCAGCGTCACACCGCTCAGGTCCACCGTCTTCCCCGACGTGTTGACGACCTCCAGCCACGGCTTGGCCACGGCACCCTTCACCGGAGCGCCGGCGCGGTAGCGCACGGTCAGAACCGGGTCCTCGTGATCGGCCGACTTCCACAGGTACGCAGCGGCGCCGCCGGCGGCCAGGATGCCCACGGAGAGCAGAGGTACGAGTGCTTGACGAGTGCGGCGGGCGGGTTCGTGGCGACGTCGGCTCACGAGGCGTCCCGGAATCTATGGCTGATCATTGTCAAGCAGGGTAGTCACACACCCCCGGACGCTCCATGGCCGGGATCGGTTCGACCTCAACCGTGTGATTTTCCTCACGCATGTCACTGTCGCCCCACGGGGCCTATTGCCCCCAGTGTCCATGTTTGTCGCTCCTTTATCGGGCAAACGGGATCTCGGCGTTGGTCTGCAGTTCAACTGCACGCTCACCGGGGCAGCCGTGGGCGCGGACTGGGCGTGAGTGGACGCCGTGCGGGTGCGCTAATTTTCCGCCGGGGTTGTCTTTCAATCATGTGGGCGCGGCTGTTGGGGCGTTGCGCCAGGGGTGGGGATCGTTCAGTGAGCGGTACGACGGCGCGCGGTGCGCGCGTTGAATCGCGGCGCGCGCCGCGCAGCAGCAGACACAGACGGGGCCGCACCTCGTACGCCCCGGACGTCGCGTCGCCGAGCGGTGTCGTCTACGACAACGTCGTCCTCGTACCGGCCCGGAACGAGGAGGTCGGCGTCCTCACCTCGCTGGACTCCCTTGCCGCGCAGACCCTACGGCCGGACCTCATCGTCGTGGTCGTCAACAACTCGACCGACCGCACCGAGGAGTACGCGCGTCAGTTCGCCGACGACCCGAACACGCCACTGACCGTCGTCCTGACCTTCGACAACAACCCGCACAAGAAGGCGGGTGCCCTCAACTACGGCCTCCGCTGGCTGCGGGAGGCCGTCGGCGGGCGGTTGAACAACCGGGTCGGGCACGTCCTCGTCATGGACGCCGACACCGAACTGCACACGAGGTTCATCGAACGGGCGCGTAACGTCATCGCGTCCGACCCGGAACTCGGCGGCGTCAGTGCCGCCTGCCTCGGCCGCACCGACCTGTGGCGCAATCCCTGGCAGCGCTTCCTGCTCGGCATGCAGATCATCGAGTACGGCCGGGCCGCCAACGCGCGCTACCGCCGCGACGTCCACACCATGTCGGGCGCCGGCTCCTACTACCGGGCCGAGGCCCTCCAGGGGCTGATCGACTGGCGGGGCGAGGTCTTCTGGGAGGACCACCGGAACCTGGTCGAGGACTACGAGACCACGCTGGCCCTCAAGGAGTCCGGCTGGAAGGTCACGGCCAACCAGCTCTGCATCGCCTACACGGACCTCATGCCCACCCTGCGCGAGCTGATCCAGCAGCGCGAACGGTGGAGCCGCGGCACCGTGGACACGCTGCGCCGACGCGGCTGGACGAAGTTCACCTGGCACTCCATCACCACCATGATCATGGGCCTGGCCGGCTTCGTCTACATCATGGGGTGGGGAGCCCGGCAGCTCGCACTCGTCGCGGAACACGGCCTCCACCAGGCGCCGTTCCTCTGGGCGCTCTTCGGGTTCTGGATCGTCTATCCCGCGCTCCGCGTACGCAACCTCGGCTGGAAGGCGATGCTCGTCGAGGCGCTGCTGATCCCCGAGCTGGTCTACACGGTGGTGCGCGCCTACTGGCTCGTCTCGTCCATCGTGAAGTCCTACGTGACCCGCGTCTCCGCGTGGAAGTAAGTACCGGAACCAGAGCAGGAGAGAGATGAACACGCTCAGAGGCCTGGGCGCGTGCGCGCTGCTGGCGGGCATCGCCTATGCCGTGACCAGGGTGGCGACCGTCGATCAGATGGTGCTCGGCATCACCGTGTCGATCGTCGCCGTCTCCATCGCCACGTACGTCGCCTCCATACGCCGCCGCCGCATGGACCGCCGCGCGGCGGGTGGCCGCGTCCGGTCCGGCCGTGCCGCCAACGGCTGACGTCACTGCATGTTCTGCACCGGCGGATGCGCGTACGACGCCTCGCACACGTACACCTGGAGGCTGTAGCTGCGCCCGATGGTGATCTGGGTGTCGAGCGCCGGCCCGAGGAAGTGGTACCCGCTGTACCCGGCATCCTCCACCGGCCGCCAGCTGCGGCTGCCGCCGTCCCACTCGGTGCCGTCGATGGTGATGAGCGGCCGTACGCCACTGCCGCACTCGGCGCAGGCCATGGGGAAGGGGTCGGAGAAGCTCCAGGGGGCGTGTCCGCCGAGCTTCCACCCAGGGGCGACGGCGAGGTCGAGCTGATAGCAGATCGCCGACTCCCCGTCCTCCTCCTCCCTCGCCTCATCCCACTCCTCGATCCGGTCCGCCAGCTCCTCCGGCAGCTCGTGCGGGGCCGGGTACTCGATGACGGTCTCGGGGTGCAGCACGCACGGCGCGGGCAGGTAGTCGTCACTGCCGATCACCGCGGGCCGCGGGGGAGTGGCGAGCGGGTCGACGACATCGGCAGCCCTGCGCCAGCGCAGCGCGACCCTGGGCACGTAGTGGTCCTCGGGATGGTCGAAGGCGCACCACAGCACCTGGAGCAGGTCCATGCCCTCGGGCCAGGGCAGGTCCGGCACATCGGCGGCGCGTATCTGCGCCACCGGCACCATCGGCACGGGTCCGTCCTGCGCTATCCGGCGGTCCTTCGTGCCGAGGTCGACCAGCCTGCGTTCCTCCTCGGTCAGCAGGTCGGCCCCTTCGGCACGGGGCCGGGCCCAGGCCTCGCGCAGCACGCGCCGCCCGACATGGACGTCGTCGGGCGCGACCCCCCGATGCCATGGCCCGGCATGCTCCGGGCAGGTGGGCCACGGCTCGTCGGCCGGCCACAGCAGCGACCCCCCGACAGAACTGTCCGCCACGCCCGGCACCCCGGCGCGCGGATGCAGCCGCACGGCGGACCGGGCGAGGGGCGCCAACTCGGGGAAGTGGGCTGTGATGTCAAGGGGGCGAGGTGGTGTGGTGCGGGTCATGCGGGGAGGGTACTGGGCGCCACTGACGGTCCCGGTGGCTAGTCGTCTTCGAAGATCTCTTCGGCGGACGTGACCGGCGTGGTGTCCCTCCCCGAGGGCACCGAGATGGTCATGCCGGGTGACAACACCGAGGGTGGCCGCACCGTGGTCTCCGGCGTTCGGCTGGGCTGGGCTTCGAAAGTATTCGCCGCCTTGGCCACCGGCCCCTGTATCAGGCGGTCACTCGGTCACTCGGTCTCGGCGAAGACCTCCGAGGCTGAAGTGGCCTTGATCGCCCGGTCGAACCAGACACCGAGAAGATCCAGGTCGCGGCACGTCATGACGCGTTCGCGAGTCTCGTCGGGGACTTCTACGCCATTCGTGTCGAGGATGCGCAGTACGTCTTCCGCCTTGCCCTGGGCTCGGCCTTCCGCTCGGCCTTCCTGGTAGACGGGCGTCTCCTTGATTTTCAGGTCCGAGACCACCAGTTCCCTCCAGATCTCTGCTGCGGGCAGCGTGTCAAGTCCTTCGAAGATGAGATTGACGCTGTTGATCTTGTCGGCCTCCGACACATCCTGGAGTGCCGCCGCCATCGTCTTCAGTATGCCTTCGATGTCCGGGCTCTTGCCGTGGACGATCGTGGACAGGATGGCCAGGGGGCGGTCTTCGAGGACCTTGGCCGGGTCGGTGATCACCGGGATGCTGTCCGGTCCGACGACGATGGGCCGTACGGTCAGCGCGGGCCATGAGCCGTACCCGATGGGGTCGGGCCGGGCCGCCCACTTGGCGGTGGCGCGGTCCTGGCAGACCACGAAGAGCAGCGTCGGGAGGCGGTACTTGCAGCGCAGGTACGCGAGGTAGTAGGCCCAGCTGGCCGCTTTCTCCGGGTCCTTCCTCTTCTGAGCCTCGATCGCCAGCAGAAAGGGCTTGTCGTCCTCGGTTTCGATGCGCAGCAGGGTGTCGATCCGCCGCTCGACAGGCTTGGTCTCGGTGACGTCGGTGGGCCCCGGTTTGACCGAGACGGACGGCGGTAACCGGATGCCGAGCACTTCAGAGACGCTGGAGAAGAGCGTCGGGTGATCCTGGAAGATCTGGTGCATCACCTCGTGAGACGCGGTGACCATCTGTGTCCTTTCGTTGTGCGGGGGTGTTGTGCGGCCCTGTGCCCGTCACTCGTCCTCGAAGATCTCCTCGGCGCAGGACGCGGTGGCGACGCGGGCGAGCCAGTCCAAGATGATCTCGGGGTCGTTGCAGCGCATGACGCGTGCGCGCATGTCCGGGGAGAGGAGAAGCCCCCGCGTCCCCAGAACGCGCAGGAGGCCTTCCCTGAGAGACTCCGCACGGGCTTTCGTCTGTTCCCTCTCCCTGATGGCCGGCTTCATCAGTTCACGCCAGACGCGCTGGGCCGGGTGGGGGTCGAGACCGTGGTCGGTGAGGGCAGCGATCGGGTAGACGTCCACGTTCGGGAGGTCCCGCAAAGCAGTGGACAACGCTTTCAGCGTGCCGCCGATGCCCCGATCGGCCGGATGCATGATGGCCGACAGCGCGGCCAGCGCCGGTTGGGCGTGGATCTCGTCCGGGTCAGTGACCAGCGGCAGGTTGTGCGGCCCCGCCACGAATGGATGGAGGGTGAGGGCGGGTGGTTGGACGGGTCCACTGGACACCGGCTGCTCGGCCCACCGAGCCGTGTCCTGGTTGCGGCACATGATCAGCAAGGCGGTGGGCAGCTGGCGCTCGGCCCACAGGTACGAGACGTGGCGTGCCCAGTGCGTCGACCTGACGGGGTCCCTTCGGTCCTGCGCCTCGATCAACAACTGGAAGGTCTCTCCCTCGGCTGTTTCCAGGCACAGCTGTGTGTTCGATCGACATCCGGCGATTCCGGGCGTGTCGATCGAGAGCAGCGTCGTGGCCTCGACGAGCGCGGGAACGGCGATCCCGAGTATCGGTGCCACGCGGAGGAAAAGTCCGGGATGGTACCAGAAAATTCGGTACATCGCGTCGCAGGGTGGGTTGTTCTCGGTGAGCATGGTGTTCCTCGGAAAGGTGTGACTTCGGGTTTTCCGTGGTTTCAGGCGGGTGTGGCGACTGCTCGGCAGCCGGCGCGGAGACCTGGTGACTCAGGCCGCCGTGGCGGTATCCAGGCCTGCCTCGCGGCAGTCGCGGCAGTAGGCGACGGGCGCGGGTGTTCGGATGGCGCGCTCGCAGCCCTCGCAGCTGTGGAGCGGGAGCCGGGGAGGGGGAGTGTGGGTCCCGCCGGTCGGTGGTGCTGCGGGCGGTGCCTGGGGCGGTAGCGACTCGGCGAGGCGGTAGGCGATCAGGCTCGCGGTGGAGTGGGGCTTGCTCGGGAGGTTCGACGTCAGGGTGTGGCGTACGGCATCGGGGTACACACCGCGTTCGAGCCAGGCGGCCACGGCGGGGGCGAGGCGGTGTACATCGCGTTCGGAGAGGACGAGGCGGCGGTCGTGGTGGTGGAGCGTGGCGAGGAGGGCGATGGCCGTGCGGTGGCGTTCGAGGTCGGGGGTTTGGGGTTCGGGGAGTGGGGGCTTGGGGGTGGGGGCGGGATTGGCTTTTTCGGGCTCGGGTTCGGGCTCGGGTTCGGGCTCGGCCGGCTGCGGCGGGGGTGCGTCTCGCGGGAGCCGTGAGGGAGCGGCGGGCGGCTTCGGCTCGGTCGCGGCCAAGGGCTGGTTGTACGACACCGTGTGCGTGACGATCCGGCCACTGGGGAGGCGTTCGCGGATGCGCGCCAGGTAGCCGTGCTCCTCCAGTTCGCGCAGGGTGGCGGCGATACGGGTCTCGCCCTCGGGGAAGCGGGAGGCGAGGGTCTTGATGTCGACGCGGGCGCCGGAGGGCAGCGACTGGATGTGGCAGGCCAGGCCGATCGCTGTGAGGGACAGCTCGCGGTGCTGGGTGAGGTGATTGCCGACGACGGTGAAGCGGGTCGTGTGCTTGGTGTTGATGTGGGTGATGCCGCGCGGATTCAGCGGCTGGGCGCACGAAGGCGCGCTAGAGTGCTGGGTATCCATCGGGAAGCCCTTTACTTCCTCGGTGGTCAGGCCCTCGATCGGGATCGTGACTCCCGGCCGGGGGCCGTCGCATGTCTGCGGTTGGTCGCCGCGAGCATATGCCAGCGAACTGGGCGTAAATCCAGCCGAGTTGGGAAATGCCACTCTTCCGGGTGATGGGTGCCGTGGGGAGGTAGGTGGGGTTGGTTGGTCCGGTATTTACCCCCGGTCATGGAAAAGCTTTGACCACGCGTCGGGCCGGGCTGTCGGTCGCCGGGACGGGACGGGCCGCGATCCGGTGGGGCCGGTCTTCACCTCTGCCCGGACGGCCTTACGCGGAGTCTGGCCCGGCGAGGAACGGACGATGGCGTGACGAGATTGCCTTCTTTCAGCCTGGCGCCGGGACGGTGATCTCGGCCCACACGGTCTTGCGCGGAGTCCGGCCCGGCGAGACACCCCAGCGGTCGGCCAGCGCCTCCACCAGGACCAGTCCCCGGCCCGAGTCGCTCTCGGCAGAAGGGTGTTGGATCCGGGGAAGTCGGTCACCGTGCGTGTCGGTCACCTCGATGCGGAGCTTGTCGCCGACGACGTAGAGCGTGAGGCGGAAGTTCCTCCCGGGCACCCTGTCGTGGGTCGCGGCGTTGGCCGCCAGCTCGGCCACGATGTGCGGGGCCGACTCCAACGGGAGCCCCCAGTTGCGGAGTTGTTCGGTGGCGAGCAGGCGGGCGAGGCGGGCTCCGCGAGGCGTGGGGGACAGCAGCACGGTGAAGTTGGGGATGGGGCTGGTGAGTTCGGCCGGGGGCTCGGCGGTTTCTTGATTCATGTCACTCAGCGTGGCCGAGCGTGCTTGTGTTGAGGTGCCATGACGCCTGTGCGTATGGGGACTGTCCCGTCGTTGTCCCGTTCTGTCTCGGCTGTCCGGGGTGCCGTACGGGTACGGCTGCGCGTTGGAGGTGGGTGACCGTGAGCGAAGAGGGTGTGGACGAGGCCGGGTGGAATATCGAACCCGGCGATGAGAGCGCGCCGTTGGTGGAGGCGGTGGGGCGCCTGGTCAGGCACTGCCGGGAGGCGACGGGGATGCGGGTGGCCGACCTGGCGGAGGCCCTCGGGTACGGCGAGGACCTGGTCCGGAAGGTGGAGCGCGGGGTACGGATTCCCCGGCCGGAGTTCCTGGACAGGGCGGACGAGATCCTGAACGCGGGCGGGCTTCTCAAGGCCTTCAAGGAGGACATGGAGAAGGCGCGGTACCCGAAGAAGGTGCGCGAGCTGAAGATGCTGGAGGACCGGGCGGTCGAGCTGCTGCTGTACAGCAACCACAACATCCATGGCCTGTTGCAGACGGAGGAGTACGCGCGGGCGCTGTTTGAGATGCAGCAGCCCCCATATTCCACAGACGTGATCGAGAGGGGCGTTGCTGGGCGGATGGCCCGTAAGTCGATCTTCGAGCGCGAGCCCGCCCCTGCACTCAGCTTCGTCCAGGAACAGGTGACGCTGGAGCGCCCGCTCGGAGGGAAAATGGTCCTGCGCCGTCAGCTCGAACACCTTCTGAAGGTAGGGCAGTTGCGGAACGTCTCGATTCAGGTCATGCCGACCGACCGCGAGGAGCACTCTGGAACGGATGGCTTGATCGAAGTGCTGAAGTTCGCCGATGGCACCGCGATCGGGCGCTCCGATGGCGCGTTCAACAGCCGCCCGGTCTCGAACCCTCGGGACCTGCGGATCCTTGAACTGCGGTATGGCATGATCCGGGCCCAGGCTCTTACGCCCAGAGAGTCGCTGGCCTTCATCGAGCAAGCGCTGGGAGAGACGTGATCCACGAACTGAAGTGGTTCAAGAGCAGTTACAGCAGCAGCAGCGACGTGAACGACTGCGTCGAGGTAGCCGTAGCCCCCGCCGCCATCCACATCCGTGACTCCAAGACAACCGAAGGCACCCAACTCGCCGTCACCCCTACGGCTTGGGGCAACTTCCTGACGTATGCGATCAATTACACCCCGTCGATGAAATAGACACGGTTGCTGCTTTGGTTCCGCGAACGGTGACCGACCCAAAGCCGTTGCCTGTGCCGCCGCTGTCCAGGCGGGCGACAACACGGTAGTGACGCGATGCTTAGCTCAATGTTGTGCTGTCGCGATCCATCAAGGTTGACTCAACAGCGTGCCATGTGATGTCAAAGACATGCGGTCAGGTGCTGCTCAACTCCCCGACCATGGAACCAACGTTGCTAGCGTGAAGTGGATGTGTCAGGGACCTGACGGGGGTAAAGGGCATGGGAGAGAGCACGCAAGGCGAGCACCACTTACCTGAAGCCGGGCAGCCCGTGAGCATGCGGCTGAACCAGTTACCGGCCGATCCTGGCGGAGGTGGAGCCACGAGCGCTCGGCCGGATCTGGCGTCCTCGCCGGCCGAGAAGCAGGCAGCGGCCAACGCTATCGATCAGCATATTGCGCCTGACACGAAGGCAGCGGGGGCCTACGCGGACGCAGACAGCTTGTCGACCATCAGGGATTTCGACGCGAAGGTCCAGGATCCCTGGCAACTCGCAACGGGTCTGAAGCGAGCCCTCGCAAAGTGGCAGGAGCAGACGGACTACCTGCGAGAACGGCTGACTTCGGAGAGCAACGCGTTGCGCGCCGATGGCAACGGGATCCAGACGATGGACATCGCTGTGGGTACTGAAGTCCGGCGTGCCTCCCCGCTGGATCTGTTCTGATGCACGCATCGAATCGGACGCCCATCCATGCCTGCGCGACCGGGCGCGGATGCGACCGGTTCCGTCCGAGGTGGCCCATCAGCACTCCGTTGGGGGAGGAATGCCGTCCTATTTCGACATCATAAACGCTGACCTGTCCAGCCTTACCGCCGCCGCCACCGCCTGGGAGGGCATGGCTGGCGAGTTCAGGAGGCAGGAAGAGGCGTATCGGCGAGACGTGTACAGCGTCACCATGGGTGACAACTGGGCTGGGTTGGCCGCCTTCGTGGCCAACGCACGCTTCGCACTCACGCTCCAGGAGTTCCAGAACGCGCAGACGGAAGCCAAGGCGGTTGCGTCGCTGTTGCGCGAAGCAGTGGTCAGGATTGCCAAACTCGTCGGTAAGGTTTTGTCGGTGCGACAGGATGCCATCGACGCGGGCATGAAGGTCTCGGAACAGGGCATCGTCTCCTGGGATGAGAGTGGGCAGAGGGATGTTTTCGGACGCCCTGTAAAGCACGATGGCCTGGTCTCCATGGCGGTCGTACAAGAGTGGCAGGACAGCATTGATGGTGCCGTGAAGGCCGTCCGCGACGCCGATACCAGTGTGCAGGTCGCGCTGGAAAAGGTCGTGATCGACTCAAGTAGTCCCGCGGGCGGTCGGGGGTTCAACGGCGAGGCCGTGGGTGACATCGACAAATACAACGCCAAGAAGTCCGACGGGTGGGTCGCAAAGGGCAAGGTCACGAGAACCGCATTCGATAGTGGCACTTCCTTCTCCGGTCCGGGCGATGGCTACGAGTTCTTTGCCAAGGCGTATTTCGATCTCGCCCATGTGAAGGCGGAAGGAACCCTGACCCATGGCGATTTGCAACTGGCCGGGACGGCCGACCTCAACTCGGAAGCCAGAGTCAGTGCGAACGCTGCATTGACGAAAAACTCTGCTTCCATCGGCGCCGAGGTATCCGCAGCAGAACGAGCGAAGCTCAAGGGGTCCATTGAGGACAACGGTGTCGGTGTCTACGGGCGGGCCACCGGATTCGCCGGCTTCGAGGCCGGAGTCAAGGGCAAGGTCAGCCAGGAGGGTCTCACTCTCAGCGCGAAGGAGTTCACGGGGTACAAGGCTGGTGTGGCTGGCGGTGTGGAGGCTGGCGGGGTCACCGCCGGCTTCACCGCCGATGGTGAGGCCGGAGAGGGCGCGGAGGCCAAATTGACCTTCGGTAAACAGGATGATGGGAAATGGGAGTTCGGTGCTGAGGTGGGGGTTTGTCCCGGCCTCGGTGGCGACGTGGGCTTTGAGGTCACCGTTGATCCGAGTGAGGTGTCCCATACGCTGGGAGGTGCGGCAGACGCCGTGGGAGATGGGCTTCACAAGGTTGGTAACGTCGCTGGCTCGGCCATGCACGGAATTACCAGCATATTCTGACTCGCTGCCCGCGAAAGGACAGGCCGAGATGCCCAAGACAATGCCGGTTTCGGTGGAATATCGACTGCCACCGGGCTGGCACGCGGTTCCTCCAGACCAGACCGGTGCTCCGGGCGTGGCCTTCATGGCGCTCCGTTCGCAGCAGGACGACGGATTCGCCGCCAACATCACCATGGACGGCGAACTTCGATCGGACGCCGCGACGCTGGCCGAGATCGCCGACGTGTCGGTGCAGCGAATGGGTGAACTCGTCGGGTCGGTAGTGGTGACCGACCGCCGCGAGGTTGGTTCTGCGGCCGTACCCGGCCTGACGCAGAACCTGGCTTTCTCGGTGATCGTCAACGCCGTACGGCACGAACTCGTTCAATCCCAGGTGTATCTGTCGCTGCCTGACGCCACCGACCCTCGTAAGTGTGCCGTAGTAAAGATGGCCTTGACCGCCACCACTGCGCAACACAACGCCCTCCTAGGAGACTTCCAGGAGTTCGTGCGCATGGTTCGCCCGAAACCGAAGGAGCAGGCTGATGGGCTTTTTCAGCAGACCGCAGGATACGAAGTACCCCAGCAATGAGGTCGTAACGCGTTCCTGCGAGGAGCTCCGGTTCGCGCTGCTGAGGCTCAACCAGCCGGGCGTGCCCTACGTCGTGCGCCCCGGCACTCCAGAGGAGGGGGCCGACCTGGTGGCGGAATACCGGGTTATGGAGCCAGCTTGGCGGACATTCTTCGCTAAGTCCCAACTGGATCGACTCTATCGGATTCGGATGCGCTTCGTTCCTGCATCCCGCGAGGTCCGTGTCAGCGAGGAGCAGCGGGAGGTTACGTGGGTCGGGGATTCACTCAGGATGCTGGCGTCGGCGTCATGGCATCGTGGGCCGGTGAAGAAGGTTTCCCGACGATGGGCAATCGAACGGGGAGACAAGGGCGGCTTCAAATTGACGGAGACTTTCCGCTTTGACAGCTCGGAGATGAGGGATCCCGTGCAGGGCACTGTCCTCGGGGCAGGATGGACCTGGTGTGGAGTGCATACCCGCCACCTCTGACCGGCGTTGGCGCATACGGTGATGCCCTGTCTGGCTCAGTGAACCCTTCTCATCCTGTGGTTCGAGGCTGATGACGAGGGGTTGGTGGGGGTTCGTGACGCGGCAGGGCTCCTGGCCGTTCGGTTGGTGATCTCACTCATCAACGCCCTGACACAGGAGCCCTGTTGGTCCCATATCGTGCCATGCTCGACGTCCCGCATGAGGTGGTTGAGTACGTCTCCTGGCTCATCTACGCCCGAAGGCGTGAACTGCGCTCGCGCTGGCGACGGCTGAGCTGTTTCCAGCAGGCCCTCCTCGTACTGGTGCACCTGCGCAAGAACGAGACGTTGCAGCAGGTGGGGGCCGGGTTCGGCGTCTCGACCGTGACGGCCAGCCGGCATGTGACCGAGGCCGTCGACATCCTGGCCGACCACGCTCCCACCCTGCTCGACGCGCTGCAAAACCGTGATCCGAACGAGTTCCTCATCCTGGACGGCACCCTGATCAGAACGGACCGGGTGGCTGCCGACGAGCCGTATTACTCGCAAAAGCACCGCCACCACGGGATGAATGTCGCGGTCCTGGCCCGCCCGGACGGCACTGCGCTGTGGTACTCACGCGCTCTGCCCGGGCGGACCCACGACCTTACGGCCGCTCGCGCTCACGGAGTGATCCAAGCGTGCCTGACCAGGCAGATCCTGGTACTCGCCGACCGCGCCTATCGCGGAGCCGGCGCCACGGTCCGTACCCCCTATTACGGCCGCGAGCTACCCGAGAAGTACGCCCAGTACAACCGGGACCACGCCCAGCTGCGGGCGCCTGGCGAGCGAGCCTTCGCCCGGCTCAAGCAGTGGCGGATCTTCCGCAAGGCCCGCTGCAGCCCGAACCGGATCAGCCGGACCGTCGCCGCCGTTCACGCCATCGAGATCGCCTGGCGATCAGGATGAGAAGGCTTCAGTGAGTGCGACAGCGGCGACTTCCTCATCGAGGCGACCGCCGATGCCAGCTCCGTGGCCGTCGTGTCCCATTCGGTGACCGGGGCCATGAGCGGCCACGCAGTCACTTCCCGAGAAGGATCCTCATGCCCTCGCTCTCCTCCCGTCGTAAGCGGATTGCGGTGCTGGCCGCCGGCGCTGTCGTGCTGGCCGGTGCCGGGGTCGGGACCTGGGCCTGGGCAGCGCTCCCCGGAGACGTCGTGTCCAAGTGCCAGGAGAGCGGGGACCGCGAATACCAGGAGACACTCACGCTGCTGAAGAAGGGCAGTGGGGCATGACCACCCGCCTCGGTGCCGCATCGCGAGCGGTTCTTCACGCAGGCGATGGAGCAGGCTTCCACACCACCTTCCTGCGAAAGGGACCCGGTCGGGCACCTTGTCGGTACGTGGTGGAGCACCCTGCGCAAGGGCGGGCTCAAGAACAGCTCGGATGTCCTTGAGCAGCAGAGCGCCGACATGGTGGATGCCTGGGGCAAGGGGTCGGGACTCACCACCAAGGTCCAGAACTCACTCCATGAAAATGCCCTGAACGACACATTCCACGCACGCTCCGACGCGCTCCGTGACCTTCCCTGACGTGCCGCGCGAGCTGGAGCCTCAGGTCCAGAGGAGAGTCCGGCCGTGGCAACCACCGCACGGCCATCACCAATTCACCGCCACCGCTACATGCGATCCCCCTACCATGCGGGGTTGTGGCAATACACACCCCCTGGGGAGCACCGTACGGTGGCCCGCCGCCTCCGCCGCCGAACATCCCGGCAAAGGACCTGCGGCCTCGGCGCATCTGGTACCTGGTAGCTGCACTGCTGGGGCTCGTACTGGCCGGTGTCGGTACCGCCTTCATCGTGGTGACGGTGAAGAACACGGTGAACTCGGTCGACACTGCCCGGAGCTTCTCCAGCGGCGGCTCGCAGACGTTCAGCTTCGTCCAGGGGAAGACCAAGGCGATCTACGTCTCCCAGTCCGGGAAGGGCCAGGTCAAGTGCCGTATCCCTGGGATGCGGTCCGGGGCGATGACCCAGCCGGACAGTACCTTCCGCATCACTCTCGGGTCCCGCACCTGGGAGCGCGTCTTCGAGGTGAAGCCCGGCAGCAGCGGCGACTACACGCTCACCTGCATCTCAGAGCGGCCGGCCGAGTTCGCGCTAGGAGACAAGCCCGAGGTGGGGGCCACGATCGGCGGTATCGCCGCGGGGGTCGGTTGCTTCCTTGCCGCGTTGGCCGCAGTCGTGACCCTCTGCGTCGTGACCGCCGTCCGACGCAGCCGCCACCGCCGACGGCTCGCCGCCGCGTGGGCGCCTCCGCCGCAGTGGGGCCCACCGCCCTACGGTCCCGCCCCGTGGCCCCCGCCTGGCCCGCCGGCGTAGTGCATCGACAGCCCCGAGGCCTACGCCACGGTCCGTGACGCCGCCACCCGGCGGATCGCCGCCGATCTCGCCGCGACCCCCGCCACGACCGGAAAGGAGACGCTCACTCTGCGTGCAAAGCTCAGCGGGCGGGTCCTCGGCTCCCTGGACGGAGCGGCGGAAAAGGTGACGGGGAGCATGGGGCAGACCGAGGCGCACAAGTGGGGCGAGGACGTCGCCGCTCGTCTGTCGGCGCACGCGCCCGCCCCGCCCGCCTACAGCCAGGACCCCGCCGGCCATCTGATCGACTCGTGGAAGCAGGAGCTGAAGGGCACCGACGCCACGAACGCGCTCGCGCAGCTGGAAGCCCAGAGCATGGACTTGAGCCGCATCTGGGGCAAGGCGCTCGGTGTCGACAGAGGGCTGCAGGACGCACTGGCGTACGGCTCCCGGGACACCGGCCTCCGCCCGCAGCGACGCTCTTGACAAGCTTCGGTGACCGCGGAAGTCGGGAGACCGGCGCTCCGGTTTGATCTCCGTCACCCCCGGGGTATTCTCTCCGGCCCGATTGGCGGAGCACCCGCCCCATGTGGCAGACTGTCCGAGTTGCTCGGTCGAGTGTTGATGTCGCGCGCCTCCCGCCGGGAGGACTGGAAGCGAGTCCCACAGTACTCGTCGTCCTAACTGCCACCACGGCAGCACTGGGACGGACGTACGGGAATCTTCCGGGAAGCGTAGGCGCGGCACCGGCCAGGCACCCGGTGGGCCTTCCGTCCCCGGCTTGCGGTTCCGGAAGGGCCGTGTGCATTCCCCGCAGGGATGTTCGAACAAGGGGCATCCATGTCAGCGGGAGCGCGACACGCCCGACCGCGTGGGTCGGAGAAGGAAGTCAGGAACACCGGGTTCCGGAGCGAAGAGACAGGACTACTGAGTAGCCATGGCGGGACAGAAGATCCGCATCCGGCTCAAGGCCTACGACCACGAGGTCATCGACTCCTCGGCGAAGAAGATCGTCGAGACGGTGACCCGCACTGGTGCGTCGGTCGCGGGCCCGGTGCCGCTGCCCACTGAGAAGAACGTGTACTGCGTCATCAAGTCGCCGCACAAGTACAAGGACTCGCGCGAGCACTTCGAGATGCGCACGCACAAGCGCCTGATCGACATCCTCGACCCGACGCCCAAGACCGTTGACTCTCTGATGCGACTCGACCTCCCGGCCGGTGTCGACATCGAGATCAAGCTCTGAAGGCCGGTGATCTGAGAGATGGCTAAGCAGATCAAGGGCATCCTGGGCGAGAAGCTCGGCATGACGCAGGTGTGGGACGAGAACAACCGTGTTGTTCCGGTCACCGTCGTCAAGGCCGGCCCCAACGTCGTGACCCAGGTTCGCACCAACGACGTCGACGGCTACGAGTCGGTCCAGATCGCCTTCGGCGAGATCGACCCGCGCAAGGTGAACAAGCCCCTCAAGGGCCACTTCGCCAAGGCCGACGTCACCCCCCGTCGTCACCTCGTCGAGATCCGTACCGCGGACGCCTCCGAGTACACGCTCGGCCAGGAAGTCACCGCTGAGGTCTTCGAGGCCGGCGTGAAGGTCGACGTCACCGGCAAGAGCAAGGGCAAGGGCTTCGCCGGTGTCATGAAGCGTCACAACTTCAAGGGCCTCGGCGCCGGTCACGGCACCCAGCGCAAGCACCGCTCGCCCGGTTCCATCGGTGGCTGCGCCACCCCGGGCCGCGTGTTCAAGGGCCTCCGCATGGCGGGTCGCATGGGCAACGAGCGGGTCACCACCCAGAACCTGACCGTCCACGCCGTTGACGCGGAGAAGGGTCTGCTGCTCATCAAGGGCGCGGTTCCTGGTCCGAACGGCGGCCTCGTCCTGGTCCGCACCGCGGCCAAGGGGGCCTGAGGTAACCGATGAGCACTGTTGACATCCTTTCGCCGGCGGGCGACAAGGCCGGTACCGTCGAGCTCCCCGCGGAGATCTTCGACGTAGAGAAGATCAGCGTTCCGCTGCTTCACCAGGTCGTCGTCGCACAGCTGGCCGCTGCCCGTCAGGGCACGCACAAGACGAAGACCCGTGGCGAGGTCCGTGGTGGTGGCAAGAAGCCGTACCGCCAGAAGGGCACCGGTCGCGCCCGTCAGGGTTCGACCCGCGCGCCGCAGTTCGCCGGTGGTGGCGTCGTCCACGGCCCGCAGCCGCGTGACTACTCGCAGCGCACCCCGAAGAAGATGAAGGCCGCGGCCCTGCGCCACGCCCTCACCGACCGGGCCCGCCACAACCGCATCCACGTCGTCTCCGGCGTGATCGAGGGCGAGAACCCGTCCACGAAGGCCGCCAAGAGCCTGTTCGGCAAGATCTCGGAGCGCAAGAACCTGCTCCTGATCGTCGAGCGTGCCGACGAGGCCGCGTGGCTGTCCGCCCGCAACCTGCCCCAGGTCCACATCCTGGAGCCGGGCCAGCTGAACACGTACGACGTTCTCGTCTCGGACGACGTGGTCTTCACCCAGGCCGCTTTCGAGTCCTTCGTGTCTGGCCCCAAGGCCGCTGACACCGAAGGGAGCGAGGCCTGATGGCTACGCGTCACCCGAGCATTGCCTCGAAGGCCGCCAAGGCCGCCAAGGCCGCGCGCCTCGCCAAGGCGAAGCGCCACGCCACCGAGGGCAAGAACACCGTCGAGACCCCGCTGAGCAAGTCGTACACGGACCCCCGTGACGTCCTGCTCAAGCCGGTCGTCTCCGAGAAGAGCTACGCGCTCCTCGACGAGAACAAGTACACGTTCATCGTCGACCCGAACGCCAACAAGACCCAGATCAAGCAGGCCGTCCAGGCGGTCTTCTCGGTCAAGGTCACCGGGGTCAACACGATCAACCGCCAGGGCAAGCGCAAGCGCACGAAGACCGGTTTCGGTCAGCGTGCCGGCAGCAAGCGCGCGATCGTGACCCTCGCCGAGGGCGACCGTATCGACATCTTCGGCGGTCCGACCGCCTAAGGGCGGTCCGGATCGTCCGATATCGGACGAGGACTGAGAAATGGGAATCCGCAAGTACAAGCCGACTACGCCGGGCCGTCGTGGCGCCAGCGTCGCCGACTTCGTCGAGGTCACGCGGTCCACGCCGGAGAAGTCGCTGGTCCGCCCCCTGCACAGCAAGGGCGGCCGTAACAACGCCGGTCGTGTGACCGTTCGCCACCAGGGTGGCGGACACAAGCGCGCCTACCGCGTGATCGACTTCCGTCGTCACGACAAGGACGGCGTGCCGGCGAAGGTCGCGCACATCGAGTACGACCCCAACCGCACCGCGCGCATCGCGCTGCTGCACTACGCCGACGGCGAGAAGCGCTACATCCTCGCCCCGCGCAACCTGCAGCAGGGTGACCGCATCGAGAACGGTCCCGGGGCCGACATCAAGCCGGGCAACAACCTGGCCCTCCGCAACATCCCGGTCGGTACCACGATCCACGCGATCGAGCTCCGTCCCGGTGGCGGTGCCAAGTTCGCCCGCTCCGCCGGTGCCTCCGTGCAGCTGCTCGCGAAGGAGGGCACCTACGCCCACCTGCGCATGCCGTCCGGCGAGGTCCGCCTGGTCGACGTCCGCTGCCGCGCGACCATCGGTGAGGTCGGCAACGCCGAGCAGAGCAACATCAACTGGGGTAAGGCCGGCCGTAAGCGGTGGCTGGGCGTTCGCCCGACCGTCCGTGGTGTCGTGATGAACCCGGTTGACCACCCGCACGGTGGTGGTGAGGGCCGGACCTCCGGTGGTCGCCACCCTGTGTCCCCGTGGGGCAAGAAGGAAGGCCGTACTCGTTCGCCCAAGAAGGCGTCGAACAAGTACATCGTCCGCCGCCGCAAGACGAACAAGAAGCGCTAAGGACGGGTTGAGATGCCTCGTAGCTTGAAGAAGGGGCCCTTCGTCGACGACCACCTGATCAAGAAGGTGGATGTCCAGAACGAAGCCGGCACCAAGAACGTCATCAAGACCTGGTCCCGTCGCTCGATGATCGTCCCGGCCATGCTCGGCCACACGATCGCGGTGCACAACGGCAAGACCCACATCCCGGTGTTCGTCACCGAGTCGATGGTCGGCCACAAGCTCGGCGAGTTCTCGCCGACCCGCACCTTCCGGGGCCACGTCAAGGACGACCGGAAGTCGAAGCGCCGCTAGTAGCGGATCGCATTCAGACACGTAAGTAACTGAGAGGGACAACCATGGAAGCCAGGGCCCAGGCGCGGTACATCCGCGTCACGCCCATGAAGGCCCGCCGCGTGGTGGACCTGATCCGTGGCATGGATGCCACGGAGGCTCAGGCTGTTCTGCGATTCGCTCCGCAGGCAGCCTCCGTGCCGGTCGGCAAGGTGCTCGACAGCGCCATTGCCAACGCCGCGCACAACTACGACCACACCGACGCCGACAGCCTCTACATCTCCGAGGCGTACGTCGACGAGGGTCCGACCCTGAAGCGGTTCCGTCCGCGCGCCCAGGGCCGTGCCTACCGGATCCGCAAGCGGACCAGCCACATCACTGTGGTCGTCAGCAGCAAGGAAGGAACCCGGTAATGGGCCAGAAGGTAAACCCGCATGGGTTCCGGCTCGGTATCACGACCGACTTCAAGTCGCGTTGGTACGCCGACAAGCTGTACAAGGACTACGTCAAGGAAGACGTCGCCATCCGTCGGATGATGACGTCCGGCATGGAGCGCGCCGGTATCTCGAAGGTTGAGATCGAGCGCACCCGTGACCGCGTGCGGGTGGACATCCACACCGCTCGTCCGGGCATCGTCATCGGCCGCCGTGGCGCCGAGGCCGACCGCATCCGCGGCGACCTCGAGAAGCTCACGGGCAAGCAGGTCCAGCTGAACATCCTCGAGGTCAAGAACCCCGAGACCGACGCTCAGCTGGTTGCCCAGGCCGTCGCCGAGCAGCTCTCCTCCCGCGTCTCCTTCCGTCGGGCCATGCGTAAGAGCATGCAGTCCGCCATGAAGGCCGGCGCCAAGGGCATCAAGATCCAGTGCGGTGGCCGTCTCGGCGGCGCCGAGATGTCCCGCTCGGAGTTCTACCGCGAGGGCCGTGTGCCCCTGCACACGCTCCGTGCGAACGTGGACTACGGCTTCTTCGAGGCCAAGACGACCTTCGGCCGCATCGGTGTGAAGGTCTGGATCTACAAGGGCGACGTCAAGAACATCGCCGAGGTCCGCGCCGAGAACGCTGCGGCCCGTGCGGGTAACCGCCCGGCCCGTGGTGGCGCCGACCGCCCGGCCCGTGGTGGCCGTGGTGGCGAGCGGCGCGGTCGCAAGCCGCAGCAGGCTGCCGGCGCCGAGGCCCCCAAGGCCGAGGCCCCCGCCGCTCCGGCTGAGAGCACCGGAACGGAGGCCTGACCGACATGCTGATCCCCCGTAGGGTCAAGCACCGCAAGCAGCACCACCCGAAGCGCCGCGGTCAGGCCAAGGGTGGTACGACGGTCGCGTTCGGCGAGTACGGCATCCAGGCCCTCACGCCGGCGTACGTGACCAACCGCCAGATCGAGGCGGCTCGTATCGCGATGACCCGCCACATCAAGCGTGGCGGCAAGGTCTGGATCAACATCTACCCGGACCGTCCGCTGACCAAGAAGCCTGCCGAGACCCGCATGGGTTCCGGTAAGGGTTCTCCGGAGTGGTGGATCGCGAACGTGCACCCGGGTCGGGTCATGTTCGAGCTGTCCTACCCCAACGAGAAGATCGCCCGTGAGGCCCTGACTCGCGCAGCCCACAAGCTGCCGATGAAGTGCCGGATCGTCAAGCGCGAGGCAGGTGAAGCGTGATGTCGGCCGGTACCAAGGCGTCCGAGCTGCGCGAGCTGGGCAACGAGGAGCTTCTGGGGAAGCTCCGCGAGGCCAAGGAAGAGCTGTTCAACCTCCGCTTCCAGGCGGCGACGGGTCAGCTCGAGAACCACGGTCGGCTCAAGGCCGTCCGTAAGGACATCGCGCGGATCTACACCCTGATGCGTGAGCGCGAGCTGGGCATCGAGACGGTGGAGAGCGCCTGATGAGCGAGAGCAACGTGACTGAGAACACCGAGGCGCGCGGTTTCCGCAAGACCCGTGAGGGTCTCGTCGTCAGCGACAAGATGGACAAGACCGTCGTCGTCGCCGTCGAGGACCGCGTCAAGCACGCGCTGTACGGCAAGGTCATCCGCCGTACGAACAAGCTCAAGGCGCACGACGAGCAGAACGCCGCGGGCGTCGGCGACCGCGTCCTCCTCATGGAGACCCGGCCGCTGTCCGCGACGAAGCGCTGGCGCGTCGTCGAGATCCTCGAGAAGGCCAAGTAATTCTCCTGCGAGGCACCCCTCGCAGGACAGTTCCGCCAGGCTCCACCGGGGCTGAGCAATCAGCCCCGGTGGGGAACCGGCAGACAAACAGGAGATAGACGTGATCCAGCAGGAGTCGCGACTGCGCGTCGCCGACAACACTGGTGCGAAGGAAATCCTTTGCATCCGTGTGCTCGGTGGCTCCGGTCGCCGCTACGCGGGCATCGGTGACGTCATCGTCGCCACCGTCAAGGACGCGATCCCCGGTGGCAACGTGAAGAAGGGTGACGTCGTCAAGGCGGTCATCGTTCGCACCGTCAAGGAGCGCCGCCGTCCGGACGGCTCGTACATCCGCTTCGACGAGAACGCCGCCGTCATTCTGAAGAACGACGGCGACCCTCGCGGCACCCGCATCTTCGGCCCGGTCGGCCGTGAGCTGCGCGAGAAGAAGTTCATGAAGATCATCTCGCTCGCGCCGGAGGTGCTGTAAGCATGAAGATCAAGAAGGGCGACCTGGTCCAGGTCATCACCGGTAAGGACAAGGGCAAGCAGGGCAAGGTCATCGCGGCCTTCCCCCGCGAGGACCGCGTCCTGGTCGAGGGTGTCAACCGGGTCAAGAAGCACACCAAGGCCGGCCCGACCGCCAGCGGTTCCCAGGCCGGCGGCATCGTGACCACCGAGGCCCCGATTCACGTGAGCAACGTTCAGCTCGTCGTGGAGAAGGACGGCAACAAGGTCGTCACGCGTGTCGGTTACCGCTTCGACGAAGAGGGCAACAAGATCCGCGTTGCCAAGCGGACGGGTGAGGACATCTGATGGCTACCACCACCACTCCGCGTCTGAAGACGAAGTACCGCGAGGAGATCGCGGGCAAGCTGCGTGACGAGTTCAAGTACGAGAACGTCATGCAGATCCCCGGCCTCGTCAAGATCGTGGTCAACATGGGTGTGGGCGACGCCGCCCGCGACTCCAAGCTGATCGATGGCGCCATCCGCGACCTCACCACGATCACCGGCCAGAAGCCGCAGGTCACCAAGGCCCGCAAGTCCATCGCGCAGTTCAAGCTGCGTGAGGGCCAGCCGATCGGTGCCCACGTCACGCTCCGTGGCGACCGCATGTGGGAGTTCCTGGACCGCACCCTGTCGCTCGCGCTGCCGCGCATCCGCGACTTCCGCGGCCTGTCCCCCAAGCAGTTCGACGGCCGTGGCAACTACACCTTCGGTCTCACGGAGCAGGTCATGTTCCACGAGATCGACCAGGACAAGATCGACCGCACCCGGGGTATGGACATCACCGTGGTGACCACGGCGACCAACGACGCTGAGGGCCGCGCGCTCCTTCGTCACCTCGGCTTCCCCTTCAAGGAGGCGTGAGCGAGATGGCGAAGAAGGCTCTGATCGCGAAGGCTGCTCGCAAGCCCAAGTTCGGCGTGCGTGGCTACACGCGCTGCCAGCGCTGCGGCCGTCCCCACTCCGTGTACCGCAAGTTCGGCCTCTGCCGCGTGTGCCTTCGTGAGATGGCTCACCGTGGCGAGCTGCCGGGCGTGACCAAGAGCTCCTGGTAATCCCTGCTTTTAGGGATTCCTGAAGCTCTCGGTAAGCATCTGGGTCGGCAGGGGCCCTTCTCCGCATGCCGTAGGCTTGCGGGGTTGGGCGTCTGCCGCGCCCGTACGACTTACTACGCCGTAGGTCCACCGCGCCGCACCCGCCCCGTCTCGGATCGGGGAGAGGGATGGCGCACCAGGAAACCCCGGCGAGAGAGGCCGAAGGCCAATTCATGACCATGACTGATCCGATCGCAGACATGCTTACGCGTCTGCGGAACGCGAACTCGGCATACCACGACTCCGTGACGATGCCGGCATCGAAGATCAAGTCTCACATCGCGGAGATCCTCCAGCAGGAGGGCTTCATCACGGGCTGGAAGGTCGAGGACGCCGAGGTCGGCAAGAACCTCGTTCTCGAGCTGAAGTTCGGCCCGAACCGTGAGCGCTCCATCGCGGGCATCAAGCGGATCTCCAAGCCCGGTCTCCGGGTTTACGCGAAGTCCACCAACCTGCCGAAGGTGCTCGGCGGCCTCGGCGTGGCGATCATCTCCACGTCCCACGGGCTCCTCACCGACAAGCAGGCCGGCAAGAAGGGCGTGGGTGGGGAAGTCCTCGCCTACGTCTGGTAGCGGAAGGGAACGGAGGAAACAGCTATGTCGCGTATTGGCAAGCTCCCCATCACGGTTCCCGCCGGCGTGGACGTCACCATCGACGGCCGTACGGTCGAGGTCAAGGGCCCCAAGGGCACGCTGACCCACACCGTCGTGGCGCCGATCGACATCGCCAAGGGCGAGGACGGCACCCTGCAGGTGTCCCGCCCCAACGACGAGCGTCAGAACAAGGCCCTGCACGGCCTGTCCCGCACGCTGGTGGCGAACATGATCACCGGCGTGACCCAGGGTTACGTGAAGAAGCTCGAGATCAGCGGTGTCGGTTACCGCGTTACGGCCAAGGGCTCGAACCTCGAGTTCGCGCTCGGCTACAGCCACCCGATCACCGTCGAGGCGCCCGAGGGCATCACCTTCAAGGTGGAGACCCCGACCCGCTTCCAGGTCGAGGGCATCGACAAGCAGAAGGTCGGCGAGGTTGCGGCCAACATCCGCAAGCTGCGCAAGCCCGACCCGTACAAGGCCAAGGGCGTCAAGTACGAGGGCGAAGTCATCCGCCGCAAGGTCGGAAAGGCGGGTAAGTAAGCCATGGCATACGGACAGAAGATCCTCAAGGGCGACGCCTACAAGCGCGCCGCGATCAAGCGCCGCCACATCCGGATTCGCAAGAACATCTCCGGTACGGCGGAGCGTCCGCGTCTGGTCGTGACCCGCTCCAACCGCCACATCGTGGCGCAGGTGATCGACGACCTCAAGGGCCACACCCTGGCTTCCGCGTCCACCCTGGACGCGTCGGTCCGTGGCGGCGAGGGCGACAAGTCCGCGCAGGCCAAGCAGGTCGGCGCCCTGGTCGCCGAGCGTGCCAAGGCCGCCGGTGTCGAGGCTGTCGTGTTCGACCGTGGTGGCAACCAGTACGCCGGGCGCATCGCCGCCCTGGCGGACGCCGCCCGCGAAGCCGGCCTGAAGTTCTGAGCCGGTTCCGTAGCTAGCGGAAACAGAGAGAGGTAATTCCAATGGCTGGACCCCAGCGCCGCGGTGGCGGTGCCGGTGGCGGCGAGCGGCGGGACCGGAAGGGCCGTGACGGCGGCGCTGCTGCCGCCGAGAAGACCGCGTACGTTGAGCGCGTTGTCGCGATCAACCGCGTCGCCAAGGTTGTGAAGGGTGGTCGTCGCTTCAGCTTCACCGCGCTGGTCGTGGTGGGCGACGGTGACGGCACCGTGGGTGTCGGTTACGGCAAGGCCAAGGAGGTGCCGGCCGCCATCGCCAAGGGCGTTGAGGAGGCCAAGAAGCACTTCTTCAAGGTCCCCCGTATCCAGGGCACCATCCCGCACCCGATCCAGGGTGAGAAGGCTGCCGGCGTCGTGCTGCTCAAGCCCGCGTCCCCGGGTACCGGTGTTATCGCCGGTGGTCCGGTGCGTGCCGTGCTCGAGTGCGCCGGTATCCACGACATCCTGTCGAAGTCGCTCGGCTCCGACAACGCGATCAACATCGTGCACGCGACCGTGGCGGCCCTGAAGGGCCTGCAGCGTCCGGAGGAGGTCGCGGCCCGCCGCGGTCTGCCGCTCGAGGACGTCGCCCCCGCGGCCCTGCTGCGTGCGCGTGCCGGGGCTGGTGCGTAATGGCTCAGCTCAAGATCACGCAGGTTAAGTCGTACATCGGCAGCAAGCAGAACCACCGTGACACCCTGCGCTCCCTTGGTCTCAAGGGCATCAACACGCAGGTCGTCAAGGAGGACCGCCCCGAGTTCCGCGGCATGGTGCACACCGTCCGCCACCTCGTGACGGTTGAGGAGGTCTGATCATGGCGGAGCAGAACCCGCTGAAGATCCACAACCTCCGTCCCGCCCCGGGCGCCAAGACCGCCAAGACCCGTGTCGGTCGTGGTGAGGCGTCGAAGGGTAAGACGGCCGGTCGTGGTACCAAGGGTACGAAGGCCCGTTACCAGGTTCCGGAGCGCTTTGAGGGTGGCCAGATGCCGCTGCACATGCGCCTCCCGAAGCTGAAGGGCTTCAAGAACCCGTTCAAGACGGAGTACCAGGTCGTGAACCTGGACAAGCTCTCCGCCCTCTACCCCGAGGGTGGCGAGGTCACCGTGGCCGACCTGGTCGCCAAGGGTGCCGTCCGCAAGAACAGCCTCGTCAAGGTCCTCGGCCAGGGCGAGATCTCCGTGGCGCTGCAGGTGACGGTGGACGCCGTCTCCGGCTCCGCCAAGGAGAAGATTGCCGCCGCCGGCGGCACGGTCACCGAGCTGGTCTGAGTCCCTCAGGGCGACGCTCGATGACGTAGACGATCCCGACCGGGGATACCCCACAATGGGGTATCCCCGGTTGGTCGTTCCTAGGGAGGCAGTGTCGCCGGTAAGGTGGCCTGCACTGTTCCATTTCTGTATCCGTTTCTGTATCCGTCGAACTTCAAGACCGTCACCCTTGACGCAGTTGCGCGGGGGTCGCAGGAGGCACCGTGCTCACCGCGTTCGCCCGGGCGTTCAGGACGCCCGACCTGCGCAAGAAGCTGCTCTTCACGCTGGGCATCATCGTGGCCTACCGGGTCGGTACCCACATCCCGATCCCCGGCGTCAACTACAAGGCCGTCCAGCAGTGTGTGACCGAGTCGGGTGCCAACCAGGGCCTGTTCGGCCTCGTGAACATGTTCAGTGGTGGCGCGCTGCTCCAGATCACGATCTTCGCGCTCGGGATCATGCCGTACATCACGGCGAGCATCATCCTTCAGCTGCTGACCGTGGTCATCCCGCGCCTGGAGGCCCTGAAGAAGGAGGGCCAGGCCGGCACCGCGAAGATCACGCAGTACACGCGTTACCTGACCGTGGCGCTCGCCATCCTGCAGGGCACCGGCCTCGTCGCCACCGCCCGCAGCGGCGCCCTCTTCAACGGCTGCTCGGTCGCCGGGAACATCGTTCCGGACCAGGCGATCTTCACCACGATCACGATGGTCGTCTGCATGACCGCCGGTACGTGCGTCGTCATGTGGCTCGGTGAGCTGATCACCGACCGCGGCATCGGCAACGGCATGTCGATCCTGATGTTCATCTCGATCGCCGCGACCTTCCCCTCCGCCCTGTGGGCGATCAAGAAGCAGGGCTCCCTGGCCGGCGGCTGGATCGAGTTCAGCACCGTCATCCTCGTCGGCCTGGTCATGGTCGCGCTCGTCGTCTTCGTCGAGCAGGCCCAGCGCCGCATCCCGGTGCAGTACGCGAAGCGCATGATCGGCCGCCGGTCCTACGGCGGTACGTCCACGTACATCCCGCTCAAGGTGAACCAGGCGGGTGTGATTCCCGTCATCTTCGCCTCGTCGCTGCTCTACATCCCGGCGCTGGTGGCGCAGTTCGAAGGGAGCAAATCGGGCTGGGCCATCTGGGTCAAGAACAACCTGACCAAGGGCGACCACCCGATTTACATCACTTCGTACTTCTTGCTCATCGTTTTCTTCGCGTTCTTCTATGTCGCTATCTCCTTCAACCCCGAGGAAGTAGCCGACAACATGAAGAAGTATGGTGGCTTCATCCCGGGCATCCGGGCTGGCCGACCGACCGCTGAGTACCTCAGCTACGTGCTCAACCGGATCACCTGGCCGGGTTCGCTGTATCTGGGTCTGATTGCTCTCGTGCCAACAATGGCGTTGGTCGGGTTCGGGGCGACGAACAACTTCCCGTTCGGCGGGACCAGCATCCTGATCATCGTGGGTGTGGGTCTTGAGACGGTGAAGCAGATCGAGAGCCAGCTCCAGCAGCGCAATTACGAAGGGTTCCTCCGCTGATGCGTATCGTCCTCGTCGGGCCGCCGGGTGCCGGTAAGGGAACGCAAGCCGTCCGACTCGCTGAGAAGCTGACCATCCCGCACATCTCCACGGGCGACCTCTTCCGGGCCAACATCAGCCAGCAGACCGAGCTGGGCAAGCTCGCGAAGTCCTACATGGACGCCGGCAACCTCGTCCCGGACGAGGTGACCATCGCGATGGCCAAGGACCGCATGGAGCAGCCGGACGCCGAGAAGGGCTTCCTGCTGGACGGCTTCCCGCGCAACGTCAAGCAGGCCGAGGCGCTGGACGCACTGCTGGAGACCGAGGGCATCAAGCTGGACGCCGTCCTGGACCTGGAGGTCCCGGAGGACGAGGTCGTGAAGCGGATCGCCGGCCGGCGCATCTGCCGTAACGACTCCTCGCACGTCTTCCACGTGACGTACAGCAAGCCGAAGAAGGACGGCGTCTGCGACGTCTGCGGCGGCGAGCTGTACCAGCGCGACGACGACCGCGAGGAGACCGTCCGCACGCGGCTGGAGGTCTACCACACGCAGACCGAGCCGATCATCGACTACTACAAGGCGCAGGGCCTGGTCGTGACGATCTCCTCCCTGGGGCCGGTGGACGAGATCACGCAGCGGGCGCTGGAGGCGCTCAAGCGCGAGAAGGCCGAGAAGTAGAGTCCCGGCCCTTCCGGCCGCGGTGCCCCTCCGGGCGCCGCGGCCGTACTGTTGTGTAGATATCCCAGCCCACGTGAGTGACGGAGAGCGCAGGCCCCCCATGGTGCAGATCAAGACCCCCGAGCAGATCGCCAAGATGCGTGCGGCGGGCCTGGTCGTAGCCGCCATTCACGCGGCCACGCGCGAAGCGGCGGTTCCGGGCGCCTCCACGAAGGACCTGGACGAGGTCGCCCGCAAGGTGCTCGCCGAGCACGGCGCGAAGTCGAACTTCCTCGGGTACGGCGGCTTCCCGGCGACGATCTGCACGTCGGTCAACGACGTGGTCGTCCACGGCATCCCCTCCGACGAGGTCGTCCTCAAGAACGGCGACGTCATCTCCATCGACTGCGGTGCGATCATCGACGGCTGGCACGGCGACGCGGCCTACACCGCCTTCGTCGGCTCCGGTCACTCGCCGGAGCTGATCGAACTCTCCCGGGTGACGGAAGAGTCCATGTGGGCCGGCATCGTCGCGATGAAGCAGGGCAACCGTCTGGTGGACATCTCCCGGGCGATCGAGACGTACATCCGCCGCCAGCCGAAGCCCGGCGGCGGCAAGTACGGGATCATCGAGGACTACGGCGGCCACGGCATCGGCACCGAGATGCACATGGACCCGCACCTGCTGAACTACGTCGAGCGCCGCCGCGGCAAGGGCCCCAAGCTGGTCCCCGGCATCTGCCTCGCGATCGAGCCGATGGTCTCCCTCGGCACCCCGAAGACCGAGGTCCTCCAGGACGACTGGACGGTCGTCACCCTCGACGGCACCTGGTCCTCCCACTGGGAACACTCGGTGGCTCTGACCGACCAGGGCCCCCTGGTCCTGACGGCTCCCGACGGCGGCAAGGCGAAGCTGGCCGAGTACGGCATCACGGCCGCCCCCGATCCGTTGGCGTAATGATCTCCCTCGTAGGGCAGACTTCCCCGATTCGTGTTTCCGGGTGCGCTGACGTAGACTGACTCGTCGGCTCTCGTGCACCCGCATGTCCGCATGCGCCCGCTAGGGAAAAGCGTGAGAGTCGATCAAGGTAGTCGATTCGAAGGGCGAAGCGTGGCCAAGAAGCAAGGTGCCATCGAGATCGAGGGCACTGTCGTCGAGTCTCTGCCGAACGCCATGTTCAGGGTCGAGCTCCAGAACGGCCACCAGGTCCTGGCACACATCAGCGGCAAGATGCGTATGCACTACATCCGCATCCTCCCTGACGACCGGGTCGTGGTGGAGCTGTCTCCGTACGACCTGACGCGTGGCCGGATCGTCTACCGCTACAAGTAGATCTTGCCCGCGCCCCGGGCCTCCCAGGGCGATGGCACTGACCCGGAGAACCTCACCCAATGAAGGTCAAGCCGAGCGTCAAGAAGATCTGCGACAAGTGCAGGGTGATCCGCCGTCACGGTCGGGTCATGGTCATTTGCGAGAACCCGCGCCACAAGCAGCGCCAGGGCTGACGCACGACCATCACCCTCTGCACCTCTATCGCAGAGACTTCGCGCGACGCGAGCTGAATATGTTCATACGCAGGACCCGAGCCAGCCAGCTCGACACCCCCGGTTCGGAGGCCGGGGACCCGGTTCGTACCTAGTACGGCGGCCGGGAGCCGGTCTTGCGGAAGACCTCCGAAGATTCACCAGGAGCCATTGAATGGCACGCGTTTCCGGTGTTGACATCCCGCGCGAAAAGCGCGTGGAGGTCGCCCTCACCTACGTGTTCGGCATCGGCCGGACCCTTTCGCAGGAGACGCTGGCTGCGACCGGCGTCGACCCGAACACCCGCGTTCGTGACCTGACCGAAGAGCAGCTGGTCGCGATCCGCGAGTTCGTCGACAACAACATCAAGACCGAGGGTGACCTCCGTCGCGAGATCCAGGCCGACATCCGCCGCAAGGTCGAGATCGGCTGCTACCAGGGTCTGCGGCACCGCCGCGGTCTGCCCGTCCGCGGTCAGCGCACCAGCACCAACGCTCGTACCCGCAAGGGCCCGCGTCGCGCCATCGCCGGCAAGAAGAAGCCGGGCAAGAAGTAGTCCGCAGCGGACACCTGTCCACGGTCTTCGCTGTAGGACCGACCACCTCCCGTAGGAGTTAGTAGATGCCCCCCAAGGGACGTCAGGGCGCTGCCAAGAAGGTGCGCCGCAAGGAAAAGAAGAACGTCGCTCACGGCCACGCGCACATCAAGAGCACGTTCAACAACACGATCGTCTCGATCACGGACCCGTCCGGCAACGTGATCTCCTGGGCCTCCGCCGGCCACGTCGGCTTCAAGGGCTCCCGGAAGTCCACGCCGTTCGCCGCGCAGATGGCCGCCGAGTCGGCTGCCCGCCGCGCCCAGGAGCACGGCATGCGCAAGGTCGACGTGTTCGTGAAGGGCCCGGGTTCCGGTCGTGAGACCGCGATCCGCTCCCTGCAGGCCACGGGCCTCGAGGTCGGCTCCATCCAGGACGTCACCCCGACCCCGCACAACGGCTGCCGCCCGCCGAAGCGCCGCCGCGTCTGACGCGTCGCGCTCCGCGCACTGCGGTCTCGGGCGGTACGGCTCCTTCGAGTCGTGCCGCCCGTACCCTTGCAGTACCCGCATTTTTCACAGGTGCGGTTTCCGTCGGACGTCAAATAGCGGGCGTCCACGAAAGAAGGATCTGATCCACACATGCTGATCGCTCAGCGCCCCTCGTTGACCGAAGAGGTCGTCGACGAGTTCCGCTCCCGGTTCGTGATCGAGCCGCTGGAGCCGGGCTTCGGCTACACCCTCGGCAACTCCCT